>NZ_VISU01000012.1:0-120209 GCF_007827625.1 Micromonospora sp. CNZ297 | reverse complement strand
GGTGGTTGGGGGTTGTGGTGGGGGGTTGGTGGGGGGGGGGGGGGGGTGGGGGGGGGGGGGGGGGGGGGGGGGGGGGGGGGGGGGGGGCGGGGCGGGCCCCCGCCGCGCCGGGTCAGGAGGCGTACACCTCGAACTCGGACAGCTGGCCGGCCGGCCAGCCGGTGTTGCCGGTGAAGGTCAGCCGCACGAAGCGGCGGTCACCGGCGGGCAGCGCGATCGACACGCTGTTGCCGCCCGCCGGGTCGAACGTGTAGCCGGCCGCCGCCTTGAGCGTCGAGAACGACGAGCCGTCGGTGGAGCCGAGCACGGAGACGGTCTGGGTACGGGTCTGCCAGGCGGCCGACGGGGGCAGCTTCAGCACCACCCGGGCGACCGGCCGGGCGCTGCCCAGGTCGACTGTCACCGACTGAGGGAAGGCGTTGCCGGCGCTCTCCCAGTAGGTGTTCGCGTTGCCGTCGACGATGTTGGCGGCGCCGTACACGTCGGCGTGGCTGGTCTCCGCCACCGGCCGGCCCGCCGCCAGGTTCCCGGCCGGCGGCGCGGTGGTGGGCGGCGGCGTCGTGGCAGGCGGCGGTGTGGTGGTGCCGCCGCCGTACACCTCCAGTTCGGCGAGCTGACCCGCCGGCCAGCCGGTGTTGCCGGTGACTGTGACCCGGACGAACCGGCGGTCGCCGGACGGCAGCGCGATCGGCACGCTGTTGGCGGCGGCCGGGTCGAACACGCGGCCCGCCGACGCGGCGAGCGTGGTGTACGAGGAGCCGTCGGTGGAGCCCAGCACCGACAGCGTCTGGGTACGCCGTTCCCAGCCGGGCGGGAGCTTCAGCACCACCCGGTCGACGGTGCGGGACGCGCCGAGGTCGACGGTGAGCGACTGCGGGAACGCGTTGTTGGCGCTCTCCCAGTAGCTGGCCGGGTTGCCGTCGACGGCGTTGCCGGCGGCGTACGTCTGGGTGGTGCTGGTGGCGGTCGTCGGCCGGCCCAGCGCCAGGTTCCCGCCGGCCGGCGGCGGCGTGGTCGGCGGCGCGGTGGTCGGCGCTGCTGTCGTCGGCGCTGCCGTGGTCGGCGCCGGGCTGGTGGGCGGCGGGCTGGACGGGCCGTTGCCCCACTGCGGCTGCGGCCACGGCCCGCAGTACGGGGTGGGCGTGTACCAGCCGGAGTTGCCGGTGCCCTGGGTGATCTGGAAGCCGCTGCCGACGCAGTTGTGGATCGGGTTGGACTGGGCGATGCCGGTGGCCCGCACGTTGGTGAACCGGACCTGGCTGGGCGCCTGCACCTGGAGCGCGTACGTGCCCGCGCCGTCGATGCGGACGTTGTCGAACGAGATGCCGCTGGTCTGGCCCTCGATCCAGTGCAGTGCCGCGTACGAGCTGTCCAGGATGTCGGTGTCGGTGACGTTGATCGCGGCGCCCTGGATCGGCTCGTTGAGCGCGGAGAACCAGATCGCGCCCACACCGAACTGCCAGTTGTAGTCGGAGTTGCCGTTGCGGATCAGCGTGTTGCGGGCCACCGTGATGGTGCCGGACACGGCGGTCGGCC
Source organism: Micromonospora sp. CNZ297 (assembly GCF_007827625.1). NCBI lineage: Bacteria > Bacillati > Actinomycetota > Actinomycetes > Micromonosporales > Micromonosporaceae > Micromonospora > Micromonospora sp. CNZ297. The sequence continues at coordinate 118,673 of NZ_VISU01000012.1, read as the reverse complement.
CGGTGACGCCCGGATAGCGGTTCGCCACGTGGATGCCGCCGCCGTTGGTGACCGAGTCGGCTGTGACGTTGTCGGCGATGGTGATGTCCCGCCCGCCGTACGTGACCAGGTGGTTGGCCAGGATCGTCACGCCGATGGTGTTGCGGGTGAAGGAGTTGCCGACGTTCGGCACGCTCTGCGCCCACATGGCCAGCGCGTCGTCACCGGTGTTGCGGACGAACGTGTTGGTGACTGTGGAGTTGGTGACGCCCCAGTGGAAGTTCACCCCGTCGGCGGTCTGGTCGAGGATCCGGCTGTTGCGGATGGTGAAGTTGTCCATCGGCCCGTCCATCCAGGCGCCGACCTTGGTGTGCTGCAACCACAGGTTGTCCACCACGGAGTTCGTCATCGCGCCGCCGATGGCGTTGACCTGGTCCTCGTCGACCCGTTCCCGGATGTCGCCGATGATGGCGAAGTCCCGCAGCGTGACGTTGCGGCTGGGCCCGCCGGCCTCGTGCGGGCGGATCTCGCCGGAGTAGCCGCCGCCCGGCACGTACTTGCCGTAGATGCCGGCGGCGCGTTTGCGGTCGGTGGGGTGCCGGCCGCCGAGCACCGAGTACCAGGGGCCGGCACCACGCAGCGTCACGCCGTCGACCACCACGTGGTCCCAGAGCGTGAACGTGCCGGCCGGGATCCACACCGCCCGGCCCTGCGCCTTGCCGGCGTCCACGGCGGCCTGGAACTTCGCCGTCGAGTCGGTGGCGCCGGTCGGGTCGGCGCCGAAGTCGGTCACCACGTCCAGTACGCCGGACGGCTTGGTGATCTGTGCGCCGACCAGCTCGAAGTCGGCCAGGTCGATGGTGAACGTGGGTGACTGGGCGGTCGAGGAGACCTGGAGGCGGATCTTCGTGCCGGCCGGGTACGTGGTGCCGAACATGGTCCGGGTCTCGTCGTAGAAGTGGTGCGGGTTGGTGTCGCCCGGGTTGTTGTTGAACGGGTAGCCGCCGTAGTACCAGCCGTACCGGGAGGTGACCGGCACCGCCTTGACCAGCGCGCCGTTGGCGCGCAGGTCGATGGTGGCGTCGCGGCCGGTGCCGGCGGCGTTGTCCGGCAGGCTGTACCGGAACGTGACCGCGTTGGCCGGGGCGGTGAGCGTGAACTCGACGTACTCGCCGACGGCGTCGAGCGTGACCGCCTCCCGGCCGGACGCCTCGGACGGCAGCGTGCCGTAGCGCCGGTCGGGGCCGATCTTCGTGCCGGTGTGGGCGGCCTGCTCGGCCTCCTGCTCCCGGAACGGCACCGTGGCGCCGCGTCCGGTGATGTCGAACGGGGACAGTCCGGCGGCACGCGCCGGGGTGGCGGTCGTGGTGAGCGCCACGACGACGAGTGTCGAGGCGGCGAGCGCGGCGGCGGCGAGGGCGGCCACGCCGGTGCTGCGGTGGCGGTGCGCGGTGCGGTGCGCGGTGCGGTGCTCGGCCATGCGGGGTGTGCTCCCTTTCGTCGGTGGCCAGATCCCCCCGTTCGGCGTTGCCTCTCCTTCCTCCTCCCCAGGTGTCGCGTGGTGGCGGCCGGGACGGGCCGCCGGTGTCGCGGCGCCGGCGGCGGGACGGGACCGCCGGCGCCGCGGTCAGGCCGATCGGGTACGCAGCCAGACCGCGGTGTCCGGTGGCAGCCGGTCGTCGTCGAGTGGGCCGCTGGCCAGCAGCAGCCGGTCGTGCGCGGGCAGCGGCACCGCTGCGTCGCCGAGGTTGACCAGGCAGGTGAAGCCGGGTTCGCGGGCGAACGCGAGCACGCCGTCCGGTGCGGGCAGCCAGGTGAGCGTGCCGTCGCCGAGCGCGGGTTCGGCGCGGCGCAGCGTCAGCGCGGCCCGGTACAGCTCCAGCATCGAGTGCGGATCGCCGGTCTGGGCGCGGACCGTGCGGTCCTTCCAGTCGGCCGGTTGCGGCAGCCACGGCGCGGCAGTCGCGCCGTCGGGGCTGAACCCGAACGGCGGGGTGTCGCCCTGCCAGGGCAGCGGCACCCGGCAGCCGTCGCGGCCGGGATCGACCCGCCCGGACCGCTCCCACATCGGGTCCTGCCGCAACTCGTACGGGATGTCCTCGACCTCCCAGAGCCCCAGCTCCTCGCCCTGGTAGACGTAGGCGGCGCCAGGTAGTGCGAGGGACAGCAGCGCGGCGGCGCGGGCGCGGCGGGTGCCCAGTTCCAGGTCGGTGGGGATGCCCTCGCGCTTGGCGGCGAAGCTGAACCGGGTGTCGGCGCGGCCGTACCGGGTGACGTGACGGGTGACGTCGTGGTTGGACAGCACCCAGGTGGCCGGCGCGCCGACCGGGGCGTGCGCGGCGAGCGTGCCGTCGATGCTCTCCCGCAGTGACGTGGCGTCCCAGGCGCAGCCGAGGAAGTCGAAGTTGAACGCGGTGTGCAGCTCGTCCGGGCGCAGGTAGTTCGCGAACCGCTGCCGGTCGGGCAGCCACACCTCGCCGACCAGGGCCCGCCCGCCCGGGTACGAGTCGGCGATGCGCCGCCAGGCGCGGTACACGTCGTGCACGCCGTCCTGGTCGCGGAACGGGTGCGGCCGGTCCGGGTGCACCTCGGGCAGCGTGCCGTCCTTGACGAGCAGCCCGGCCGAGTCGATGCGGATGCCGTCCACGCCTCTGTCGAACCAGAAGCGCAGGATGTCCTCGAACTCGGCGCGGACCCGGGGGTGGTCCCAGTTGAGGTCGGGTTGCTGCGGGGCGAACAGGTGCAGGTACCAGTCGCCGGGGGTGCCGTCCGGGTCGGTGGTGCGGGTCCAGGTGGGGCCGCCGAACTCGCCGGTCCAGTCGGTGGGCGGCAGGTCGCCACCCGGTCCCCGGCCGGCGCGGAACCAGAACAGGTCCCGCTCGGGCGCGCCCGGCCCGCCGGCGAGCGCGGCCCGGAACCAGGGGTGCGCGTCGGAGCAGTGGTTGGGCACCACGTCGACGATGCTGCGGATGCCGAGCGCGTGCGCCTCCGCGATCAGTGCCTCCACCTCGGCGAGGGTGCCGAAGACCGGGTCGATGTCGCGGTAGTCGGACACGTCGTAGCCGGCGTCGGCCATCGGCGACGGGTACCAGGGGCTGAACCAGATGGCGTCGACGCCGAGCGCGGCGAGGTGATCCAGGCGGGACCGGATGCCGGCGACGTCGCCGATCCCGTCGCCGTCGCCGTCGGCGAAGCTGCGCGGATAGACCTGGTAGATCACCGCGGAGCGCCACCACGGGCTGTTGTCGGCCATGGACACGGGCACCTGCTTTCTGCGGGTCGGTTCTGCTGCGGCGGGCTCGCGGCCCGGGTGCGGGCGGTGGCGCGGGGTCAGCCCTTGAGGCCGCCTGTGGTCAGGCCGGACATGATGTTGCGCTGGAAGATCAGGAACAGCACGACTGTGGGGATCGCGGCGATCACCGACGCGGCGATGACCACGTTCATCGGGGTGCCGCCGGCGAAGGCGTAGATGCCGACGCTGACGGTCCGCGTCTCCGGCGACGGCATGACCAGCTTCGGCCAGAGGAAGTCCTTCCAGACCGCCGTCACCGCGAAGATCGCCACGACGCCGAGGATCGGGCGGGACATCGGCAGGACGATCGACCAGAGCGTGCGCAGCGGGGTGGCGCCGTCCATCACGGCGGCTGCCATCAGGTCCTCCGGGATCGAGTCGAAGAACCGTTTCAGCAGGAAGATGTTGAACGCGTTCGCCACCAGCGGCAGCCAGATCGCGAACGGCGAGTCGAGCAGGTTGACGTGCACGATCGGCAGGTCGATCACCGTGACGTACTGCGGGACGATCAGCACCATCGCCGGGATCATCAGCGTCACCAGCATCATGCCGAGGATCAGCTTGCCCAGCACCGGGCGCAGCTTCGACAACGCGTACGCCGCCGCGGTGTCGAAGACGAGCTGGAACACCACCGCGCCGGTGGCGTAGTAGAACGTGTTGAACAGCAGCTTCGCGAGATCCAGGTTGTTCCAGGCGTCGACGTAGTTGCCCGGCTGCGGGTCGCGCGGGAACAGCGACGGCGGCGTCTGGGCGATCTCCTGGCCGGACTTCAGCGCGCCGGTGACCATCCAGTACAGCGGGCCGAGGAACACCAGCGTGAACCCGGCCACGACCACGGAGAGCACGAGCCAGTAGAGGACGCGGCTGCGACCGCGCCGCAGCTGGGCGTGGGAGACGAGGGTACGGGTGGTGAGGTCGGCGGCCATGTCCTAGTCCTGTCTCGCGGTCAGTCGCAGGTAGACGGCGGAGAACCCGGCCAGCACCACCAGCATGATCACGCCGAGCGCGGCGGCGCCGTTGAGGTCGTTCTGGAAGAACCCGTGCTGGTAGATCAGGTACGCCACGGAGGTCGCCGAGTCCTGCGTACCGGCGCCGTTGGCGAGGATCAGCGGCTCGATGAACAGCTGCATGGTGGCGACGATCTGGAGCATCGCCAGCAGCGCGAGGATCAGCCGGGTCTGCGGGACCGTCACGTGCAGGATTCGCCGCCACACCCCGGCACCGTCGATCTCGGCGGCCTCGTACAGCTCGCCGGGGATGTTCTGCAGCGCGGCCAGGTAGATCAGCACGGCGCCGCCCATGTTCATCCAGGTCGACGCGATCACCATGGCCGGCATCGTCATCGTGGGCGACTGCATCCACTCCGACGTGGGCAGTCCCAGCGCGGTGAGGATCGCGTTGAACAGCCCCGCCTCGCTCGGGTCGTACGCGTAGAACTTGAACAGGAACAGCGCGGACGCCGGCGGCAGCATCACCGGCAGGTAGACGAGCACCCGCAGGTAGCCCTTCGCGTGGCGCAGCTCGTTGAGCAGGATCGCCACGAAGAACGGCACCAGGTAGCCGAGGACGAGCGCCAGGCCGGTGAAGACGAACGTGTTCTTCCAGGCGGTCCAGAAGCTCGGATCGGCGATGATCCGGCTGTAGTTGTCCCAGCCCACCCAGGTGGTCTCACCGCGGCGGGTGCGCTGGAAGCTCATCACGACGCCGCGGACCATCGGGTACCAGGAGAAGACGGCGAAGCAGACGACAGCGCCGATGAGGAACGCGTGCCCGGTGAGGTTGTCCCGGACCTTGCGGCCGAGTCCGGCGCGGCGTCCGGCGGTACGCGACGGCTTCGGCGCGGCGGGGCCGGGACGGCGGGTGGCACCGGGGGCGGTGGTGAGCGCCAAGGCGACTCCTGCGGTGCTCGGGGAGGTGGGGCCGGTGCGCCGGCCCCACCTCCGGTCGGGTCAGCTCTGCGCGGCCAGAAGCTGGTTGACCTTGTCCTCGGCGGTCTTGAGCAGCGCGTCGATGTTCGCGTTCGGGTTGGTCAGCACCCCGGACATCGCGGCGTCGAGCACCGCGTAGACGGCCTGGGCGTTGCGCGGCTCCCCCTTGATCGGCACCGGGTTGGCCTCGAAGACCGCGAAGTTGGTGGTGTCCACGTTCGCGTTGGCCTTGCGCAGCTCCAGTTCCTGCTTCTGCGCGTCGCTGCCGTTCGTGAACAGCAGCGGCTGGGGCAGGCCGACCGGGTAGTTCTGCGGCTTGGCGCGCACGTAGTCGAACTGGCCCTTGCCAGGGGTCAGCTTCTGGTAGGCGAGCCACTTCAGACCGGCCTTGACCTGCTCCGGGCTCAGGCCCTTCTTGAAGAAGTAACCCTCGCCGCCGCCGAGCGTGGCCTTGGCCGGCCCGTCCTGGCCGGGCAGCGGACCCATCGCCCAGTCCTGGTACTTGCCCTGGAACTGGCTCACGATCGCCTGGGTCGCGTCCGGCGCGCCGATGAACATGCCGACCTTGCCGGCGCCGGCGTTGGTGAGCAGGTCACCCCACTGGAGCAGCTGCCGGCTGCCCATGCTGTTGTCGCCGTACCGCATGTCCTTGAGGTTCTGCAGGACCTGCCTGCCCATCGCGTTGTTGAAGTCGGCCTTCTTGCCGTCGGCGCTGAGCACCTGGCCGCCCTGGGAGTAGAGCAGCGAGGTGAAGTGCCAGCCGCCGGTGTTGCCGGCGCTGTACTCGGCGTACCCGGCGATGCCGTCGCCGAGCGCGGAGATCTTCTTGGCCGCGGCCCGCACCTCGGGCCAGGTCTTCGGCGGGTTGTTCACGTCGAGCCCGGCCCGCTGGAACAGCGCCTTGTTGTAGATCAGGCCCATCGAGTAGTTCTTCACCGGTACGGCGTAGAGCTTGCCGCCGTCGGTGAAGACCTCCTTCAGCGCCGGGTCGACGCTGTCCCAGGTGGGGATGGTGTCCTTGGTGGCGTACTGGCCGATGTCCATCGCCTGACCGGAGTCCAGCACCTGCTGGAGGTCGGTCATGTAGCCGTAGAACACGTCGGTGACGGTGCCGCCGGCGAGGCGGGCGGTGAAGTCCGGCGGGTTGTTGCACTGCTCGCCGACGCTGACGCTCTTGACGACGATGTCCGGGTTCTGCCGCTGGAACTCGGCGACGTCGTCGTTCCAGTTCTTCAGCAGTTCCTTCTGCGCGCCGACCGGCTGGCAGTCGACGGTGATGGTGACCTTGCCGCCGGCGTCGCTGCTGTCGTCGCTCTTGGTGGAGCACGCCGCAAGGCTGAGCCCGAGGCCGGCCGCGAGCGCCACGGCCGCGACCTTCCGATACTGCGGTACGGACATCTGTCCATCCCTTCGGGAACGGGTGTATCCATGGCCTTCACTGATGTGCGGTGACCGCGCGGCTGCCCTCAGGTGGTGGAACGGCAACCGCGCGCGCCCTGCCTCCGGAAACCGCGCCCCGGGTCAGGTGTGAGTGGAGTCACTGTAGCGACGCGAACCGAACCCAGCAAGATGCGAACGCAAGAATGCAAGAACTCGACTGCGGCGTCAGTCGCCCGTCGATCTTGGAGTTGTGGCACCTCAGATAACGGAAGTAGGCCGCATTCCGGGCGCCATTACTCCAAGATCGACGGACGCGGCGCGGCGCGGCGCGGCAGGGCGAGGCGGCGGAAGCCGCCGGGGGTCAGCGGCGAGGGGCGGGGGCGGTGGAGCCGCGTACCACCAGCTCGGGCTCGAACAGCAGCTCGTCGTGCAGCACGCCGGCGCCCTCGATCTGGGTCACCAACAGGTCCACGGCGGCCTGGCCCATCGTCTCGATCGGCTGCCGCACAGTGGTCAGCGGCGGATCGGTGCAGGTCATGAACGCCGAGTCGTCGAAGCCGACCACCGAGACGTCGGCCGGCACCGCGCAGCCCAGGCGGCGGGCGGCCCGGATGGTGCCCAGCGCCAGCACGTCGCTGGCGCAGACGATCCCTGTCGCGCCGCGCTCGATCAGCTTCGTGGCCGCGACCCGCGCCCCCTCCATGGAGAAGCTGGACCGCTCCACCAGGGACCGGTCCTCGCCCCAGCCGGCGGCCCGGACCATGGCGTCGAGCTTGCGGCGCGAGGGCACGTGGTCGGCCGGGCCGAGCACCATGCCGATCCGCTCGTGGCCGAGGGAGCGCAGGTGCCCGTACGCCTGCTCGACGGCGACCGCGTCGTCCGTGGACACCCGCGGGAAGCCCAGCTCCTCGACGCCGGCGTTGACGAGCACCACGGGCAGGCCGCGGTCGGTCAGGCGCCGGTAGTGCTCGTGCGAGGCGTCGGCGAGGGCGTACGAGCCACCGGCGAAGATGACGCCGCTGACCTGGTGGTCCAGCAGCATCTCCACGTATCCGGACTCCGGCACGCCGCCGATGGTGCGGGCGCACAGCGCCGGGGTGAAGCCGCGCTGCGCGAGGGAGCCGGTGACCACCTCGGCCAGGGCCGGGAAGATCGGGTTCTGCAACTCCGGCAGGACCAGGCCGACCAGGCGGGCGCGCTCGCCGCGCAGTTTCGTCGGGCGCTCGTATCCGAGCACGTCGAGGGCGGTCAGCACGGCGGTCCGGGTCGCCTCGGACACGCCGCCGCGGCCGTTGAGCACCCGGCTCACGGTCGCCTCGCTGACGCCCGCCTTGCGGGCCACCTCGGTCAGGCGCTTCGTCACGGCGGCAATCGTACGTCGGATTCTTGCAAGAAATGAACAGCCGAAGTGGTCGGTTCTTGCCGTGTGCGGAGGCAAGCGGTCCGAAAGATGCGAGCAGATTGATGCTTGAAAGGCAACAGAGCACCGGAATAACATGAGGAACCTTGTCGATGGCCTGCGCCGCCGAGGCCACCCGTCCCCCCGAGAAAGTGGGTGCTCCGATGTCGCGGAGCGTGCCGAGGATCCTCGCGGCGGCGCTCGTCGCCGCCGCCCTGCTCGTACCGCCCGGTGCCGCCACTGCGGGCCCGCCGCGCGGACCGGCTCCCGTGGTGACCCGCGCCGGGCTGGACCCCGCGCTCGTCGCCGGTCGCGGTGCGACTGTGGACTACGTCGAACAGGAGGCGGAACACGGCCGGACCACCGGCGCCGTGATCGGGCCGGACCGGTCGGCGTACACACTCGCCGGTGAGGCGTCCGGCCGCCGGGCCGTACGCCTGCTGCCCGGCCAGTACGTCGAACTCGCACTCCCCCGGGCCACGAACGCGCTGACCGTGCGCTACAGCATCCCGGACGCGCCCGGTGGCGGCGGGATCACCGCGCCGCTGCGGGTGGCGGTCGGGCACGCGCCCGCCCGCACCATGACGCTGACCTCGCAGTACGCCTGGCTCTACAACCAGTACCCGTTCACAAACGATCCCGGCGCCGACCTGCTGCACCCGGACTGGTGGATCACCGAGTGCTCCTGCGTCCCGGCGGCCACCACGCCCGCGCCGGTGATCAGCAAGCCGTTCCGGCCGCACCACTTCTACGACGAGCAGCGCCTGCTGCTCGGCCGTACCCATCGGGCCGGCGAGGTGGTCCGGCTGACCGCGCCGCGCGGCACGGCCGCCGCGTGGACGGTGATCGACCTGGTGGACGCGCACCTGGTCGCGCCGCCCCGCGTGGTCCCCCGCGCGGTGAACGCGCTGTCCTTCGGCGCCGACCCGACCGGCCGCCGGGAGTCAGCCGACGCGTTCGACCGCGCGATCGCGTACGCCCGCCGGGTGGACCGCCCGCTCTACCTGCCGCCGGGCACCTACCAGGTCAACCGGCACATAATCGTCGACGACGTGACGATCGCCGGGGCCGGGAGCTGGTACACGATCGTGCGTGGGCGCGAGGTCGCCCTGGACACCCCGGCGCCCGACGGCTCCCGCCACACGGGCGTCGGCTTCTACGGCCGCGACGCCGCCGACGGCGGCAGCAGCGACGTGCACCTGTCCGGTTTCGCGATCGAGGGCGACGTGCGGGAGCGGATCGACACCGACCAGGTGAACGCCGTCGGCGGGGCGCTGAACCACAGCACCATCGACGGCCTCTACCTGCACCACACGAAGGTCGGCATGTGGTTCGACGGGCCGATGACCGGCCTGCGGGTCACGAACACGGTGATCGCCGACCAGATCGCCGACGGGCTGAACTTCCACACCGGCGTCACGCACTCGTCGGTGACGAACTCGGTGGTCCGCAACAGTGGCGACGACGCGCTGGCGATGTGGTCGGAGGGTACGGCGAACGCGTCGAACACGTTCGCCTACAACACGGTGCAGTCGCCGGTGCTCGCCAACGGCATCGCGCTGTACGGCGGCACCGACCTGACCGTCGCGCACAACCTGATCGCCGACCCGGTACGCGAGGGCAGCGCGATCCAGGTCGGCTCCCGGTTCGGGGCCGAGCCGTTCACCGGCCGGCTGCGGATCACCGGCAACACCACTGTGCGGGCCGGCACGTACGACCTGAACTGGAACATCGGCCTCGGCGCGATCTGGTTCTACGCGCTGGACCGCAGCATCGACGCCGCGGACATCCAGGTGAGCGGCGACGCGTACCTGGACAGCACCTACAACGCGATCATGCTGGTCAGCGACTGGCCGGTGAAGGACAGCGTGCGCATCGACAACGTGCGCTTCCGCGACATCCGGGTCGACGGCACCGGCACGTCGGTGGTCAGCGCGCGTACGGCGGGCGGGGCGAGCTTCGCGAACGTCGACGCCCGCAACGTGGGCGCGGTCGGCGTGAACAACTGCGGGTCGTTCCACTTCACACCCGCCGGGTCGGAGTTCGCCCTGACCGATCTGGGTGGCAACGACGGCGGGTGGCTGGCCCCGTGGCTGCTGCCGAACACCATCACCTGCGACGACCGGCCGCCGGTGGTGCCGCCGCCCCCGCCCTCGCGCTGGTGACACGACGCGACCCCCGCCGGGCGGGCCGGCGGGGGTCGCGTCAAGGGTCGATCAGGCCTCGGTGAGCTGGCCGCGCAGCTTGGTCAGGGCGCGGGCGAGCAGCCGGGACACGTGCATCTGGGAGACGCCGACCCGAGCGGCGATCTCGCTCTGGGTCAGGTTGCCGTAGAAGCGCAGCGTGAGGATCTTCTGCTCCCGCTCGTCGAGCGTGGCGAGCGCCGGGCCGAGCGAGGCGCGCAGGTCGGCCAGCTCGTACTCGTTGTCCTCGGTGCCGAGCGTGTCGCCCAGCTCGGTGGCGCTGTCGCCGTCGCCGATCGGGGTGGACAGCGAGACCGCGTTGTACGCGCGGGCGCCCTCCAGTCCCTCCAGCACCTCTTCCTCGGTGACGTCGAGGTGGGCGGCGATGTCGGCGACGGTCGGGGCCCGGTTGAGCGTCTGGGTCAGCGTGCTGTTGGCCTCGGAGATGCGCAGCCGCAGCTCCTGGAGGCGCCGGGGAACCCGGATGTTCCAGGTGCGGTCGCGGAAGTGCCGCTTGATCTCGCCGAGGATGGTCGGGATGGCGAAGCCGGCGAAGTCGACACCGCGCGAGGCGTCGAACCGGTCGACTGCCTTGATCAGGCCGAGCGCCGCGGTCTGGGCCAGGTCACCGGCCGGCTCGCCGCGACCGCTGTAGCGGGCGGCCAGGTGGTTCGCCAGCGGCAGCCACGCCTCGATGACCTGGTTGCGCAGGGCGGCCCGCTGCGGGTGGTCGGCCGGCAGTGCGGCGAGCGCCGCGATCAGCTCGCTGGCGCGGGTCTCCTCGCCCGTCTGCGGCGCGCGGTGCACCTCGGTGGCGGTCGATCCCATGGTCATCGTGGTCATGCTGCCCTTCCTGTCCTCGGAGAACGGGTGGCCTCCCACACCGGTCGTGCCAGCCACACTAGACCAAAGGCCACCATCAAATCAACCGAACGGACGATGGAGATTTCGGTTCATATACGGACACAGCGGCGAGGAAGGGTGTCAGCGAGGTAGCAACGGCCGGTAGTCGGCGGCGGTGAGCGGCAGCGCGGAGAGGCTCCCGTCCGCGCGTGGCACCTCCAGCGGCTGACCGTCCCGGCGGAAGGCCACGCTGAACACGTCGGGCCGCTGAGTGAGGCTGCACACGATCTGCCCGAAGGCCAGCACCTCGTCGTTGCGGCCGGTCTCCTCCCCGGCCTGGCGTACGTCGACCGTGGCGAGCGTGCCGGCCAGCGTCGCCCCGGCCACCGCGACCGTGCCGGGCAGCGCCGTGGCCAGTCCCTGACGGCGCTCGCCGCCGTCCGGACCGGCCAGCAGGTGCTGGAGGTGCGCATCCACCTCCGGCAGCCCGTCCACCCGGCGCTTGACCACGACCAGCCCGTCGTCCCGGACGAAGCAGAACGGCTCGTCCACCCGCCCGTCGCCGTCGGCGGTCGAGGACACCGTGGGGGTGGGGAACGCGCCCGGTGGCGTCTGCACCAGGCGGGGCTCGTCGTCCACCGGCACCCCGCAGCCGGCCAGCAGCACGGCCGCGAGCAGGGCGGGCAGGAGCCGCCGGCGGCTCATCGCAGCGCTCCGGGCAGCTCGACCCGGAACCGGGCGCCGGGCTCGCGGTCCAGCACCGCGGCCGTACCGCCGTGCGCGGCGGCGTGCTGCGCCACCAGCGCGAGCCCGAGACCGGTGCCGTCGGTGCCGGCCCGGTCGTGCGCCGCCCGCCCCCGCACGAACCGGTCGAAGATGATCTCGCGGTCACCGGGCGGTACACCCGGACCGTCGTCGTCGACCTCCAGCACGCCCACGCCGTCGCTCCCGCCGAGGCGTACGGCGACCGGCCCGCCGCCGTACCGCTCGGCGTTCTCCACCAGGTTCAGCAGCGTCTGGGCGAACCGGCGCCGGTCGACCCACCACAGGCGCGGGGCGTCACCCTCGACCGTCACCAGGCTCTCCGGCAGCGACCGCTCCCGGCAGACGGTCCGGGCCAGCTCCAGCACGTCGACCGTCTCGCGGTGCGCCGGCTGCTCGGTGCGGGCAAGCTGGATGAGATCGTCGACCAGGCGCTGGAACCGGGTCACCTCGTCGGCGACCAGGCCCGCCGCGGTCGCGGTGCGTTCGTCCTGGTGCTCCCGGCGGCGGTGGAGCACGCTCGCGGCGGCGGCCAGGGTCTGCAACGGCGAGCGCAGCTCGTGGCTCACGTCGGCGGCGAAGCGCCGGTCCCGCTCGATGCGGTGCACCAGCTTGTCGACCATCTCGTTGAACGAGCTGGACAGGCGGGTGAGGTCGGGATCGGTGGTCGGGTCGAGCCGGGTGGCGAAGTCGCCGGCCGCGATCCGTTCCGCCGCGTCGGCGACCGCGGTGAGCGGCCGCAGGCTGTGCCGGGTGGCGTACCAGCCGAGCGCCGCGCCCGCCCCGGCGACCATGATCGCCACGGCGATCAGTGCCAGGCCCACCACCTGGAACGTCTCCTCGACCTCCCGCAGCGAGGTCAGCTCGTAGTAGCCGAGCGCGCCGGGCAGCGGCACGCCGACAAGCAGCACGGGCTGCCCGTCGAGCCGGATCCGCTGCACCGCGGGCTTGCCGTCGGCCACCACGCGCTGCAACTCCACCGGCACCGAGCTGGCGCCCACGTCCGCGGTACGGGCGTACCAGCCGTCGGGCAGGTGCAGCAGCGGGCGGCGCGCGCTGCCGGTGTCGAGCGAGCGCAGCACGGCCACCACGTCCGGGGTGCCGGTGTCCAGGCCGGAGCGGACCACGGCGGCGTCGTAGTAGGCGGCCCGTACCGCGGTGCGCTCCCGCTCGTCGAGCAGCGAGCGCCGGGTCAGGTCGTACGAGAAGAGGGCCATCAGCGCGGACAGCAGCAACGCCCCGACGGCGAACGCCGCGGTGACCCGGGCGCGCAGGCCGGGCCGGGTCATCGCTGGAGCTTGTAGCCGAGGCCGCGCAGCGTGACCAGGTGGCGCGGGTTGGCCGGGTCGGATTCGATCTTCTGCCGCAGCCGGCCCACGTGCACGTCGACGAGCCGCTCGTCGCCGGTCTCGTAGCCCCAGACCCGGCTGAGCAGCTGCTGGCGCGACAGCACCCGCCCGGCGTGCTCGGCCAGCTCGCAGAGCAGCCGGAACTCGGTGCGGGTGACAGGCACCGGCTGTCCCGAGCGCCGCACCTCGCCGGCCTCCGCGCTGATCTCCAGGTCGCCGAAGAACTGGGCGGGCACCGGCCCGGCCACCGTGCGTACGCGCCGGCGCAGCGCCCGCAGCCGGGCGGACAGCTCCTTGATCGCGACCGGCTTCACCACGTAGTCGTCGGCGCCGGCCTCCAGCGCGGCGACGATGTCGTGGGTGTCGTCGCGGGCGCTGATCACCACGACCGGCACGTCGTCGTCGCGGCGCAGCTGACGGATGCAGTCGAATCCGTTCATGCCGGGCAGCATCAGGTCGACGAGCACGTAGTCCGCCGGCTTCTCCCGCTGCCGGCGCAGGCCGTCCTCGGCGGTCGGCGCGCCGTACGCCTCGTAGCCCTCCTCCTCCAGGGCGAGCTGCAGCGCGAGCCGGATGCGGTCGTCGTCCTCGATCACCAGTACGGCCGTCATATGGGCATCATGACCGGCCCGGCACGGGTCGCCCAATCGCGTGGGCCGTTCGTGGTTTTTGTCATCGAACCGTCATACAACCGTCCGGTGACCTCCAAGATCCCTGCGCAGAGTGGGGTCTGACCCGATCCCACCACGGAAGCGACCAGATGCCTGCCAGCCTGCCGTCCCCGCCGGAGTCCGCCGTGCCGCACGTGCGCGTGGACATCACCGACGAGCTGGACCTCGCCGGGCTGCCCGAGGTCGCCCACGTGCTGGACCGCATCCTCGCGCTACGGCCCCGCGAGCTGACGATCGACCTCGCCGGGTGCCGGCATGTGGACGCCGCCGCCGTCGCGCTGCTGCTGGACGTGCACCGCCGGCTGGCGCGGCAGGGCGGCCTGCTCACGCTGAGCAATCCACATCCGCGGATCCGGCGCATCCTGGAGAACTCCGGGCTCGGCGCCGTACCCGTCGTCGACACGCCCCGTCCGGCCGCGCGCGGCCGGGCCCGGGTCGCGTCCGCATCACGCTGAGGAGGAGTGGTGACCGGCAGCACGCTCGTCGGAGCGCTCGTGGTGGGTCTGGCCGTCGGCGGGCTGGGACGCCTCGTCCTGCCGGGGCGCAAGGCCGTCCCGGTGTGGCTGACACTCGCGCTCGGCGTGGCGTCCGCGCTGCTCGGCGCGATCGTGGTCGGGCTGGTGGACCACCGCACCGACGGATCGCCCGTGCTGCCGCTGATGGTGCAGACCGGCTTCGCCGCCGTGGCGGTCGTGCTGGCGGTGGTCGCCGCGGGCCGGCCGGAGGCGGAGGGGCAGACGCCGCCCGGTACGGGCGGCCGGCGGAAGGAGGAGGTGTGACCGTCGTTCCCGCGGACCACCTCATGATGCTCATCTGCGACGCCTGCGGCGACAGCGTCACCGGCACCGGAGCCACGCTGCCCGACGCCGAGGTGGTGTGGACGCTCGTGTTCGAGCACGACTGGGTCGGCTCGCCGTTCGCGTCCGGACCGCATCACTGCCCCCGGTGCAGCGCCCGGGCGGCCATCGCCGACGACGGTCTGGGCCTGGACGAGCTGGAACAGGTCGCCGGCACCCCGGCCGCCCACGAACTCGACCCGGCCACGGCGGTCCGCCGCGCTCTCGACGAGCGTTCCCTCCGCGACGACATGGAGCTGGTCGACCTGTCCGGCCTGGAGGTGATCGACTCCGCCGGGCTCAGCCTGCTGGTGCGCGCGCACCAGGACGCCCGGCGCGACGGCCGCCGGCTGTGCCTGCTGTCCCCGTCGCGGTTCGTGCTCACCGTGCTGCACACCATGCGGCTCGACGGCGTCTTCACAGTCGTCGACGGCCGCGTCCCGGCGCCGGGCCCCGCAACCCGGCAACCGGTCCTGACCGAACAGAAGGAGCCCTCCCCGTGGTGATGCCCTGGCCGTACCCCGAGTTCCCGTACACCGGCGGCGGACCGGAGCCCGACGACGCGGACACCCGGCTCGCGTCGCTCGTCGCGCAGCGGCTCAGCGCCGACTGGACCACCCGCCGGCAGCAGATCACAGTGACCGTGCAGAACCGCGTGGTCATCCTCGCCGGCCTGGTGGCCGACCCGGAGACGCGCCTGGTCGCCGCCGAGCTGGCCTGGGACGTGCCGGGTGTGTTCGACGTCTGCAACGCGCTGCGGCTCTACGGCGGGCGGCGCGGCGGCCGCTGAGCGGCGACTGTTGCACGCATCGGCATCCACCTCTACGCTCGGCCGTGGGAGCGCTCCCCCAGGCCGCCGCGTCGGGCTTTCCGGGCAGGTTCACGACGGGCACCGTCCGTTCACCATCCAGACGATGGGACCTTCCCGCATGTTCTCGATTCCCCGCCCGTCCCGGCGGCACCTGCTCGTCGGCGGCGCGGTCGGCGCGCTCGCCCTGGCGACGACGGCCGTCCTGCCCTCGCCGGACGCGATGGCGGCGACCGGCTGCGCCGTCACCTACACCACCAACTCCTGGCAAGGCGGCTTCACCGCGACAGTGGCGGTACGCAACCTCGGCGACCCGGTGAGCAACTGGACGCTGGGCTTCACCTTCCCCGACGGCGGCCAGCGCGTGGTCCAGGGCTGGTCGGCCACCTGGCAGCAGAGCGGCTCGGCGGTCACCGCGCGCAGCCTGGACTACAACGGCGCGCTCGGCACCGGCGCGAGCACCACGATCGGCTTCAACGGCTCGTGGACCGGGTCGAACCCGAGCCCCACGTCGTTCACGCTCAACGGCACGGTCTGCACCGGCGGCACGAGCACCCCGCCGCCCAGCACGCCCCCGCCGAGCACCCCGCCGCCGCCGACCACTCCCCCGCCCACCACCCCGCCACCCACCACCCCGCCGCCGACCGGCACCACGCCGGTGGCGATCAACGGCCAGCTCCAGGTGTGCGGCGTCAACCTCTGCAACCAGTACGGGCGGCCGATCCAGCTGCGCGGCATGAGCACGCACGGGTTGCAGTGGTTCGCCAACTGCTACACCGACGCCTCGCTCGACGTGCTCGCGAACGAGTGGCGGTCCGACCTGCTGCGCATCTCCATGTACGTGCAGGAGCAGGGCTACGAGACCAACCCGGCCGGCTTCACCAACCAGGTGAACACGCTCGTGGACAAGGCCGAGGCCCGGGGCATGTACGCGCTCATCGACTTCCACACGCTGACGCCCGGTGACCCGATGTACAACCTGGACCGGGCCAAGACGTTCTTCGCCAACGTGTCCGCGCGCAACGCCGCGAAGAAGAACGTGATCTACGAGATCACCAACGAGCCCAACGGGGTGAGCTGGTCGACCATCCGCAACTACGCCGAGCAGGTCATCCCGGTGATCCGGGCCAACGACCCGGACGCGGTGGTCATCGTCGGCACCCGGGGCTGGTCCTCGCTGGGTGTCTCCGAGGGCGGCAACTCCGACGAGATCGTGAACAACCCGGTGCGGGCGCAGAACATCATGTACACGTTCCACTTCTACGCCGCGTCGCACAAGGACAACTACCGCAACGAGGTGCAGCGGGCGGCGAGCCGGCTCCCGCTGTTCGTCACCGAGTTCGGCACTGTCACCTACACCGGTGACGGCGCTGTCGACACCGCCAGCAGCAACGCCTGGCTCGACCTGCTCGACCGGTTGAAGATCAGCTACGCGAACTGGACGCTCTCCGACGCGCCCGAGGGCTCGGCGGCGCTCCGGCCGGGCACCTGCGCGTCCGGCTCGTTCGGCGGGACGTCGGTGCTCACCGAGTCCGGCGCGTTCATGCGCGAGCGCATCCGTACCGCCGACAACTTCCCCACCTTGTGACCGGGCGGCCGGCGGCGATCCTTTCCCCTTCGGGTCGCCGCCGGTCAGCCCTCCACCAGCCCGGCCCGGCGCCACAGCACCAGGCCCGGCCCGGCGACCAGGCCCAGTTCGGTCAGGTGGTCGGCGATCCGCTGCGCGGACCAGCGCAGCGTGGCCCGCCAGTGCGGGTTGGCCCGCGCCGCGGCCCGGCCGGCCGCCGGGTCGATCCCGACCGCCGCGTACGCCCGCGGGTGCACCAGGCGCCGCGTGATCGAGTACGCGGCCCGGCCGATCACCAGCCGCGCGTACGCGAGCGCGACCGGCCCGGCGGCCTCGACCTGCCGGGTCAGCTCGTCGCGGGCGAAGCGCACGTGCCGGGCCTCCTCCACCACGTGGATGCGCGACACCATCCGGATCAGCGGCTGCAACGACTCGTCGGCCATGATCTCGCGCTGGAACGAGTCGAGGATCTCCTCGGCGATCAGGATGGCCGCGTACATCTGCGGGCCGGTCGCCGTGGACTTGAGCCAGCGCCCGAGCAGGTGGTCGAACGGCTCGGCCCGGTAGACCGGCGCGCCGGCGGCCTCGATGAGCCGGCCGAACATGATGGAGTGCCGGCACTCGTCGGCGACCTCGGTGAGCGCGTACTGGGCGTGCCGGCTGGTCGGGTCGGCGTCGTAGTAGTGCCGGATCAGCATCTGCATGAGGATCGTCTCGAACCAGATCCCGGCGCTGGCCGCGCTGGCGACCTCGTGCTTGGTCAGCTCGACCCGCTGGTCCTCGGTCATGGCGTCCCACAGTGGAGTGCCGTAGAGGCTGCTGCGCGTGGGCGGCAGCCAGTACGCGCCGGGCACCGGTGGCGCCGACCAGTCGATGTCGACCACCGGGTCGTAGCTGGTGCGTACCGAGGCGGAGAGCAGGCGGTCGGCGACCGCCTCGCGCGGGAACCCGGCCATGACCCCTCCATATTGACGTAACTTCGAGTAACTGTTACGAGTGGTAGCATGCGACGGACCACCACCGATGTCAATGGCCCCGACGCTCCTCCGGAGCCGGCCGCACCCCGTTCCGGCGGGCGGCGCGACCGCTGGGCCGACCACCGCGAACAGCGGCGGCAGGAACTGATCGCCGCCGCCGTGCAGGCACTGCTGCAGCACGGCCCGAGCGTCGACATGGACCAGGTCGCCGCCACCGCCGGGGTCAGCAAGCCGGTGCTCTACCGCTACTTCGCCGACAAGGCGCAACTCTGGCTGGCGGTCAGCGAGGTGGTCGCGGAGCGCGTGGTCGCCGCGATCGCCCCAGCCGTGGAGCAGGTACGCGAGGAACGCGCGCTGGTCGAGGCGACCATCGACGCGTACCTGAGCGTGGTGGAGTACGAGCCGTCGCTGTACCGGTTCCTCGTGCACGAGTCCGGGCATCCCGGCATCCAGCAGGTGGTGACAGGCACCAGCCGCCAGGTCGCGACCGGGCTGGCCCGGGTCATCGGCGACCGGCTGCGCGCGCTCGGCCTCGACGCCGGCCCGGCCGAGCCGTGGGCGTACGGGCTGGTCGGGTTCGTGCAGGCGGTCGGCGACTGGTGGACCACGCACGGGCAGCCGATCCACCGGGCCGCGCTCACCGAATACCTGACCACGCTGCTGTGGAGCGGCATCGAGGGGGTCCGCCGGGGCGCGGACCTGCCACCGGAGCTGACCCGCGCGCACGAACGGATCGACAGGTGACCTGGGAGGGCACGGCCCAGATCGCCGGCACCACGGTCCGGTTGCACGGCGGCGGGCGGTTCGAGCCGGTCGACGGCCGCTACCACTGGGCCGGACGGGTCGAGCCGGAACCGCGCCTGGTCCGGCTGCTGCGCTCCGGCCGCCGCGACGTGGAGGTCCGGATCGGCGAACGGGTCGCCCGGGCCCGGCTGGCCGAGGTGGACCCGTGGGGCGGCGTCCGCATCACCGGTGTCGGCACGCCACCCTGGCCGCCGGACGACGAGTGATCCGCGCCGTACCGTGAAGGGATGACGTCTCCCGCCACCGTGCTGCTGGTCTTCGGCCGTGGGGTGGTGGCCGGGGACGACGGCTACCGGCTCACCGCGGAGAGCGTGGCGCGCACCGAGGCTGCGGTGGCCTACGTCCGCGCGCACGCCGAGGCGTTCCGCCGCGCGCCGGACGCCCGGGTGGTGTTCACCGGCGGCTGGCCGCACGGCCCGGCCGGCGCGCCCGGCCCGCCCGCCGGATACCGGGAGGCGGAGCTGATGCGGGCGCTGGCGCGCGAGGCGGGGCTCGACGCGTACGCCTCGTCGGCGGCCGAGACCCGCTCCCGCACCACTGTGCAGAACCTGGCGCACACCGTCCAGGACGGGCTGCTCGACGCGGCGGAGTTCACCGCGCAGCGCCCGCTCGGGCTGGTCTCCCACCCGTGGCACCTGCCCCGCGTCCGGCTGCTCGCCGCGCGCGTGCTCGGCCTGTCCGGCCCGGCGCTGGCCGACGTGCCGGTGACCGCGCCCGACCCGGTGCCCGTCCGGCGGGAGCGGGCCGCCCGGGCGTTCAGCCGGATCGGCTTCCTCGGTGTGCGTACCCCGGAGGCGTCGCTGCGCCGCGAGCGCGCGCTGGCCCGCGCCGCCGACCGGATCGGACGCCTCACGCCCCGGCGGTGATTCACCGGGGCGGGCCCGGGGTACGAGCGTCCTCGATCGACCCGGCGGGCCGTGCCGGCGGGCGAGTCCACCCGGGAGGTTCCGTGATCGTGCTCGTGCCGGTGTACCGACCGGGTGACCGTCTGCCGCCGCTGGTCGGCGACCTGCGGGACGCACTGCCCGGGGCGGACGTGCTCGTCGTCGACGACGGCAGCGGCCCGGCCGCCGCCGGGGTGCTGGACGCGGCCCGCGCCCGGGGCGCGACCGTGCTGCGCCGCCGGGTCAACCGGGGCAAGGGCGTGGTGCTGCGCACCGGCTTCCGGTACGCCTCGACGCACCACCCGGGACGCGACGTGATCTGTGTGGACGCCGACGGCCAGCACTGTGTGCCCGACGTGTGCGCCGTGACGGACCGGATGCGCGCCACCGGAGCGCCGACGCTCGGCGTACGCGGGTTCGACGGCGAGGTCCCGGCGCGCAGCCGGTTCGGCAACGCGGCGACCCGGGTGGCGTTCCGCCTGGCGACCGGCCGGGACGTGCGCGACACCCAGACCGGGCTGCGCGCCTACCCGTCCGCGCTGCTCGGCTGGCTCACCACGATCCCCGGTGACCGCTTCGAGTACGAGATGACGGTGCTGCTGCGGCTGGTCCGCGCCGGGCTGCCGGTCGAGCAGGTGGAGATCGCCACCCGCTACCACGGCGACAACTCGGGCTCGCACTTCTCCGCGCTCGCCGACTCGGTACGGATCTACCGGCCGCTGGCCGCCTCCGCGCTCGCCCGCCTGACCGGGCGCGCCGAGGTGGGCGACGTGCCGGCCGCCGCCGTCACGACGTCGCGTCCCACACCTGCGTCTCGAACTCCCTGAGCGGGTCGCGCGGCGACGACGGGCTCAGCCCTGCCGGGCCTTCTGCCGCCGGTCGGCCTTGTTGAGGACGAACAGCCTGCCCCGGCGCCGGACCACTATCGAGTCGGCCTTGCGCTTGAGCCCGCGCAGGGAGCTTCGGACCTTCATATCCGCTCCTTCGGTTCCCGCCGGTGTCCGTCCGGCACGGGTACCCGCCGGGGCGGCGCCCATGCCCGGCGGGGTGGCGGCGTCACCGTGTCCGGGACGCCGCCACCCGCCGTGCGAGCGGGGACGGATCAGGCGGTCGTGCAGGTGCTCCCGTTGAGCGCGAACGAGGCGGGCCTACCGGTGTTGCCGGTGTGGGTCGCCTGGAAGCCGATGTCCACCGAACCGCCCGGTGGGATCGACGCGTTGTAGGACACGTTGCGGGCCGTCACCGCTCCGCTGGACGGGCTGTACGTGGCGTTCCAGCCTCCGGTGATCGTCTGACCGCCCGGCAGCGTGAACGCGAGGTTCCAGCCGTTGATCGCCGTGGTGGACGTGTTGGTGATGGTCACCGCGGCGGTCAGGCCGTTGTTCCAGGCGTTCACCACGTACCCGACCCGGCAGGCCCCCGACGGCGGCGGCGTGGTCGGCGGCGCCGTGGTGGGCGGAGGCGTGGTGGGCGGGGGCGTGGTCGGCGGCGCGGTGGTCGGCGGCGGCGTGGTGGAGTCCAGGCCGAAGAAACGGATCGCCTGCGCCGCGTCCACCGGCAGGTTGTGCGAGACGCCCTGCATGCTGATCGCCTCGACGGTCGCGGTGCCGCCGGTGCCGCCGTAGCGGGTACGCGTGTAGCCGGCCTGCGGACTGTCCGTGTACGCGGGCGTCTGGCCCAGCCCGTTCACGTTCGTCCACTGGTCGATCTGCTCGCCGAAGTTCGGGTAGCGCAGCGTCTCGTCGTTGGTGCCGTGCCAGATCTGCATCCGCGGACGCGGGCCGGTGTAACCCGGGTACGCGTTGCGCACCAGGTCACCCCACTGCTGCGGGGTCTTCAGCACCTGGCCGTTGGCGCACTCGCTGTTCCACTCCGAGCCGTTGGTGGTGGCGAAGCAGCCGAACGGCACACCGGCGAACGCGGCGCCGGCCCGGAACACGTCCGGGTAGTCGCCGAGCAGCACGTTCGTCATCATCGCGCCGGACGAGGTGCCGGTGGTGAAGATCCGCTGCGAGTCGACCGGGTAGCGCTGCCGCACGTGGTCCACCATCGACTTGATGCCCACCGGGTCGCTGCCGCCGTCGCGGCGCAGCGCCTGCGGCGAGGACACGTCGAAGCACTTGCTGCTACGGGTCACCGACGGGTAGACCACGATGTAGCCGTACCGGTCGGCGAGCGACGCGAACTGGGTGCCGGAGTACATGGCCGGGCCGCTGCCGGTGCAGTAGTGGTTCACTACGAGCAGCCCGGGACGGGCCGCGACGGTGTCCGGGACGTACAGGTACATGCGCAGGTTGCTCGGGTTGGCGCCGAAGTTCGTCACCTCGGTCAGCGCGGCGGCCGAGGCCGGCCCCGGGACGGCGAGCGCCGCCCCGACGGCGAGCCCGGCGGCGGCCAGCGCCGCGCCGAGCAGCCGGAGTCCGCTCCTTTTGGACAGCATGCTGTTCTCCTCGGTGGTGGGAACGCCGCGTGTCGCGGCGTTCTCGCCGGCGAGGCGCCTGCGACGGGCGGCCCGGACCCTCGGAGACGAGATAGACAGTCGCGGATCGATGCGACTCGAATCGGAGTCTAGGCGCCCACCGGCGGGCCGACAACCGCGGCGGCCAGCCGGCGGGCGCGGTCGGCGTGGGTGAGCACGTCCACGCTGTCCACGTACTGGTCCACAGCGCCCACCGGCGGGCGGTCGCGCAGCTCCGGGTCGGTGATGGCGGCACGCAGCGTCTCGACGAACCGGCAGGCGTGCAGCACCAGGAACGGCCGATCGTGGAACGGCCGGGCGGCCGGGTCCACCGGCGGCGCCGGCGCGGCGTCGTTGGTCCAGCCGGCCACCGTCTCCAGCGCCCGGACCAGGCCGGGCTCGCGGGCCGCCCAGTCACCCGGGCCAAGCGCGGCGGCGAGCCCGTCCACCACCGGCGCCGCGTCCGGCAGCGTCGCGAAGACCGTGCCGAGCCATTTCGCGTACGGGGGCCAGCGGCGGTGCAGCAGCAGGCCGAGGCGCATCAGATCCCGGGCCAGACCGGCGACCACGACCCGGCTGCCCAGGTCGTCGCCGACCTCGGCGCACCGGCCGGCCAGGTGCTCGGCCTGCGCGACCCGCTGCCACCCGGAGGCGAGCACGTACCGCCACACGTCGTCCGGATACCAGGCGAGCCGGGCCCGGACGCCGGTGAGCGCGCCGTCGAGCCCGTCGTGGAACACCGCTCCCCCGGTCAGCTCGGCCAGCCGCTGCGTCGGCGTCGCCAGCCAGTCCGCCGCCGTCAGTCCGGTGCGCGGGTCGGCGCCGAGCCGCTCCCGCAGCCATCCCCCGAGTTCGTCCACCGTCACCCCGTGCCGGTCGCCGTCGGCGCGGACCGTGCCGAGGCGCGCCTCCGGCCCGCCCGCGTACCGGGTCGGCCAGCCGAGGAACCGCGCCGGCAACTCCGCGTCCAGCACCGCCCGTACCGGCGCGACGTCGTGCGCGTTCCCCACGAAGACCTGGGTACGCGGACCCCAGTCGTGGTCGGTGGAACGGGGCGTGTCGAGGCCGAGCAGCTCGGAGCCGCCGTCGAGCAGCCCGGCGGAGTACGGCAGGCCGGGCAGCCGCCGCGCCAGCAGCGGACCCACCACCTCGTCGTGGAACCGGCGGGCCAGGATCAGGCCGGGTACGAAGCTCACCCCGCCAGTCTGCGCATCGGACGCCCGTCGCGCGGCCCGGTTTCCGGTCCGGCGGTCGCCTCCCCCATCCCGTCACAGGGCTGTGGAAGGCTTGTCCGCGTGGCACACCGACAGCCGATCCTCCTGATCGACTCCCCCAGCCTCTACTTCCGCGCCTACTTCGGCATCCCCGAGTCCGCCGCGAAGACCGGCGACGGCCAGCCGGTGAACGCCGTGCGCGGCTTCCTCGACATGCTCGCCCAGCTCGTGCGCACCCGCCGGCCCGACCGCATGATCTGCGCGTTCGACCACGACTGGCGGCCGGCGTGGCGGGTGGAGCTGCTGCCGTCGTACAAGGCGCACCGGGTCGCGCCCGAGGGCGGCGAGGTCGTGCCGGACACGCTGTCCCCGCAGGTGCCGATGATCCTGGAGGTGCTGGACGCGCTCGGCATCCCGGCCGTGGGGGCCACCGGCTACGAGGCCGACGACGTGCTCGGCACGCTCGCGGTGACCCAGCCGGGCCCGGTCGAGGTGGTCTCCGGCGACCGCGATCTGTTCCAGCTCGTCGACGACGCGCACCCGGTGCGCCTGCTCTACGTCGGCCGGGGCGTGGCCAAGCTGGACGACTGCGACGACGCGGCGGTCCGCACCCGCTACGGCGTGCCGGCCGACCGGTACGCCGACTTCGCGGCGCTGCGCGGCGACCCCAGCGACGGGCTTCCCGGCGTCGCCGGCGTCGGCGAGAAGACCGCCGCCCGGCTGATCGACCGCTACGGCGGGCTGGACGGCATCCTGGCCGCGCTGGACGACCCCCGTTCCGGTTTCGCGCCGGGGCTGCGGGCCAAGCTCGACGCCGCCCGCGACTACCTGGCCGTGGCGCCGAAGGTGGTCCGGGTCGCCACCGACGTGCCGCTGCCCGAGCTGGACCCGGCACTGCCGACGTCTCCCGCCGACCCGGACCGGCTGCTGGAGCTCGCGCAGCGCTGGAACCTGGCCGGCTCGTGCCGCCGCCTGGTCGACGCGCTGGCGGGCGACCGATCGTGATCAGTTGATCACGAGGGGCGGTCGGTGCTCCGGCGGGTCGGGAACTGGGCGCCGGGCTGCGCCAGCGTCGAGCGGGCGCGCAGGCCGACCGGGTCCGGCGCGGGCTCGGCGGCGGCGTACGGCGCCTCGTCGAGCCGCGAGCTGACGTACGCGGCCCCGGCCCGGTCGTCGTCCGACGGCGCGGCGAGCAGCGCGTAGACGAGCCCGACCACGCCGAAGACCACTGCCAGCACGATCGGCACCAGCAGACCGCTCACCTCGGTGCCGGATGCCGGGCCGCGGCTCTCGTGCAGGTGCACCGACAGCGCGCTCATGCCGGTGAAGTGCATTCCGTTGACCGCGATGCCCATGACCAGCGCCGAGGCGGCGATGGCGAGCGCGCGCCGGACGGTCATCGCCAGCCAGAGCGCCACGGTGGCGGCCACGATCGCGATGACCACCGACAGCGTCACCCGCAGCGGGTCGTAGCCGAGTGAGCCGTCCAGGCGCATGGCGGCCATGCCGGTGTAGTGCATGGCGGCCACCCCGGCGCCGGTGAAGAACCCGCCGGCGAGCAGCCGGGGCGCGGCGAGCCGGCCGGTGCCCACGATCGCCAGCCCGATGCCGACCGACGCCACCGCGATCGCCGTGCTGGCGGCCGTCAGCGGCACGTCGTAGCGGATCCGGGTGCCGCCGACGGCGAAGCCGAGCATCGCCATGAAGTGCATGGCCCAGATGGCCGTGCCGCCCAGCGCCCACGCGGCGAGCAGGCCCCACCAGGCGCGCTGACCGGCACTGGTGGCGGTCCGGATCCGTCCGGCGCAGACCAGCCCGAGCGCCGAGCCGAGCACGGACAACGCGTAGCTGAGCGCGGGTGTGATCCACCCGTACTCAAAGTGATTGATCTCGCCCACGACGCCCTTCCCTCACCATCGGCCGAGCGCGACCCACGGCGCCCCGGGCAATGATGGGATAGGCCCTGACCAGGGCGCACATCGGCCCCCCGACAATTCGTGGGGTGGCAGCGCCGTGACGCAGCGGTGCGTCGGTTTCCGGAAACCGATGACCGAAAGTGACCGTTAGGCGGAGGCGTGGTAGGCCAGCACGCCCCGGTTGACCGCCGCGATGGCCTGCCGGGCGGTGCCGCGCAGCTCGGCCGAGGCGCCACCCGAGTCGGCGACCTGCCCGAGCAGGTCGACCACCTGGCGCGCCCAGCGGACGAAGTCGCCCGCCGGCATCTCCCCATCGATCTGATGGCCGCTGGCCAGCACCTTCGCCAGCGCCTCGCCGCGCGCCCACCGGTAGATCGGCCAGGCGAAGCCGAGATCCGGCTCCCGGGTCACGGCCAGGCCGCGCGCCGCCTCGTCCGCCTCGATGTCGCCCCACAGCTTGAGCGTCTCGTCGACCGCGTCGGCCACCGCGCCGCGCGGCAGCGACGCCCGCTCGTCGACGTCCCGCCGGGCCTCGAAGACCACCACCGACACGGCGGCGGCCAGCTCGGCCGGGGACAGGCCGTCCCACACCCGGCGGCGCAGGCACTCGGCCACCAGCAGGTCCGCCTCGGTCCAGATCCGGGCCAGCATCCGCCCGGCGTCGGTGACCTCGCCGTCGGCGGCCAGGTAGCCGCGCGCCGTCAGCAACGCGACGATCCGGTCGAAGGTACGGGCCAGCGAGCCGGTCCGCCCGGACACCCGCTGACGCAGCTCCTCGGTGTCGCGTTCCAGCCGGCGCCGCCGCTCCGCCCAGCGGGCGTGCTCCTCCCGGTCCGGGCAGGCGTGACACGGGTGCGCGCGCAGCTCCACGCGGAGCTGGCTGAGCCGGTGGTCCTCGCCCACCGCCTGACGGGACCGGCCGCCCCGGCGGCCGCCGTGCCGGTCCAGGCCGGTGCCGCTGACCGCGGCGGCCAGATCCCGCCGGGCCGCGGGCGAGCGGTGGTTGAAGTGCTTCGGCACCCGGATGCGGGTGAGCACCTCGGCCGGGGTGGTGAAATCACCGGGGGTGACCCGCCCGGCCCAGCGGTCCTGGGTGAGGACCAGCGGCCGGGGCTCGCCGAACCCGCCGGTGGCCGGGTCCAGCACCACCGCCAGGCCGGCCCGCCGCCCGGACGGCACCCGGATCACGTCACCGACCCGCAGCCGCTCCAGCGAGGCGACGGCCGCCGCCTTGCGCTGGGTCTGCCCCTGACGGGCGATGGCCCGTTCCCGGTCGGCGATGGCCACCCGCAGCGCGAAGTACTCGTCGAAGTCGCCGTGGTGGCAGGCGGCCTCCACGCCGTACGCGTCGATGGTCTCGGTGTTGCGCTGCACCTGCCGGGCCAGGCCGACCACCGACCGGTCGGCCTGGAACTGCGCGAACGAGGACTCCAGGAGCTCCCGGGCCGGCGCCGCGCCGACGCTGCCGACCAGGTTGACGGCCATGTTGTACGACGGCCGGAAGCTGGAACGCAGCGGGTAGGTGCGGGTGGAGGCGAGCCCGGCGACGTGCCGGGGGTCGGTCTCCGGCGACCAGACGACCACCGCGTGGCCCTCCACGTCGATGCCCCGGCGACCGGCCCGGCCGGTGAGCTGGGTGTACTCGCCGGGGGTGAGGTCGACGTGGGCCTCTCCGTTGAACTTCACCAGACGCTCCAGCACCACGCAGCGGGCCGGCATGTTGATGCCCAGCGCGAGCGTCTCGGTGGCGAAGACGGCCTTGACCAGCCCGCGGACGAACAGCTCCTCGACGACCTCCTTGAACGCCGGGAGCATGCCGGCGTGGTGCGCGGCCAGGCCGCGCTCCAGGCCGTCGAGCCACTCCCAGTAGCCGAGCACCGACAGGTCCTCGCCGGGGATGGCGGTGACCCGCGACTCGACCACCCGGCGGATCTCGGCGCGTTCGTCCGGGGAGGTCAGGCGCAGCCCGGCGGCGAGGCACTGCTGCACGGCGGCGTCGCAGCCGGCCCGGCTGAAGATGAACAGGATGGCCGGGAGCAGCCCCTCCCGGTCGAGCCGGTCGACGATGTCCGGGCGCATCGGGCCCCGCCAGCGAGGGCCGCGCCGCCCGCCCCCGGGGCCGGCGCTGCGGCCCTCGCCCAGCTCCAGACGGCGCATCGTGTCGCGGGTGTAGCGCAGCAGCTCGGGGTGCACGTCGTGCTTGCGGGCCGCGTCGGCGTCGTGGAACAGGTCGAACATCCGCTTGCCGACGAGCATGTGCTGCCACAGCGGCACCGGCCGGTGCTCGGAGACCACCACGGCGGTCTCTCCGCGTACGGTGACCAGCCAGTCCGCGAACTCCTCGGCGTTGGAGACGGTGGCCGACAGCGACACGAGCGTGACCGACTCGGGCAGGTGGATGATCACCTCTTCCCAGACCCCGCCGCGGAACCGGTCGGCCAGGTAGTGGACCTCGTCCATCACCACGTACGCCAGGCCCTCCAGCGTCGCCGAGCCGGCGTAGAGCATGTTGCGCAGCACCTCGGTGGTCATCACCACCACCGGCGCGTCGCCGTTGATCGCGTTGTCGCCGGTGAGCAGGCCGACGTGCTCGGCGCCGTAGCGGTCCACCAGGTCGTGGTACTTCTGGTTGGACAGCGCCTTGATCGGCGTGGTGTAGAAGCACTTGCGCCGGGTCGCGGGCGCGTCGCCGCCGGGCCGGCCGCGCAGCGCCAGGTGCACCGCGAACTCACCCACCACGGTCTTGCCGGCGCCGGTGGGAGCGCAGACCAGCACGCCGCTGCCCCGCTCCAGCGCCTCGCACGCCTCGCGCTGGAAGTCGTCGAGATCGAACCCGAGATCCAGCGAGAATTCGTCCAGGGCCGGGAAGGCGGAGGCCTGCGCGGCCCGGCGGCGCGCCGCGGCGTACCGCTCGGCGGGGCTCGACATGGATCCAAGATTAATCGGTGCCGCCGAGGAGTACCGGTCAAGGCCATCCGGCAGGACGGTCGGAGCGGTCGGTAGGGTGCACGACGTGCCGGACCGTACCGAACTGCCCCACGTCTCGAGCGGCGCCGACGACGCCGTCCGCCCGGGCCCGTCCCGCCGGCCCGTGGAGGCGGTGCTCTTCGACTTCCACGGCACCCTCGCCCAGGTGGAGGAGCCGCTGGCCTGGGTGCTCGCCGCCGCGGCCGCCTGCGGCGCCGAGCTGGACCGCATCCGGGCCACGTCGCTGGCCGACCGGCTGCTCACCGCCGGGCGTGCCGGTGGCCCGCTGCCGGCACGGGTGCCGCCCCGGCTGGCCGAGCTGTGGGCCGACCGGGATCTCTACCCGCACGCGCACCGGGGCGCGTACACCGGGCTGGCCGAGACCGTGGACACCGGCATCGACGGGTTCGCCGACGCGCTCTACGAGCGGGTGCTGGTGCCCGAGGGCTGGGTGCCGTACCCGGACACCGCTCCGGTGCTGGGTGCCCTGCGCTCCGCCGGAGTGAAGGTGGCGGTGGTCAGCAACATCGGTTTCGACCTGCGGCCGCTGTTCGCCGCCTGGGACCTCGACGCGCTCGTCGACGCGTACGCGCTGTCGTACGAGGTGGGGCGCTGCAAGCCGGACCCGGGCATCTTCCTGCGCGCCTGCGGGATGCTCGGCGTGGACCCGGAGCGCACGCTCATGGTGGGCGACACCCCGGCCGACGCGGGCGCGGTGGCGGCCGGGTGCGGGGTGCTGGTGCTGCCCTGCGCCGACGCGGGCCGCCCGAACGGACTCGGCGCGGTGCTGGACCTGGCCGGGGCCGGCTGAGCGTTCACCTGCCCAGCGGCGCGAACCCGCCGCGGCGCACCGGATACCGTCAGGGGCATGACCGGTGCCCACCCCTTGCCGCCGCGTGCGCCGGGACGGCTCGGCGGGGTCGCGCTGGTACTCGGCGGGGCGCTGTCGGTGCAGTTCGGCTCCGCGCTCGCCGCGCTGCTGTTCCCGCGTGCCGGGGTGGCCGGGGCGGTGACGTTGCGGCTGACCATCGGCGCGCTGCTGATGCTCGTGGTCTGCCGCCCCCGGGTACGCGGGTACGGGCGACGCGACTGGGCGGCGGTGCTGGCGTTCGGGCTGGCCCTGGCCGGCATGAACTCGATCTTCTACCAGGCGATCGAGCGGATCCCGCTCGGCCCGGCCGTCACGCTTGAGGTGCTCGGCCCGCTGGCGCTGTCCGTGATCGCCGCGCGCCGGATGGCCGCCTGGTGCTGGGCCGCGCTGGCGCTGGCCGGGGTGGTCCTGCTCGGGCAGGGCGGGTTCGACCGGCTCGACCCGGCCGGCGCCGCGCTGGCGCTGACGGCGGGCGCCATGTGGGCCGCGTACATCGTCTGCTCGGCGCGGATCGGCGCGCGGTTCCCCGGCGCCGACGGGCTGGCCCTCGCTCTGACCGTCGCGGCGCTGCTCACGCTGCCGTTCGGGCTGGCCGACGGCGGCGGTCGCCTCGCCGACCCGGTGGTGCTGGGACTCGGTACCGGGCTGGCGCTGCTCGCCTCGGTGCTGCCGTACAGCCTGGAGCTGGCCGCGCTGCGGCGGCTGCCGACCGCGACGTTCGCGGTGATGATGAGTCTCGGTCCGGCGATCGCCGCCGTGGCCGGCTGGCTGGTCCTCGGCCAGGCGCTGCGCCCGGTCGAGGTGCTCGCCATCGCGCTCGTGGTCGCCGCGAGCGCCGGCGCGGTCCGCGCCGCCGCGCCGCCGCCTTCTCCCGCGCCGCCGGCCGTTCCCGGCGTGCCGTCCGAGGCGGACCCGGCGGTGGTCAGCGCAGCAGCCGCAGCGCCGCCGGCACCGCGGTGACGGTCACCGGCAGGTCGAAGGAGCGTTCCCCGTCGGCGTACGTGGTGATGCCGTCGGCGGACAGCTCCACCGTCCGCGCCCGGTAGACGCGCGCCAGCGGGTGCGTGACGTGGGTGCCCTGGTAGATCTGCGGCTTGACCCGCATCAGCGTGCGCCTGTCGAACCGGCCGCCGACCACCACGTCCAGCAGGCCGTCGTGCGGGTCGGCGTCCGGGCAGATCCGCATGCCGCCGCCGTAGCTGGCCGTGTTCCCCACCGCGACGAGCACCGCGTCGACCTCCTGCGCCTCCCCGTCGAGGACCAGCCGGTAGCGACGTGGCCGCAGCCGGGCCAGCTCCACCACGATCGCCAGGTCGTACCGGCGCGGGCCGCGCGGCCAGCGCATCCGGTTGGCGCGTTCGTTGACGATCGCGTCGAAGCCGGCCGCGAGCACCGCGCCGAACCAGCGGTCCGCCTCGCCGGGCCGGGACAGCCGCGCCAGGTCGACCGGGCGGGTGTGGCCGGCGGCGAGCGCCGCGGTGATCACCTCGACGGCGGCCGTCGGGTCGGCCGGGAAGCCGGTCTCCACCGCGAAGTCGTTGCCGGTGCCCGCCGGGACCGGCCCGAACGCCACGGCCGTGCCGGCGACCGCCTGCATCGCCCGGTGCACAGTGCCGTCGCCGCCCACCGCGACGAGCGCCCCGGCGCCGCCGGCGACCGCGGCGTGGCACGCCGCCTCCGCCTCCTCGGGGGTACGCGCGCGCAGCAGCTCGACCGGGCGGCCGGCTCCGGCGAGGCGCTCCAGGATCCCGGGCAGCAGACCGCGGTGCCGCCCCCGGCCCGCGGTCGGGTTGGCGAGCACGGCGACGGGGCCGGACGGGACATGATCGTGCGCGGTCACGGCGAGCACCGTACGGCACGGCTCGCGCCGCCCACCAGAGCCAGGTCACACGGCGGGCGGGCGGCACACGCCGACGGCGCCCGGCAGGGGGTGCCGGGCGCCGTGGCGGGGGTGGTTCAGGGGAGGTCGATCGGGCGCAGCACCCGGTCCACCGCGTGCGCGATCTGCTTGTTGCCCTTGTTGATGTCGTACCGCACCACCTTGGCGTTGCGGTCGCTGGTGTCGGCGTCGACCAGGCGCACCTCACGGCCGTACCAG
This sequence comes from Micromonospora sp. CNZ297, assembly GCF_007827625.1. NCBI lineage: Bacteria > Bacillati > Actinomycetota > Actinomycetes > Micromonosporales > Micromonosporaceae > Micromonospora > Micromonospora sp. CNZ297. Next base: position 87,487 of record NZ_VISU01000012.1, on the reverse strand, counting down.
CAGCGCTTCACGTCCACCTCGACGGTGGCGCCGAGCGCGGTGGTCAGGTCCGCGCCGTCGGCCTTCAGCGCCGCCTTCCGGTCGATCGTCGCGCCGGGCACGACGTGGTAGAGCAGGACGTCCTCCACGGTGTCCACGCCCAGGCCGGCGACCGCCTCGAACGCGGCCTTCTCACCGGGCAGCTTCTTCGCGGCGGTGATGTCCCGCACCAGCTCGCGGAACGCGTAGTCGTTCGGCACGAACGCGGTCAGCGCGACGGTGCCGTCGGTGAGCACCTTCACCGGCGAGTCCGGCTTGGCCTGCAGCACCGTCAGGACCGCCTTCGTGAGGACGTCGAAGTCCCGCGAGTTGCGGTCGAAGCCGCTCTTGTCGGCGGTGAGCACGGCGGCCAGCGACCGCGTACCCGGCTGCTTGGCACCGGCCTGGGCGGGCACGGCGACGGCGGTGGTGGCCACCGCCGCCGCGGTGGCGCCCACGGCCAGCCGGGCGGCGAGACGAGCGATGTTCATCGGGGAGCCTTTCGTCGAAGCGACCAGGTCCGTGACTGTCGTCACGACCATTGCTTCGCCCGGACCGTCCCCGGTGGATGCACCCGGATCGACCGACTTCGGATCGACGTCCCTGTGCCTCAGCGGACCACCAGCGGCTTGCTCACCGACGGCACGCCGTCGCCCTTGACCTTCAGCGACCAGTCCCCCGCCGCGCCCAGCGTCACCACCGTCTCGGCGGTGCCGTTGGCCCCGGCCTTCATCTCGGCGACCCGCTTGCCCTCGGGGTTGAGCACGTACAGCGTCCGGGCCCCGGCGGTCTTGTTCGTCACCTTGAACGCGATCTTCTCGCCGGGCTCGGCGATCAGGGCGTCCACGCCGGTCATCGCGTCGTCGGTCAGCTCGATCGTCACCGAGCGGTCGTAGGCCACCTCGGCGGCGGCGCTGGCGAGGTTGCCGTCGTCGGAGACGGTGATCTTGGTCCGGACGCCGTCGCCCTGCCGGCCCGGCTTGCAGGCCACCTCGTACGTGCCGGTCTGCAGCGAGGCGCGCAGGTCACCGGTACGGCCCGCCGGCACGTCCGCGACCTCGGCGATCACCTTGGTGAAGGCGTCGCCCTCCCGGCCGTAGACGTAGACCCCGGTGGCCTGCCGGCCCCGGTTGGTGACGGTGAAGGTGACGGTGCCCGGGGTGAACAGCGTGGTGGTGACCTCGCAGCTGGTGTCGGTGGCTGTCACCGGCACCTGCTGGCCTTTCGGCGCGGGCTCGTCGTCACCGCAGGCGGTGAGCGCGGTGGCCGCGCAGAGGACGGTCAGGACGGCGGCGGTACGGCTCTTCATCGGGCTCTCCGGAGCGCAGGTCAGACGGGCTGACCGGAACGGGGGCGCCGACGCACCCCGGCACACCGCCCGGGGGGCTCGGCGGAGTCAGCAGAGTCTAAGCGGGTACGGCGTCCCGGCAAGGCCCGAGGGCGATCCGATCTGCCCGCGCACCGGGGCGGTCCGCGCGACCGGCATGATGGCGGGCATGCGGCTGGTCTCCCTGCTCCCCTCCGCCACCGAGATCGCGTACGCGCTCGGCCTCGGCGACGACCTGGTCGGCGTCACCTTCGAGTGCGAGGTGCCCGCCCGCCACCGGTCGGGCACCACAGTGGTCGTCGGCGGCCGGGACACCCGGGGTATGAGTCCCGGCGACATCGACGCGTACGTCCGGGCGCAGGTCGCGGCCGGTGCAGACCTCTACACGCTGCACGCCGGCGCGCTGGCCGGGCTGGACCCGGACCTGATCCTCACCCAGGACCTGTGCCGCGTCTGCGCGCTGCCGTCCGGCCGGGTCGCCGACGCCGTGGACCACCTGGGATGCCGGGCCGACGTGCTGTCGCTCGACCCGTACACGCTGGACGACGTGCTGGAGTCGATCCGCGCGGTGGGCGCGGCGGCCCGGGTGCCGGACCGCGCGGAGGCGCTGGTCGACGGCCTGCGCGCCCGGCTCGCGGCGGTCGGCGCGGCGGTGGCGGGCCGGCCCCGGCCACGGGTCGCGGTTGTCGAATGGGTGGACCCGCCGTTCGGCGCCGGGCACTGGATCCCGGACCTCGTCGACGTCGCGGGTGGCGAACCGGTGGCCACCCATCGCGGCGCCCGGTCCACGCCTACCACCTGGGAGGCCCTGCGGGCCGCCCGCCCGGAGGTGGTGCTGGTGGCGCCGTGCGGGTTCCGTCTCGACGGCGCGGCCGAGCAGGCCGCCGCGGTGGCCGGGCGTTTCCCGGACGCGCAGGTGTGGGCGCTGGACGCGGACGGGCTGATCGTGCGCGCCGGCCCGCGCCTGGTCGACGGCGCCGAGACGATAGCCGCGATCCTGCACCCCGACGCGGTCCCCCCACCCCACCCCGAAGCAGCCCGCCACATCCCCTGACCACCCACCGCCCCGACCCCGTCGCCCCAGCCCCGCCACCCCAGCCTCGTTGATCTTGCAGCTGCGGCCCGGTCAAGCCGCTCATATCGGGCGTTCGAGGGGCGCCAAGTCCATGATCGACGCGGGACAGGGCGTCAGCGTCCTCGGCGGGCGGCGGTGGGCGGCTGGGAAGACGCGGACGCCGTCCCCGTGAGGCGGGGACGGCGTCCGGCGGTGAGCGGGGTCGGTCAGGTCATGTCGTCGTAGCGGCGCTCGATCGGCTTCGGGGCGACGATCGGCTCGGGTGCGCCGATGGGCTCGGACGCCTCGATCCGGCCGCCGGCGGGCACCGGCTCGTCCGACAGGTCAAGCGGTGACACCTCGTCGTCGGCGATGCCGGCGTAGACCTCACGCCCGCGACCGCGCCGCTTGTCGTTGAGGAACGCCACCCCCACCGCGGCGAAGTAGAGCGCGCAGAGGCAGATCGCCAGCGCGGTCATGCCGAACGGGTCGGGTGTCGGCGTGACCACGGCGGAGAACGCGAAGAACACGAACACCGCCACCCGCCACCAGCTCAGCAGCCGCTTGGCGCTGGCCAGGCCGACGAAGTTGAGCATCAGCACGATCAGCGGGAACTCGAACGCCACACCGAACAGCAGGATCAGGTTCGTGACGAACGAGATGTAGCGGGTCACCTCGAGGTTGGTCGCGATGTCGTCGCCGGAGATGTCGAGCAGGAACTCGAGCCCCTTGGTGGTGACGAAGAACGCCAGCACCGCGCCGGCCGCGAACAGCGGGGCCGCCAGGGCGGTGAAGACGTATGCGTACCGCCGCTCGTGGCGGTGCAGGCCGGGCGCGATGAACGCCCAGAGCTGGTAGAGCCAGATCGGCGCGGCGATGATCAGGCCCACCCAGAGGCCGATCTTGAGGTTCAGCAGGAAGACGTCGGCGACGCCGAGCTGCACGAACTTGCACTTGCCCGTCGCCGCGTCGAACGACTGCGGCAGGTCGCAGTAGGGCTTGGACAGCAGCACCCGGACCGGCTCGGCCAGCCAGATGCCGAAGCCGAAGCCGACCAGGATCGCCAGCGACGCCCGGAACAGCCGGTTGCGCAGCTCACGGATGTGCTCGATGAGCGTCATCGAGCCGTCGGCCGCGCGCGCGAAGCTGCTCGGGCCGCGCTTCTTCAACCCGAAGGCCACGGTGGTTGAGGCCCTCTCGGATCAGTTCTCGCGGACGCGCTGCACCGGGTCGGCCGGCGGGGCCACGGGCTGCTGCGGCTGCGGCTGCGGCTGCGGCGCGTACGGCTGCTGCTGGGCGTACTGCTGCTGGCCCTGGGCGTACGGCTGCTGCTGCACGTGCCCCTGCTGCGGCGGGAGCGGCTGGTAGCCGGACTGCGCGTCGGCCTTCTCGGCGAGATCGCGGTCGTCGTCGTGCAGGCTCTTGGTCTCGGCCTTGATGATCCGCAGCGAGCGGCCCAGCGAGCGGGCCGCGTCGGGGAGCCGCTTCGCGCCGAACAGCAGGATCAGCACGACCACGAGTACGGCGATGTGCCACGGCTTGAGGGCACCCATGGGAAGCTCCAGTCGCTCTGTGTCGGTGAGGGTGGGTCGTCGCCCATCGTACGTGTGTCGCAGCGGCTTGCCACCCCCGCGGGCCTGCTCGTGCGGGCCCGATCGGTGAAGTTTCGACCAACCCGAAGTGTCCCGTCAACCGTCCAGGTCCGCGCATTTCTGCGCGCAACCGCCCGGGAACGCGCAGCCGACGCTCACCGGGCCGATCGGCGTCGATCAGTCGCCGCGCTTGGCCTTGATCAACATGATCCGCTCCTGCGCGACCGCCGCCCGCTCCTGGAGCGACTCGGCCCGCGCCTGCAACTGCTCGGCGGCCGACCGCAGCGACTCGGCCTCGACCGCCCGGCGCTGCAACGCCAGCGCGGAACGGCGCAGCCCCGGCAGGCGGCTCACCACCGGACGGATCGCCAGGGCCAGTACGACCAGCGCGAACACCACGACCCCGAGCACGATCCACGTCACCACGGCGGTCAGCCTATCGGGTGCCGCCGACGGCTGCCGGGTCGGCGCTGCCGGCCGGGGTGGCGTACGCGTCGAGCGCGGCCACGGCCTGGGCGCGTACCTGCTCGGCCAGCTCGGCCGGGGCCACCACAGTCACCTCCGGGCCCAGCCCGAGCACGAACCGCCGGGCCCACCCGAGGTCGGTGACGCGCAGCGACACCAGCCACTGCTCGCCGTCGGCCTCGACCCGCTCGCACGGATAATATTCGGTGATCCACCGCTCGCCCCGGCCGATCCGCAGCGTGATCAGCGGCAGGTCCGCCGACGGGCGGAACACGCCGTCGCTGAGATCGTGCGGGCGGGCCTGCGGCGGCACCACCGCCTGCTCCGGCAGCTCGGTCACCGCGTCGATCCGGTCGGCCCGGAACAGGCGTACCCCCTCGGCGCGGCGGCACCACGCCTCCACGTACGCCCGGCCGCCGACCATCAGCATCCGCAGCGGGTCGATGGTGCGTTCGGTGGTCTCGTCCCGCGCCGGGGTGTAGTAGGTGATCCGCAGCGCCCGGCCGCGCTCGACGGCGGCGCGCAGCTCGCGTACCCGGGCGCTGTCGCCGGGCAGGCGGACCTCGACCGGCGCGCCGGCCAGGTCACCGGCGGCATTCTCGATCTTGGCGAGCGCCCGTTCGACCGCCTCCCGGTTGGCCACGCCGGGCGTCTCGGCGATCATCCGCAGCGCCACCACCAGGGCCAGGGCCTCGTCCGGGGTCAGCCGCAGCGGGCGGTCGATCCCGGCGTCGTAGGTGATGGTGACCCGGTCGCCGTCGAACGCCATGTCGATCAGGTCGCCGGGGCCGTAGCCGGGCAGCCCGCACACCCAGAGCAGTTCCAGGTCCTCCCGGAGCTGCTTCTCGGTCACTCCGAGGTCGTGCGCCGCCTCGGCGATCTCGATGCCGGGGCGGGCCAGCAGGTAGGGCACCAGGTTGAGCAGCCGGGCCAGCCGGTCGGCGGAGGCACGGCCCGCGCGGGACGCCGGGCGGGTCACCGGGCACCTCCGGTCACTGCCAGCTCGTCGTGCCGGGCGGCGACCTCCTTGAGCCGCTGGATGACCGCCTCCCGTACCTCCGGTGGCTCCAGGACCCGGACGTCCGGGCCGTACCCGACGATCTGGCCGGCCAGGTAGTCGGCGTCGGCGTACGGCAGCACCAGCCGGTCGCCGTCGGGGCCGGCCTGGCACTCGACGGCCCAGCGGCGCAGCCCGGCGGCACGGCCCGGCGTGGCCAGCACCGTGGCCCGGCCGGTGCGTTCCACCGGCCCGGACCAGCGGGCCACATGGCTGATCAGGTCGACCCCGGCGGGCGGCTCGTAGGCGCCCGGCTCGCCGGTCGCCCGGACCGTGCCGACCACCCGCGACAGCCGGAAACAGCGGGTCGCCGCCCGGTCCAGGTCGTGGCCGACGACATACCACCGGCCGCGCCAGCAGACCACGCCCCACGGTTGCACCCGGCGGCGGGTGGGCGCGTCCCGGTCCGGCACGCGGTAGTCGAAGCTGACCTCGCGCCGGTCCCGCGCGGCGGCGGTGAGCGGCGCGAACGCCGGGTCGACGGTGACCATCGGCTCCAGGCCCAGGGTCGCCTGCGGGTCGACGTCGATGCCGGCGGCGCGCAGCTTCGCCAGCCCCGACGACGCGGCGGCGGCCAGCCCGGCGTGCTGCCACAGCCGGGCGGCGATGCCCACGGCCGCGGCCTCGTCCGGTTCGAGCGGGATGTCGGGCAGCGCGTACGCGCGCGGCGCGATCCGGTAGCCCGGCTCGGCGTCGAAGACGCTCGCCGTGCCCGTCTCCAGCGGCACGCCCAGCTCACGCAGCTCGGCCTTGTCGCGCTCGAACTTGCGCTGGAACGCCTCGTGGTCCTTGGCGTCGTCCGGGTCGTGCTCGTAGCCGGGCACGGTCGCGGCGATCTGCGCGGCGGTCAGGAAGCGTCGCGTCGACAGCAGGCAGATCACCAGGTTGACCAGGCGTTCGGTACGGGTCCGGGACACGCCCAAACGCTAGCAGCCCGCGCGTCCGGCGCGGGCACCCGCGCGGCGCGGCGCGGGGGTCTTCCCACCCGGCGGCGGGCATCGACCGGTCATAGGGTGGATCGCATGGCGGAACCGGAGGTCAAGACCGAGAGCGTCGGCACTGTCGTGGTGGCCGGCGCGGCGAACCTCGCCATCGCGGTCGCCAAGCTGGTCGCGGGCCTGATCTCGGGCTCCGCGGCGATGCTCTCCGAGGCCGCCCACTCGCTCGCCGACACCACCACCGAGGTGCTGCTCTACCTGGCGCTGCGCCGCGGCGCGCGGCCCGCCGACACCCGGCACCCCTTCGGGTACGGCAAGGAGAGCTACGTCTGGGCGTTCCTCGCCGCGCTGTTCACCTTCGTCGCCGGTGCGGGCTTCGCCGTCACGCACGGCGTCACCACCATCCTGGTGCACGAGCACAGCGGCGAATACCTCGTCGCGTACGTGGTGCTGGCGGTCTCCTTCGCGATCGAGTCGGTGTCGCTGGCCCGGGCGGTCCGGCAGGTGCGCGGCGAGTCACGCCGCTGGGGCACCACCCCGCGCCGCTATCTGCGCCTGACCGCCGACACCACCGTCAAGGCCGTCTTCCTGGAGGACAGCGCCGCGCTGATCGGCCTGCTGATCGCCGCCGGCGGGCTCACCCTGTCGCACCTGACCGGCGACGAACTGTACGACGGCGTCGCCTCGATCCTCATCGGCGTACTGCTGCTGGTGGTCGCCGTCGTGCTGGCGCGCAGCAACATCTCGCTGCTGGTCGGCCGCTCCGTCTCCGACCGGCTGCACCGGCGCATCGAGCGGGAGCTGACGGACGTGCCGACGGTGGACCACGTCGACACCCTGATGACCATGTTCCTCGGTCCCGACGACATCCTCGTCGCCGCCAAGGTCGACTTCCGTGACGACGCCACCGGCGCCGACATCGAGGCCGCCGCCGACGAGGCCGAACGCCGGCTCACCGGGCACTTCCCGGAGATCGCGTACGTCTTCCTCGACCCCACCCGGTCCGGTTCGGCCGGCCGGACCGCCCGCACCACCCAGGACGAGGCGGGCCGCCCGGTCGACGACCGGAACCCCTGACCCGCCCGGGAGCCGTCCCGGCGGCGGCCGATACGGTGCACCGCATGGTGCGATGGCGGTCCGGCACGGTCACGGCGGTACGGCGACGGTGGGCCGGCGCTGTCGAACTCGACGTCGACCTGCCCGACGGCGCCCGGATGCGCGCCCTGGCCTACCCGGCCCTGGTCGGCGAGCCCGAACCCGGCGACCGGGTGCTGCTCAACGCCGGCGCGCTGCTGATGGGCCTCGGCACCGGCGGCTACGCGCTGGTCGTGGCGCTGCCCGACCGGCTGCCGCCGGACCCGCCGCAGGCCGGTGACAGCCGCGACGCCGGGCACCTGGTCAAGGCCCGCTACACGCCGCTGCAACCGATCCTCCTCGGCGTGGACGAGGAGGCGTCGCCGCACCACGACCGGCTGGCCGCCGCGGACTCGGTCGACGGCATGCCGGTGGTCACCGCCGATCTGCACTCCGCGCTGCCGGCGATCCTGGCCGGTGTACACGCCGACGCGCCCGACGCCCGGGTGGCGTACGTGCTGACCGACGGTGGCGCGCTGCCGGCCTGGTTCTCCCGCACCCTGGCCGGGCTGTCCGGGCACCTCGCCGGCACGGTCAGCGTGGGCCAGGCGTTCGGCGGTGACCTGGAGGCGAGCACACTGCACAGCGGCCTGCTCGCCGCCCGGCACGTGCTCGACGCCGACCTGACGATCGTCGCCCAGGGGCCGGGCAACCTCGGCACCGGCACCCGCTGGGGCTTCTCCGGCGTCGCGGTCGGCGAAGCAGTGAACGCGGTCGCCACGCTGGGCGGGCGCCCGGTCGGCTCGCTGCGCATCTCCGACGCCGACGCCCGCCCCCGGCACCGTGGCGTCTCCCACCACAGCCTGACCGCGTACGGCCGGGTCGCGCTGGCCCCCGCGGAGCTGGTCGTGCCGGACGGCCTCGCCCCCGGCCTGGCCGCGGAGGTCGCCGCGGCGCTGACACCGCTGGCCGACCGGCACCGCATCGTCACGGTGCCTGCCGACGGCCTCGACGCGGCGCTGCGGGCCACCCCGGTCGGCCTGTCCACGATGGGCCGGGGCCTGGACGCCGACCACGCCTACTTCCTGGCCGCCGCCGCCGCCGGCCGGTACGCGGCCCGCCTGCTCGGCTGAGCCGCGCCGCCGTCAGATCGCCAGGTAACCGTTCGCGACGAGGTGGTCGGCGGCTCGCGCGTACGCCTCGGGATCCCGCGGCGTCCAGGTGCCCAGACCGTCGACGTAGCGGTTGAACATGCAGAACGCGGCGGCGATCAGCACCGTGTCGTGGATCTCCAGGTCGGTGGCGCCCTCCGCGCGGGCCGCCTCGACCAGTTCGGTGGTGACCTCCCGGCCGCTGCGGCGCACCGCGGCGGCGATGTGCAGCAGTGCCCGCAGCCTGGCGTCGACCGGGGCCGTGCCGACGTCCGCGCGCACCTGGTCGACCAACGGCATCCCGGCGGGCAGCTGCGCGGCGGCGAAAGCCGCGTGCGACGAACAGCAGAAGTCGCAGTCGTTGAGGCCGGAGACGTACGCCGCGATCAGCTCCCGCTCGCCCGGCGTCAGCGTGGGATGCGGCGCGCGCAGCAGCACCTCCGCCAGCTCGCCCAGCGGCTTCGCCGTCTCCGGCCGGAACCGCAGCGGCCCTCGGATGCCCGGATGTGCCTTCTCGTCCAGCCCGAGATCGATGTGTGCGATGACGTCACGCTCCCTGTCCGTGCCGGCGGTGCCGGCGGCCTCGCCGTCCAGAGTGCCGTCACCGCCGGCGCCGGAGAAGACGCCGGAGACAGGTCAGCATGATGGAAGAACCAGGGCCCTGCCCGGCCTCCCCATACTTGCCGGGTACTCGACTCCGGCCCCACCACTCCCCACTGACAGGCGTCGTTCCCGGCTGCCCGGGGGACGCGTGCGGCCGCCGTTTAGGAGGCCCCTCATGGCACTGCGACAGTTCCCGGACGCGACCCCCGACGCCGGGATCTCCCCCCATCGCCCCCGGCACCGGCTCCGACTCGCCCTGGTCAGCGCGGCAGCCGGCGTGCTGCTGGCCGTCCTGTGGTCGTTCGAGCTGGTCGACAAGGTCATCGGCGACAACGTCGCGAACACCGTGCTGGGCCACGACGCCAAGGAGACCGCCATCACCGGCACCGTCGCCGGATTGCTCTTCGCCTTCGTCTCCGGCTTCGCCGGCACCTTCACCGCCTGCAACATCGCCGTCGCGGCCTCGGTCGGGCCGATGAGCCAGGTCTCCGGCGCCGACCCGGCCGGTGGCACCCGGCAGGCGCTGCGTGCCCTGCTGCGCCCGGTCGGCTGGCTGACCCTCGGCATGGTCGCCGTCTCGGCGAGCTACGGCGTCGTCGGCGTGCTGGCCGGCGACCGGCTGCCCCAGCTGTCCACCGACGTGGTCGGCGGCGTCCCGGTACGCCTCATCCAGTCGTCGGTCGTCTTCGGCGTCATCGGACTCGCCCTGACCTACCTCGGACTCGCCGCGCTCAAGCTGGTGCCGGACGTCTTCGCGCACCGGCCCGTCGCCCGGGTGGTGACGATCGGCGCGCTCGTCGGCGGTTTCCTCGTCGGCCGGCCCTACCCGATGTTCAACAAGCTGTTCCACTGGGCCGTCGACACCGGCAACCCGCTCTACGGAGCGCTGGCGTTCACGCTCCAGTCGCTGGGCAACATCGTGCTCGTCACAGTCGTCTTCGCGGTCGCCGTGGCGATCAGCCGGGGACGCTTCCTCGCATGGATGGCCGACCCCCGCCGCGCCGCCGTGGTCACCGGAGCGCTGCTCGTCGCGCTCGGCGTCTTCACAGTCGTCTACTGGGACGTGCGGGTGCCTGCGCTGTTCGGCTTCGGCTGGTTCCCCCGGATGCCGTACAACTGACCGGCCCGGAACTCAGCCGAGGAACAGGATCAGCCCGAGCCAGGCGCCCACGATCAGCACCAGCGCCGCCGCCAGCACCCAGGTCGGCACCGTGTAGTCGCCGCGCCTGTTGCGCTCGATCTCGGCGCGGATCTTCTCCCGCCGGCGGTCGATCCAGTTGAGCTTCTCGGTGCCGTCACGGTCCGAGGACGTCTCGCGGCCGGACCCACCGGCGGATTCGGAAGTGTTCATCGCGACGCCAGCGTACCTGTGGACGGGCGGCCGGTGCCGGGCACCGGCCGCCCGCACGATCACATGCTGGCGATCAGCCGCTCCACCCGCTCGTCGTAGGCCCGGAACGGGTCCTTGCACAGCACCGTGCGCTGCGCCTGGTCGTTCAGCTTCAGGTGCACCCAGTCCACGGTGAAGTCGCGCCGCTTCTCCTGGGCGTGGCGGATGAACTCGCCGCGCAGCCGCGCCCGGGTCGTCTGCGGCGGCGTCTCCTTCGCCTCGAAGATCTCCGGGTCGGTGGCCACCCGGTCCACCTCACGACGGCGCTCCAGCAGCCCGTACAGGCCGCGCCCGCGCCGCAGGTCGTGGTAGGCCAGGTCCATCTGCGCCACCCGCGGGTGCGACAGCGGCAGGTCGTGCTTGCGCTGGTAACGCTCGATCAGCTTCAGCTTGGTGACCCAGTCGATCTCGCGGGCCACCGGGTCCAGGTCGCCGGTCTCGACCGCGCGCAGCACCCGGCCCCACAGGTCGACCACCCGCTTCGCGGTCTGGTCGCCGCCCCGGCGCTCCACGAACTCCGTCGCCTTGGCCAGGTATTCCTGCTGGATCTCCAGCGCCGAGACCTCCTTGCCGGAGGCCAGCCGCACCTTGCGCCGGCCGGTGATGTCGTGCGACACCTCGCGGATGGCCCGGATCGGGTTCTCCAGCGTCAGGTCGCGCATCACCACGCCGGCCTCGATCATCCGCAGCACGATGTCGGCGGTGCCGACCTTCAGCAGCGTGGTGACCTCGTTCATGTTCGAGTCACCGACGATCACGTGCAGCCGGCGGTAGCGCTCGGCGTCCGCGTGCGGCTCGTCGCGGGTGTTGATGATCGGCCGGCTGCGGGTGGTCGCCGACGAGACACCCTCCCAGATGTGCTCGGCCCGCTGGGACAGGCAGTAGACAGCGCCGCGCGGCGTCTGCAGCACCTTGCCCGCGCCGCAGATCAACTGCCGGGTGACCAGGAACGGGATGAGCACGTCGGCGAGCCGGCCGAACTCGCCGTGCCGGGACACCAGATAGTTCTCGTGGCAGCCGTACGAGTTGCCGGCCGAGTCGGTGTTGTTCTTGAACAGGTAGATCTCGCCCGCGATGCCCTCGTCGTGCAGCCGCTTCTCCGCGTCGACGAGCAGGCCCTCCAGGATCCGCTCACCGGCCCGGTCGTGTGCCACCAGGTCGGTCACCGAGTCGCACTCCGGAGTCGCGTACTCCGGGTGCGAACCGACGTCGAGATAGAGGCGGGCGCCGTTGCGCAGGAACACGTTGCTCGACCGGCCCCACGACACCACCCGCCGGAACAGGTACCGCGCGACCTCGTCGGGGGACAGTCGGCGTTGCCCGCGATAGGTGCAGGTGACGCCGTACTCGGTTTCGAGGCCGAAGATTCGCCGCTCCATGATGAGACATTAGCCGCCCGGAGCCTCCGATGGGCAGCGCCGACGCTCGCCGCTTGCGATCTCCCCCGCGCAGATCGGCGAGGTGGCGGCATCCGTACGCGAAAAACCCCGCCACCTCGGCGAGGTGGCGGGGTCCGCGACGGTCGTCACTCGGCGGGCTTGTCCTCCGCGTTGCCCTCCAGATCGGCCGAACCCGCCGACGTGGTCGGCTTCTTCGCCTCCTCCGTCGGCACGGTCGGCGTCTTCGCCCGGCCCGGCGCGGGCGCGGTGTCGGCCTCGGCGTCGCCCTCCAGCAGCGCGGTGAGCGCCGCGCCGGTCACCCGCCGGAACGTACGCCCCACCCGGCGCCGGTCCAGGACCGCCACCTCCAGCTGGTTCGCGGCGATCGTGCGGGCCGCCCCGCCCTCGCCGCCGACGCTGCTCAGCGCCTTCATGGCGGCGCGGACCGCCTCCGACAGCGACATCTCCGGCCGGTGCTCGTTCTTCAGCACCCCGCTGATCGCCTCGGCCTGACCGCCCATCGCCATCCGGCCCGGCTCGTCGTTCACCGAGCCGTCGTAGGTCACCCGGTAGAGGGAGTCGTCCTCGGCGGTGGCGCCCACCTCGGCCACACAGATCTCCACCTCGAACGGCTTCGACTGCTCCGTGAAGATCGCGCCCAGCGTCTGCGCGTACGCGTTGGCGAGCGCCAGGCCGGTCACGTCCCGGCGGTCGTAGCTGAGCCCGTTGAGGTCGGCCATCCGCACGCCCGCGCGGCGCAGGTTCTCGAACTCGTTGTACCGGCCGACAGCGGCGAAGCCGATCCGGTCGTAGATCTCGCTGACCTTGTGCAGCGTGCTGGACAGGTTCTCGGCGACGAAGAGCACCCCGCCCTCGTAGCTCAGGACCACCGCGCTGCGGCCCCGGGCGATGCCCTTGCGGGCCAGCTCGGAGCGGTCGCGCATGATCTGCTCGGGCGAGGCGTAGAACTGCATGGCCACGGCGGCGGTTCTCCTTCTGCGGGACTGCTGACTCGGTGGACGGTGGGAGCGGCCTCAGCCGCCGGGGTTCTCCATCCGGCCGGACACCACGCTCTCCGCGATCGCCGCCGTCTCGGCGTCGGTGAGCCGGTGGGTGCCCTCGGCGGTCGCGGTCATCACGACCGGGTAGATCCGCCGGGTCAGGTCGGGGCCGCCGGTGGCGGTGTCGTCGTCCGCCGCGTCGTAGAGCGCCTCGACCGCCAGCCGCGTCGCGTCCTCGACCGACAGGCCGGCCCGGAACCGCTTCTTCAGCGCGGACTTGGCGAACAGCGAACCGGAGCCGATGGCGTCGTAACCGGTCTCCTCGTACGGGCCGCCGGTCACGTCGAAGCTGAAGATCCGCCCGGCCCGCTGCGGGTCGCTCGCGGCCAGGTCGAAGCCGGCGAACAGCGGGATCACGGCGAGGCCCTGCATGGCCGCGCCCAGGTTGCCGCGGATCATCGACGCCAGCCGGTTGGCCTTGCCGTCGAGCGAGAGCATCGCGCCCTCGATCTTCTCGTAGTGCTCCAGCTCCACCTGGAACAGTCGCATCAGCTCGATGCCGATGCCGGCGGTGCCCGCGATGCCGACGAGCGAGTACGCGTCGGCCGGGTGCACCTTCTCGATGTCGCGCTGGGCGATCAGGTTGCCCATCGTGGCGCGCCGGTCGCCGGCCATGACCACACCGCCGGCGGCCGAGATGGCCACGATGGTGGTCGCGTGCGGCGCCATGTCGGCGGCCATGCCGGGCGGCAGCGGCCGACGGCCGGGCAGCATCTCGGGGGCCACCTTGCTCAGGAACGCTGTGAAGGAGGACGTCCCCGCGTTGGTGAACACATCTGGAAGACGCCCGGATGGATCAAAACCCGCTGCCACGTGGTTCCTCTCAGGTACGTGATCGCCCCGGCCGGCCCCACGGGAGCGTCCCGGGACCGGCCAAGACCACCGTTGCAGTTGAAGCAGATTATCCCGCGCACCCGTTCGGTGCGATCATCGTGGTGCCGGCGGTCGACGGCCTGCCCTTCGCCCTGACGGGTGAAACGGACATATGCCTCACTGGCCGCCCTTTTGTACATATCCTCGGACGAACTCCTCGGCGTTCTCCTCCAGGACGGAGTCGATCTCGTCGAGCAGGTCGTCCACGTCCTCGGTGATCTCGGCGTGCCGCTCAGCCACCTCGGGGTTGGCCTCCGCGGTGACCTCCTCGACCTCCTCGCGGGACTTGCCGGACTGGGTCTGCCCACCCTCTTGCGTCGCCATGGTGGTGCCTCCTCCACGATCGCCTGCGATCAACTTACCTCGCGGGAGCGACGAAAGGCCCGTCGCGTGCCCGTTTCCGGCACCCGGCGGGCCTTCCGGCATCGGGGTCACCCGCCGGTGAGCGTCTCCAGCAGATCCTTCGCGCTCTCGCAGCGGTCGAACAGCTCGCCGACGTGCGCGCGGGTGCCCCGCTCGGGCTCCATCATCGGCACCCGGACCAGCGACTCCCGGCCCACGTCGAAGATGACCGAGTCCCAGCTCGCGGCGACCACCTCGGAGGCGTACCGGTCCAGGCAGCGGCCCCGGAAGTAGGCCCGGGTGTCCTCCGGCGGCTCGGTCATCGCGGTGCGCGTCTGCTCGTCGGTGAGCAGCGTCTTCATCGAGCCGCGCTGCACCAGCCGGTGATAGAGGCCCTTCTCCGGCCGCACGTCGGAGTACTGGAGGTCGACCAGTTGCAGCTTGTGCGAGCCCCAGGCGAGCTTCTCCCGCTCCCGGTAGCCCTCCAGCAGCCGCAGCTTGGCCACCCAGTCCAGCTCGTCGGCGCACTCGAACGCGTCCCGGCCGAGCCGGTCCAGCACGCTCTCCCAGCGGCGCAGCACGTCGGCCGTCTGCGCGTCCACGTCCTTGCCGTAGCGGTCGTCCACGAAGGAGCTCACCCGCTCCAGGTACGCCCACTGCACGTCCAACGCGGTGAGCCTGCGGCCGTCGCGCATCCGCATCAGGTGCTTGAGCGACGGGTCGTGGCTGACCGCGCGCAGCTCGGCCACCGGGTCGGCGATGCCCAGGTCCGCGCCGAGCGCCTTCTCCTCGATCATGGCGAGGATCAGCGAGGTGGTGCCGACCTTGAGGAACGTGGAGATCTCGGAGAGGTTGGCGTCGCCGATGATGACGTGCAGCCGGCGGTACTTGTCGGCGTCGGCGTGCGGCTCGTCGCGGGTGTTGATGATGGGCCGCTTGAGCGTCGTCTCCAGTCCCACCTCGACCTCGAAGAAGTCGGCCCGCTGGGAGATCTGGAAACCGCTCTGGCCGCCGTCCTGGCCGATGCCGACCCGCCCGGCGCCGCAGACGATCTGCCGGGTGACGAAGAACGGCGTCAGGTACGCCACGATGTCGGCGAACGGCGTCTGCCGGCGCATCAGGTAGTTCTCGTGCGCGCCGTAGCTGGCGCCCTTGTTGTCGGTGTTGTTCTTGTACAGGTGGATCGGGTGGGTGCCCGGGATGGTCGCGGCGCGGCGGGACGCCTCGGCCATCACCCGCTCCCCCGCCTTGTCCCACCGCACCACGTCGAGGGGGTTTGTGACCTCGGGTGTGGAGTACTCCGGGTGCGCGTGGTCGACGTAGAGGCGGGCGCCGTTGGTGAGTATGACGTTGGCGAGCCCGAGATCCTCGTCGGCGAGCGCCTCGGCCGGGTCGTACGCGGCACCGGAGTAGGTGAACCCCCGGGCGTCGCGCAGTGGCGACTCCTCCTCGTAGTCCCAGCGGGCCCGGCCGCCCCGGTTGAGTTCCGGCCGCGCCCCGTAGGCGTTGACCACCTGGGAGGAGGTGACCATCGGGTTGGCTCCGGCCTGACCGGGCACGGAGATGCCGTACTCGACCTCGGTGCCCATGATCCGTCTAACGCTCATCGACCTGCCCGCTCCGCTCGCCGTCCCGGTCCCCGTCACGTCGAGCGTAGTCGGCGTGACGCGCCGAGGGGGCGTGGCGGCAGCGCCGGGTCCGGTGTGGCGGCTTCCCCGGGTACGCGCGAAGGCCCGTGGCGCGTACGCCACGGGCCTTCGTCGAGGGGGTCGGACTACAGGTACTGGCCGGTGTTGCTGGCGGTCTCGATGGACCGTCCGGCCTCGGCGCCCTTGCCACCGGAGACGAGCGTGCGGATGTAGACGATCCGCTCGCCCTTCTTGCCGGAGATGCGGGCCCAGTCGTCGGGGTTGGTGGTGTTGGGCAGGTCCTCGTTCTCGCGGAACTCGTCGACGCAGGCGTCGAGCAGGTGCTGCAGGCGCAGACCCTTGCGGCCGGAGGTGAGGAACTCCTTGATGGCCATCTTCTTGCCCCGGTCGACGATGTTCTGGATCATCGCGCCGGAGTTGAAGTCCTTGAAGTAGAGGACTTCCTTGTCACCGTTGGCGTACGTGACCTCGAGGAACCGGTTCTCCTCGGTCTCGGAGTACATCCGCAGGACCACCGCGTCGATCATCGCCGCGACCGTGGCCTGGGCGTCGCCGCCGTGTTCGGCCAGGTCGTCGGCGTGCAGCGGCAGGCCGGCGAGGATGTACTTGGAGAAGATGTCCTTCGCCGCCTCGGCGTCCGGCCGCTCGATCTTGATCTTCACGTCGAGCCGGCCGGGCCGCAGGATCGCCGGGTCGATCATGTCTTCCCGGTTGGAGGCGCCGATGACGATGACGTTCTCCAGGCCCTCGACGCCGTCGATCTCGCTGAGCAGCTGCGGGACGATGGTGTTCTCCACGTCGGACGAGACGCCGGAGCCGCGGGTGCGGAACACCGAGTCCATCTCGTCGAAGAACACGATCACCGGAGTGCCCTCACCGGCCTTCTCCCGTGCCCGCTGGAAGATCAGCCGGATGTGCCGCTCGGTCTCGCCGACGTACTTGTTGAGCAGCTCGGGGCCCTTGATGTTGAGGAAGAAGCTGGTGTGCCGATCCTTGCCCTCCCGCTCGGCGATCTTCTTGGCCAGCGAGTTCGCCACCGCCTTGGCGATGAGCGTCTTGCCGCAGCCGGGCGGGCCGTAGAGCAGGATGCCCTTCGGCGGCCGGAGCTGATGCTCGCGGAACAGGTCGGAGTGCAGGAAGGGCAGTTCCACCGCGTCGCGGATCTGCTCGATCTGCGCCTGGAGGCCACCGATGTCCTCGTAGTCGACGTCGGGCACCTCCTCCAGGACCAGCTCCTCGACCTCGCTCTTCGGGATCCGCTCGTACGCGTACGCCGAGCGGGGCTCGATCATGAGCGAGTCGCCGGCCCGGATCGCGCTGCCGATCAGGGTCTCGGCGAGGTGCACGATGCGCTCCTCGTCGGAGTGCGAGACCACGAGTGCCCGGTCACCCGGAGCGCCCTCGGGGCCCGCCAGGATCTCCTTGAGCATCACCACCTCGCCGACCCGCTCGTAGCCGAACGCGTCGACGATGTTGAGCGCGTCGTTGAGCAGGACCTCCTGGCCCCGGCGCAGCTCGTCGACCTCCAGCGAGGGCGAGACGGCCACCCGGAGCTTGCGCCCGCCGGTGAACACGTCCACCGTGCCGTCGTCGTGCTTGGCCAGGAAGACGCCGTAGCCACTCGGCGGCTGGGCGAGCCGGTCGATCTCCTCCTTGAGCGTCACGATCTGCGCGCGAGCCTCCTTGAGGGTGCTCACGAGCCGCTCGTTGTTCTCGGTCAGCCGCGCCAACTGTGCCTGGGTGGCCGCCAGCCGCTCTTCGAGCTGCCGGACGTGTCGAGGGCTTTCGGTCAACTTGCGCCGCACCAGAGCGAGTTCCTCTTGCAGGAACGCGACCTGCGTGGAGAGATCGTGGGCTTCCTTTTCCCACCGTGCGGCGCGCGAGTCCGCGTCGTCGCTGCGTGCCACGTCCCACCTCCCCGGGGGGCTTGAACGTTCTGACCTAACACTAGCCGCTATGAGCCCGATTCGGTCCACAGCAACGCGCTCGTCACCGAAGCTTGATCGCGAAGGGCTGGTCGCGGGGCGGGTACGGGCGTTCGGGTACCGTCGGAGCGTGGGACGGGAGAACATGGGGGGTGCTTCGTGACCGACGTCGCGACCGACCAGTTGCAGGTCTGGGTGGATCAGGATCTCTGCACCGGTGACGGGCTCTGCGTGCAGTACGCGCCGGAGGTCTTCGAGTTCGACGTCGACGGCCTGGCGTACGTCAAGGGCCCCGACGGCGAGCTGCGGCAGGCCCCCGGCGCCCGGGTGGACGTGCCGGAGCACCTGCGCCTCGAGGTGATCGACTCCGCGAAGGAGTGCCCGGGCGAGTGCATCCACGTGGTGCGCGGCAGCGACGGCGTCGAGGTGGCCGGCCCGGAGGCCGAGGACTGAGGCGGAGACGGACACGACGGGCCGGGGACGTGTGGTCCCCGGCCCGTCGTGCGTCCGCCTCAGAGCAGGGGCCGGCCGACGACCGAGGCGACCAGCCGGGCGAACTCCTCCAGCCGGGCGATCTGCCCGGCCCCGCCGTCGTCGAGGGTCTTGCCGAATCGCAGCGCGTCGTGCCGGGGCGCGCCGATCGCCTCGTCGCTGGGCGGTGCCTCGTCCAGTGAGCTGAGCAGCAGGTACACGTCGATGCTGTCGACCCGTACGGTGCCGTTGTCGGCGCGCATGAGCCGCCGCCGGCAGCCGACCTCGGTGACGGTGGACAGCGGCACCACCCGCAGCGACGAGGTCATCGCGCCGGGCGGCCCCTCCCCCGGCGGCACGTCCTCGCCGTGCCAGAGCACCAGCCGGCTGCCGTCGCAGACGACGACCTCCTGCCACACGCCGTTGACCTCGTTGACGAAGCGTTCCAGCGTGAAGCCGAGCACTGAGGCGCCGCGCAGCACGCCGTCGAGCGCCTCCAGGGCGATGTCCGGGTCGCGCAGGTACGCCCGGGCGGCCGACTCCAGGTCGGTGTAGGGCGACCAGTCCGGGAAGACGGCGGGCAGGTCGTTGTTGCCGTAGCCGGGGTTGCTCACGCCGCCTCCCGCCGACCCGCGCCGCGGCGCCGCCGTCGGTTCCGGTCACCGGCACGGGCGCGCCGCCCGACGCGCGCCCCGATCCGCTCGCTCATGCCACCGTCTCCACCCGCTCAGGTGTCGTCCCCACCGGCACACATGATCCGCCCGTGCGCGCGCGGGCGCGCGGCGGGGGTCAGGGCTGCTCCGGCTCCTCCGCCGCGCGGGCCGCGGCGGCGGCGCGCAGGGCGTCGCGGCGCTGCGCGTACGCCTCGGCGCCCTTGCTGGGCTTGCGCCGCCGCGGCGGCGCGGTGACCCCGGGGGCGAGCTTGCGCGCGGAGACCAGGAACGCGGTGTGGGCGATCATCCGGTGGTCCGGTCGGACGGCGAGCCCCTCGGCGTGCCAGTCGCGCACGAGCGACTCCCAGGCGCGCGGCTCGGTCCAGCCGCCGCGCTCGCGCAGCGCCTCGACCAGCTCGGAGAGCTGCGGGGTGGTGGCCACGTAGCCGATCAGCACGCCGCCGGGCACGAGTGCCCGCTCGACCATGTCGAGCATCTCCCACGGGGTGAGCATGTCGAGGATGATCCGGTCGAATCCGGTCTCGGCGCAGTCGGCGACGTCGCCGACGTGCAGGTTCCAGGCCGGGTGCGGGCCGTTGAAGAACGCCTCGACGTTGCGGCGGGCGATCTGGGCGAAGTCGTCGCGCAGCTCGAACGAGTGCAGCTCACCCTCGGTGCCGACGGCCCGCAGCAGCGAGCAGGACAGCGCGCCGGATCCGGCGCCGGCCTCCAGCACCTTGGCGCCGGGGAAGACGTCGCCCATGGCGACGATCTGCGCCGAGTCCTTCGGGTAGATCACCTGGGCGCCGCGCGGCATGGACAGCACGTAGTCCGACAGCAGCGGCCGCAGCGCCAGGAACGCGGTGCCGCCGCCGGCGGTGGTGACCACGCTGCCGTCGGGCAGGCCGATCAGGGTGTCGTGCTTGAGGATCCCGCGATGGGTGTGGAACTCCTTGCCCGGCTCCAGCGTCACGGTGTGCATCCGGCCCTTCGGGTCGGTCAGCTGGACCCGGTCGCCCGGCCGGAACGGCCCGCGGTGGACCGGGGGCAACGCCGGGACGGTGGAGATCTCTGCGGTCACGTGTTCGTCTTCCGTTCGGGTTCCAGGAGCTGGGCGAGATCCGCGATGTGCAGCACGCCGACCACATCTTCGCCTGCCGTCACGACGTACTGCGCGCCCGGGTGGGTGCGCACGGTCTCCAGCACCCGCTCGCCGTCCGCCCCGAGCGGCAGGGCCGGCACGGCGGACAGGTCGCGGGCCACCTCGTCCACCGCGACCCACGGCCTCCGTTCCGGGGGTACGGCGGCGACGCGGGCCGGGTCGACCAGGGCGACCGTACGGCCGGCCGAGTCGACCACGCCGAGCGCCGCCTCGGGGGTGCCCGCCTCGTCGCGGCGGCGCTGGGCCTCGGCCAGCGGCGTGCCGGCGGGCACCGGCAGCACCGCGCGGGCCAGCCGGGCCAGGTCGACCAGGTGCAGCCGGCGGCCGATGCGCGCCATCCGGATCGACTGGCCGGCGCCGCGCCACAGCGTCAGCGCGACGAGCAGCAGCAGCGGCAGGGCCAGCGGGGCCAGCGCCCGGCGCATGGTGAGCACCACGACCAGCGCCAGCGTGCCCAGCGCGACGGCCCGGCCCACCCAGCCGGCCACCTCGGTGCCGCGGTGCCGGTCGCGGGTGAGCGCCCACACGGCGGCGCGCAGCGCCCGGCCGCCGTCCAGCGGCAGGCCGGGCAGGCTGTTGAAGATCGCCACCACCACGTTGCTGACCGCGAGCTGGAAGGCGAGCTGGTGGCCGAGCGTGCCGGCGGGCAGGGCGAGGGTGGCGGCGACCGCGCCGGCGCCGAGCACTGCGGAGACGGCCGGACCGGCCAGGGAGATCAGCAGCTCGACCCGAGGGCTGGGGGCGTCGCGGTCCATCTCGGTGTAGCCGCCGAGCAGTTCCAGCGTGATCCCCCGCACACCGATGCCGTACCGGCGGGCGGTCAGCGCGTGGCCCAGCTCGTGCAGCAGCACGGAGCCGAGCAGGGAGATCACGAAGCCGAGGCCGACCAGGTAGCCGCCGAGCGGGCCGAGGTCGAGCTGGCGGCGGGCCAGCGCCGCGTACAGCACCGTGACCACGACGGTGAGCAGCAGCATCGAGGCGTCGACGCGCAGCGGCACCCCGAGGACCCGGCCGAGGCTGAGCCCCGGCCGGCGGGGTCCTCGGCTCCGCTGCTGCACCGGCCCGATGCTACGTGAGCTGAGCTCCAGCGAGCCCCGCAGCCGGGGACGACCCAGGGCGCGGCGATCCCGATCATGCTTCGGTGCGGCGACGCCGGCCCTGTCACACGCGTGCCCTAACCTTCCGGTCATGACGGCGGAACCGATGATCGACAGTCACGGCGACCAGACGGCGGCACCGGCGCCGGTCACCGTGCGGGCCTCGTTGTCGCCGTCGCGGGCGGCAGATTTCAAGACCTGCCCGTTGCTCTACCGGTTCCGCAGCATCGACCGGCTGCCCGAGCGGCCGACCGTCGAGCAGGCCCGGGGCACCCTCGTGCACGCCGTGCTGGAGCGGCTGTTCGACCTGCCGGCCGCGGCGCGCACCCCGGAGTCGGCGGGTGACCTGGTCGCCCCGCAGTGGGACCGGCTGGTCACCGAGGAGCCGGAGCTGGCGACGCTGTTCGCCGACGGCGACGCCGTCGGGCCGCAGGAGTTCCTCCGGTCGGCGACGGCGCTGCTGGACGGCTACTTCGCGGTGGAGGACCCGCGCCGGCTGGAGCCGGCCGAGCGCGAGGCGCTGATCTCCGCGGTGGTGGACGACGAACTTCTCATCCGGGGCTACCTCGACCGGCTCGACGTCGCGCCGGACGGCGCGCTGCGGGTGGTCGACTACAAGACCGGCGGGGCGCCGCGCGAGGCGTTCGAGGCGCGCGCGCTGTTCCAGCTCAAGTTCTACGCCCTGGTGCTGTGGCGCACCCGGGGCGTGGTGCCGCGCGTGCTGCGCCTGCTCTACCTCAAGGACGCCGAGGTCTGCGACTACGCGCCGGACGCCGACGAGCTGGTGCGTTTCGAGCGCACCGTGGTGGCGCTGTGGCGGGCGATCGAGCAGGCCACCGCCCGGCAGGACTTCCGTCCCCGGCCGAGCCGCCTGTGCGACTGGTGCAACCACCAGGCGCTGTGCCCGAGCTACGGCGGGACGCCGCCGCCGTTCCCGGTGGCCGCCGCCGCGCCCGACCCGCTCGTGGACGCCCGCTCCCGCCCGGTGGCGCCCGGCGCCGACGAGTGACCTCCGCTCCCGCCGGAGGGTGCCCGGGCTGACGCCTGGCCGGAGGGTGCCCGGATCGACGGGCGATCCCGCGCACGCCGGTGATGCCCAGTCGTACCCGCCGTCAATCCACCCGTTCGGACCGTAACCGCACACAAGAGCGCCCGCGATCCCGTGCGGACCGGCGCGCGGAGCGCCCGCGATCCCGCGCGCGGCTCGGGCGCGGGGAGCGCGTCCGAGCCCGATGCGGGCCCGGCGCGCAGAGCGCCGTGGGAGTGGACCGACGACACCGAGATGGCCTGTTCGGTGGTGGCCGGACTGGCCGGCGGGGGACGGATCGACCGGGACCGGCTGGCGTTGGCGTTCGCGCAGCGCTGCGGCCCACACCCGGGGGTACGGGCCGGGCGCGGTGACGGTGCTGCGGCTGATCCGTACCGGCACGCCGTGGCCGGTGGCTGCCGCGTCCGCGTTCGACGGGCAGGGCTCCTGCGGCTGGGTCGCCGCCACGCTGCCGCACGACTGTCCGGCCGCGATCCGTGTCTGCATGGAGGCGGGCGGCCACGTGGACACCACAGCCGCCATCGCGGGCAGGACCGTTACCGCGTACACCGGTTTGAGCGGGCGCGACCGCCCACTTTCCGCCGCCTGGGGGCATGCGCGCCACTTCGGGGAGGTGGCGGGATCGAGCGGTGCGTGATGCCGCAACCTCCCCGACCAGGTGTGGATCACCACCGGTGGCGACCGGGCACCCGGACCACTTCACCGAAGTGGCGAGGTTGACGGGCGGGATGCACCCAGGTCAGGGAGGTGGCGGGTCGACGGGGGCGTGACGCAGCCATAACGGGGAGGTGGCGGGGTCAACGGGGGTGGGACGCAGCCACATCGGGGAGGTGGCGGGGTCGACGGGGATGAGACGCAGCCACATCGGGGAGGTGGCGGGGTCAACGGGGATGAGACGCAGCCACATCGGGGAGGTGGCGGGGTCAACGGGGATGAGACGCCGCCACATCGGGGAGGTGGCGGGGTCAACGGGGATGAGACGCAGCCACATCGGGGAGGTGGCGGGGTCGACGGGTGCATGATGCCGCAACCTCCCCGAGCAGGTGTGGATCACCATCGGTGGTGACCGGGCACGCAGCACCTCGCCGAGGTGGCGGGGTCGACGGGGGCGTGACGCCACCTCGGGGAGGTGGCGGGGTCGATAGGGGTGGGATGCAGCCACCTCGGCGAAGTGGGGTCGATCATGCGTGCGGGGCGTGCACCACCGGCCGGGACGGGCTCGCCGAGCCGGCGCGCGGCGCTCCCCGATCTGGGCGATTCCGGTGTCAGGTCACCGCGGGGCGGAATCGGGTGTCTGGGACGAATGCGGCGCCAGGTCACCGTGGGCCCTGCGATTCCGTGCGGGCCGTGCGCGCAGACCGCTCGCGATCCCGTGAGGGCCGTGCGCGATCCCGCGCGGGCCGTGCGCGCAGACCGCCCACGATCCCGTGAGGGCCGTGCGCGATCCCGCGCGGACCGTGCGCGCAGACCGCCCACGATCCCGTGAGGGCCGGGCGCACAGAGCGCCCCGCGATCCCGCGCGGGCCGGCGCGCAGAGCCCGGCCAACCCGCGGGATCAGAGCGGCCTGATCGGCGACCGGGCGGCCGGCGCCCTCTACGGTGGTTACCGCGGCCCGGTTCGCGCTGGATGGATCGCGGGCGCGTGCCGGCGGGCTCCGGCCGGACCGCCGACCGGACGACGAGGGGGATGCATGACCGAGGGCGCCGTCTCCCGGCCGGTGCGGATTCTGCTCGCCGACGACCAGCCGCTGCTGCGTACCGGATTCCGGATGGTGCTCGGCGCGGAGGACGACCTCAACGTGGTGGGTGAGGCCGGCGACGGCGTGGAGGCGGTGGAGCTGTCCCGGCGGCTGCTGCCCGACGTGGTGCTGATGGACATCCGGATGCCGCGCCTGGACGGAGTGGCCGCCACCCGGGCGATCGTGTCGGCCCGGCTGCCGGTCCGCGTGCTCGTGCTCACCACGTTCGAGCAGGACGAACACGTCGTCGGGTCGCTGCGGGCCGGGGCGGGCGGCTTCCTCACCAAGGACGTGCCGGCCGAGGACCTCGTCGCCGCGATCCGCACTGTGGCCGCCGGGGGCGCGGTGATGTCCCCACGCATCCTGCGCCGGCTGCTCGACCGCTTCGCCCAGGTGCTGCCGGACCCGGCCGCCGCGCCGGCGCGGGCGCTGGAGCCGCTGACCGACCGGGAGCGCGAGGTGCTCACCCACATGGCGCGTGGACTGTCCAACGCGGAGATCGCCCGGTTGCTGTCGGTCAGCGAGACCACTGTGAAAACCCATGTCGGTCATGTGCTGACGAAGCTACGGTTGCGCGACCGGGTCCAGGCGGTCGTGCTCGCGTACGAGACGGGCCTGGTCCGTCCCGGCGGCTGAGGTGGCGCGGGTCGCCTACCGTGACCAGCGGCGGGGCTGATGTGTTGACCATCACGCGGGGTCAGGCCCTGACGTCGGCGTCGCCTGCCGGTCAGGGGTCACCCTGAGCCCGGATGGGGGTCGACCCTCACCGGAAGATCGGCGCGGATTCCACCCCAGGTCGGAGGGCTTTCGGGCTCGCGACCCCGAGGATGGATTCCGCCGCACCGGCCAGCGGGGGCGGTGCGGCATGAGAACGACATACGGAAGAGGTAGATGACGTGACCGCGACGGTAGGCCGAGAGCAGGCCGCGGCCCGGGCGAACGACGTGTGGAAGGTGTACGGCAGCGGTGAGGCGCAGGTCGTCGCGCTGCGGGGGGTGACCGCCGAGTTCGAACGCGGCCGGTTCACCGCGATCATGGGGCCGTCCGGCTCCGGCAAGTCCACACTCATGCACTGCCTCGCCGGTCTGGACACGGTGACCAAGGGCACCGTGATGATCGGCGACACGACGGTGACCGGTCTCAACGACGCGGGTCTGACGAAGCTGCGCCGGGACAAGGTGGGCTTCATCTTCCAGCAGTTCAACCTGCTGCCCACGCTCACCGCGCAGGAGAACATCCTGCTGCCGCTGTCGATCGCCGGGCGCAAGCCCGACCCGGCCTGGTACGACACGGTGATCGACACGGTCGGGCTGCGGGAGCGGCTCGGGCACCGCCCGGCTCAGCTCTCCGGCGGCCAGCAGCAGCGCGTGGCGTGCGCCCGGGCGCTCGTCGCCCGCCCCGAGGTGATCTTCGCGGACGAGCCGACCGGCAACCTGGACTCCCGCTCCGGCGCCGAGGTGCTCAAGTTCCTGCGCAACTCGGTCCGCGAGCACGGCCAGACCATCGTCATGGTCACGCACGACCCGACCGCCGCCGCGTACGCCGACCGGGTGGTCTTCCTCGCCGACGGGCAGATCGTCTCGGAGCTGATCGAGCCGACCGCCGAGACGGTGCTGGACACGATGAAGAAGCTGGACGCCCCGGTCGAGGTGGGCAACTGATGCTGCGGGCAACGCTCAAGAGCCTGCTGGCGCGCAAGCTGCGCCTGCTGCTGTCCGGCCTGGCGGTGGTGCTCGGCGTCATGTTCGTCTCCGGCGCGTTCGTGCTCACCGACACGCTCGGGCGGTCCTTCGACGCGGTCTTCGCCGACGCGTACGCCGAGGTCGACGTCAGCGTCGAGGCGAAGCCGAAGATCGACGTCTCCACTACGGAGGGCATGCCGCTGAGCACCCCGATGCCGGCGTCGGTGCTCGACCGGATCAAGGCGGTGCCCGGCGTCGCCGACGCCGAGGGCGTGGTCGCCGCCGACGGCGCCCGCATGATCGGCAGCAACGGCAAGGTGGTCACCTCGTTCGGTCCGCCGCAGCTGGGCCAGAACTGGCTCGGTGAGAGCGACCTGGTGGAGATCCGCGAGGGCCGCGCGCCGCAGGCCGACGACGAGATCGTGATCAACACCGCGCTGGCCGAGGCGGGCAAGGTCAAGGTCGGCGACCGGGTCGGCGTGCTGACGCTCGCCCCGAAGAAGGAGTTCACGCTCGTCGGCGTGTTCGGATACAGCGGCGGCCGGGACTCGATCGGTGGCGCCAACGAGGTCTACTTCACCACCCCGGTGGCGCAGCAGCTGATGCTGGGCAAGCCGGACGTGTTCAGCAACGTCAGCGTCCAGGCCGCCGACGGCACCACGCCGGCCGCGCTGCGCGACGAGCTGGCCCGCACGCTGGGCGCCGACTACCAGGTCAAGACCGGCGAGCAGCTCGCCGCCGACGCCTCGGCCGGCCTCAAGGAGGGGCTGTCGTTCTTCAACAAGATCCTCCTCGGGTTCGCCGCGGTGGCGCTGCTGGTCGGCACGTTCCTGATCCTCAACACGTTCTCGATCATCGTGGCCCAGCGCACCCGTGAGCTGGCCCTGATGCGCGCGATCGGGGCCAGCGGCAAGCAGGTCATCGGCTCGGTGGTGCTGGAGGCGCTCGCGGTCGGCCTGATCGCCTCGGTGCTGGGGCTCGCCGCCGGCATCGGCGTCGGCGCGCTGCTGGCGTACCTGTTCGGTCAGCTCGCCGGGGGTCTCACCCTGGCCGGGCTGGGTGTGCCGGCCTCGGCGGTGATCGGCGCGTTCGCGGTCGGCATGCTGATCACGGTGATCGCCGCGCTGCTGCCGGCGGTACGCGCCTCGCGCATCCCGCCGATCGCCGCGATGCAGGACGTCGCCACGCCGGACCGGCCGCTCACCAAGGTCACCATCGGTGGCGCGGTGGTGACCGGCATCGGCGCGGTGCTGCTGTTCCTCGGTCTCGGCGGGCACGCCGGCGACAGCACCCTGGCGACCATCCTCGGCGGCGTGCTGTTCGCGTTCATCGGCGTGGCGCTGCTGACGCCGATCATCAGCCGGCCGGTGGTCTCGCTGCTCGGCGCGATCTTCTCCTGGTCGGTGCCGGGCAAGCTGGGCCGGCTCAACTCGGGCCGCAACCCGCGCCGCACCGCGATCACCGCCGCCGCGCTGATGGTGGGCATCGCCCTGGTCACCGGCGTGACGGTGATCCTGGACTCGGCAAAGGGCAGCATCGGCGCGCTGGCCGAGGACACCATCAAGGCGGAACTGGTGATCTCCGGGGCGTCGTCCGGGCCGCGCCCGGCGAGCTTCGACCCGGCGGTCCTGGAGAAGGCCGCCGCGATCCCGGGCGTCCAGATGGTCGACGGCGAGTACGGCGACATGGCAGTGGTCGGCGGCGAGCGGACCTGGGTGGCCGTGTCGAGCAACGTGGCCGCGCTCCAGCAGATCTTCGGGGCGAAGGCCACCGCCGGTGACATCAGCAAGCTGGCGCCGGACCAGATGCTGGTCAGCTCGGACACCGCGAAGGCACGCAACCTCAGCGTCGGTTCGACGGTGCCGGTGCAGCTGTCCCGCGGCGACGCCCGCACCTACACGGTCAGCGGCATCTACGAGAGCTCGCAGCTGACCAACCCGGTGACGCTGCCGCCGCAGGCCGCCGCGGACTTCGCCATCCCGCAGCCGATCCAGGGCTTCCTCCAGCTCGCCCCCGGCACGTCGGTGGACGCGGTGCAGCCGCAGGTCGAGCGGTTGCTGGCGGACAGCCCCGAGGTGTCGGTGGCCGACCGGGCCGCGTTCATCGAGCAGCAGACCGGCCAGCTGGACTCCCTGCTCCAGATGATCCAGATCCTGCTGGCGCTGGCCATCGTGATCGCGGTGCTGGGCATCATCAACACGCTCGCGCTGTCGGTGCTGGAACGGACCCGGGAGCTGGGCCTGCTGCGGGCGATCGGCCTGCGCCGCGCCCAGACCATGCGCATGATCACGGTCGAGGCGGTGGTGATCTCCATCTTCGGCGCACTGCTCGGCGTGGTGGTCGGCACGGGTCTCGGCGCGGCGGTGGTCGAGGCGCTCAAGGACGAGGGCATCACCGACCTGGTCCTGCCGTGGGGTCAGATGGTGACGTTCCTGATCCTGGCCGCGATCATCGGCGTGGTCGCCGCCGTGCTGCCGGCGATCCGGGCCGCGCGGATCAACGTCCTGGGCGCCATCGCCCACGACTGACGTGAAAGGAAGGGCCCCTTCTTAACGCCTCGCGCATAAGAAGGGGCCCTTCTTAACGGTTGAGCAGGGCCGCGAGCAGCTCCAGGTCCGCCGCGAGCAGGCTCTCCACCTGGTGTACGCCGTCGGCGGGCGCCAGCGGCACCTCGGCCGGTACGGCCAGCACCGCAGCCCCGGCGGCGAGCGCGCTGGCCACCCCCGTCGGTGAGTCCTCGATCGCCACGCACCGCTCGACCGGCACGCCCAGCAGACGCGCGGCGGTCAGGTACGGCTCCGGGTGCGGCTTCGCCGAGTCCACCTCGTCGCCGCAGACCACCGCGTCGAAGCTGTCCCGCCCCAGCGTGTCCAGGGCCACCTCGACCAGGGACCGGCCGCTGGAGGTGACCAGCGCGGTGGGGATGCCGGCGTCCCGTACCGCCCGCAGCAGCGCCAGCGCGCCCGGACGCCACCGCAGCCCGGTGCGGAACAGGTCCAGGATCCGGGCGCTGATCCAGTCGGCGCTTTCCTGCACGTCCCGCTCCGGCTGGCCCAGGTCGTCGTGCACGATCCGCATCGCGTCGGCCATCCCGGTGCCGACGATCGCGCGGCGGGCGTCCTCGGACAGGACACCGCCGTACACGGCGGCCAGTTCCTGCAGCGCGACGTCCCACAGTTTCTCGCTGTCGACCAGGGTGCCGTCCATGTCGAAGAGCACGGCGGCGGGGTGCTTGCTGCTCAGCGGGGGCCTCCTTCGGTACGCGTACCCCGCCGATCCTGCCAGCCGCGTCCGGTGCGCCCGTCACCGTCCCCGATCGGGGTGACCCGCGGCATCAGCCGAGGCCGCAGGCGCCGAGCGACTTCTCGTACCCCCGGAAGAACGACTCGCTGCGCTGCTCGGCGGTGCCGTGCGAACCCTCGGCGAACCACGGCTGGTCCGGGTCGTCGCCGACCGCCAGCAGCCCTTCCCGGAACTCCTCCAGGTCGCCGTCCTCCAGTTCCAGCGCCCCGGACCGCACGCTGTCACCGAGGTACGCCCCGGCCATGCAGTCGGCCTGCAACTCCTGCTGGATGGTGAAGTTGTAGCGGATGCCCAGGCGCACCTGCATGCCGTGGGCGTACTCGTGGCCGAGCAGGTAGAACAGGAACGCGTCGCCGATCTGCCGGAACGCCGCCACCGACCAGTTCACGTCGTAGGCGATGAAGTCGCCGGCCGAGCAGTAGACCGCGTTGTTGCGCGGCAGCCCTTGCCCGGCGCAGGCCACCTCGCCCTCGCGGCTGTAGGCCACCACCCGCCGGATCGGCCTGAACCGCTCACCGGAGGCGCGGAACTGCTCCGCCCAGTAGCGTTCGGCCAGCCGGACCGCGTCCTGGATGTCCTGCTTGAACTCGGCCACGCTCGTCGTGCCGTCCGCGCGGGTGGTCTGCGACTCGGGCTGCGCGCTGCGCGGGGGTGCGGGCTGCTGCGGCTCGCCCTGGTCGTAGCCACCGGCCATGCAGCCGGCCGCCACCAGCGCGGCCACCACCAGTCCGGCGATCGGCCCGCGCCCCTGACGTCCCGCCCTGTCCCCCACCGTAACCTCCCGGCTGTTCGTTCCCGTGTCCCGCAGCAGTACCCCCGGCGGCCGCCGGTGATGCTCACCGGCTCTCACGCACCGCCGCCGGGAAACGTTCACCGGTGCGCGGGAACGATACGGTCGGCGCGTGGACCGGTCGTACGCGGGAATCGTCTACTGGCGACGCAGCCTCTGGAACGGCATGCGGTGCGTACCGGTGCTGCTGACGCTCGACGAGGGCCGGCTGCGCGCCCGCGACCGGCGCGGCGCGGAGGTGTTCGCCGCGCCCGCCGGGCAGGTCGAGGCCCGGGGGACGATCGTCGGCACGATGCTGCTCACCGTCGGCGGCCACCGGTACGCCCTGGTCGGCGTGGGCGCCACCGTCTCACCGGCGCCGAGCGCGGAGCAGCGGCGGCGGTTGGATGAGTACACGGCCCGCGCCGAGCCTGTTCCCGACCTCGCGTCGTGGTGGGAGGTGCTGGCGGGGGCCGGCGTGACGGTGCGCTGACCAGCGCGGTCAGTCCAGGCCGCGCATGATGTGGGGCTCGCCGTCGTCGTCGCCGAAGCAGCGGTGCAGCACCTGGGCGCGCGCCCACAGGTCCAGGCTGCTCGGCGGTCCGACCGGTCCGGTTCCGGCGGGCGTGGTGGTCAGCACGGGAGCCGGTTCCGGCGGGACCTGCGACGTCACCTCGTCGGTCATGTCCGCCCCTTTCGTCGTACCCATGCTCGTCTGCGGGCGTTTCCGCCACGTCAACTCCGACGGCGCGGGCGTGGACGCGGCGCGCCTGACCCACGCCGGCCCGTACTCCGGTGACGGTAGCCCGCCGGGCCGTCGAGCACAGCCGTATTCCCGACGTCGCCGCAGGTCGCGGCCGGTGATCAGGCCCGCGCGTCGCGCCCGCCGCCCGGGCCGCAGGTGGCGCAGCAGGTGTCGCCGCGCCAGGCGTCGCGGCCCTCGCGGACCGCGACCACGGCGATCACCAGGGCGGCGACCGGGTCGGCCCAGGACCATCCGAACAGGCCGTTGAGGGCCAGCCCGACGAGCAGGACCACCGAGAGGTACGTGCACAGCAACGTCTGCTTGGAGTCGGCCACCGCCGACCGGGAGCCCAGTTCACGCCCGGCGCGCCGCTGCGCTGCCGACAGCACCGGCATCACGATCACCGAGAGCCCGGCGAGCACCAGCCCGACCGGTGAGTGCGCGGCCTCGGCGCCGCCGAGTAGCGCCCGTACCGCCTCGACTGAGACGTACGCGGCGAGCGCGAAGAACGACACCGCGATGACGCGCAGCGTGACCCGCTCCCGGGCCTGCGGATCCGGACCGGCGAACTGCCACGCCACCGCCGCCGCGGAGGCCACCTCGATGACCGAATCCAGACCGAAACCGATCAGGGCGGTCGAGGACGCGACGGTGCCGGCACCGATCGCCACCACCGCCTCGATCACGTTGTAGGTGATCGTCGCGGCGACCAGCAGGCGTACCCGGCGGGTGAGCAGCGCGCGGCGGTCCGGCGCCGGGCCTGCGGGCGTGACGGGGATCAGCGGCAGGCTCATCAGCAGCATCCGTCGGCGGCGTCCGGGCAGGCGGCCGGGTCGACCGCGAGCACGACGCCGACCAGGTCGCCGAGCGCGTGGGCGAGGCGGGCGTCGGCCAGCTCGTACCGGGTGCGGCGACCCTCCGGCACGGCCACGACCAGGCCGCAGCCGCGCAGGCAGGCCAGGTGGTTGGACAGGTTCTGCCGGCTGGTGCCGAGCGCCTCGGCCAGCTCGGCCGGGTAGCCGGGCCCCTCGCGCAGGGCCAGCAGCAGCCGGGCGCGCAGTGGGTCGGACAGCGCTTGACCGAAACGGGACAGCGCCTGGGAGTGGTGCAGCGTCCGCATGCCGTGACTGTACAGCGTCTGCTGTATTCAGGAAGGAATGAACCGGCGGTTGCATCCGGTACCCCGGTACGGGCTTACCGTCGAGAGGTGACCGACGATTCCTGGGTGCCCGACACCTGCACGCTGCCGACCACCGAACGGCCGCTGCGGCTGGCCGAGTTCGACGGGCTGTTCCACGACGCGCTGCGCGGCGCCGACCGGCCGGCCGCCGGGCATCTGCGGCTGCACCTCGACGGCCGCGCCGAAGCGCTCGCCCGGGACCTGATCGCCCGCGAGTCCGCCTGCTGCTCCTTCTTCACCTTCGATCTCACCCGCCCGGACGGCGACACGCTGACGCTCGACATCCGCGTTCCGGCGACCCGTGTCGCCGTACTCGATGCCCTGGCCCTGCGGGCCACGACCGCGCGGGGCCGGTGATGGGCGAGCCGGAGCTGCGCAGCGGCCGGCTCGCCGACGCGGCCGGGGTCAACGTGCAGACGCTGCGCTACTACGAACGGCGCGGGCTGCTGCCCGCGCCCCGGCGGTCGCCGGGCGGGCATCGCCTCTACCCGGCCGAGACGGTCACCCTGCTGCGGGTGGTGAAGGCCGCGCAACGTCTCGGCTTCACGCTCGCCGAGGTCGCCGACCTGCTGACGGCCGGACGGCACGACGCCGGCCTGCGGACCCGGGCCCGCGACAAGCTCGCCGAGGTGGAGCGACGGCTCGCGGACCTCACCGCCGTCCGCGACACGCTCCGGGCCGCCGTCTCGGCCGGCTGCGACGACCTGGTCACCTGCGCCGAAAGCCCGCACTGTCCCCTGCCCTTCACCGGTCCGGACCGAGGCCCGGCTACGGTCTGACGCATGACGGTCGTGCGTTCCATCCTGCTGTTCCTGCTCGCCGCCCTCGCCGAGATCGGCGGCGCCTGGCTGGTGTGGCAGGGCTGGCGGGAGAACCGCGGGCTGCTCTGGATCGCCGCCGGGGTGATCGCGCTCGGCGCCTACGGGTTCGTGGCCACGTTCCAGCCGGACGCGAACTTCGGCCGCATCCTCGCCGCCTACGGCGGCGTCTTCGTCGCCGGGTCGCTCGCCTGGGGCATGGTGGTCGACAAGTTCCGGCCCGACCGCTACGACCTCGTCGGAGCGGCCATCTGCCTGGTCGGCGTCGCCGTCATCATGTACGCCCCGCGCACGAGCTGACGTCGCGGTGATGAGTTTCCGCGCCCGTGCCCGTCACACCTGCGAAGGGACACGACGACGCGGAGGGATGACGTCATGGGTAGGGACACGCAGCTGCAGGAGCTGGGCGTGAGCGATCTGGCTGAGGTCGACGAACCGGCGTTCACCGGGCTGGCGCAGCGGCACCGGCGGGAGCTGCACGTGCACTGCTACCGGATGCTCGGGTCGTTCGAGGACGCCGAGGACACCGTCCAGGAGACGTTCCTGCGGGCGTGGCGGCGGCGGGACACGTTCGCGGGACGGTCGACGTTCCGGGCCTGGCTGTACCGGATCGCCACCAACGCCTGCCTGGACCTGCTCGCCAAGTGCCGGCCCGAGCCCGCGACCGGCGGCGAGGTGCGGTGGCTCCAGCCGTACCCGGACCGGCTGCTCGACGAGCTGCCCGCCGCCGACGCGGACGAGCCGGAAGCCGTAGCGGTGGCGCGAGAGACGATCGAGCTGGCGTACCTGGTCGCGGTGCAGCACCTGGCGCCGCGCCCACGCGCAGTGCTGATCCTGCGGGACGTGCTCGGCTGGCCCGCGAAGGACGTCGCGGAACTCCTTGGGGACTCGGTCAACTCGGTGAACAGCGCCTTGCAGCGCGCCCGCGCGGGCATGCGGGAACACCTGCCCGCGCAACGGCAGGACTGGACCGGCGACGAGACGGACACGCGGACCCGCGAGCTGGTACGCCGCTTCACCGACGCCAGCATCGCCAAGGACGTCGACGGTCTCGCCGCCATGCTGCGCGACGACGTGCGCTGCTCGATGCCGCCCACCCCGGGCCTCCAGATCGGCCGCGACGCCGTGGTGAACGACTGGATCGCAGACGGTTTCGAGAGCCTGGGCAGCCTGCGAGCAGTGCCCACCGCCGTGAACCGGCAGCCCGCCGTCGCGTTCTACCTCTGGCAGGACAGCGACGGCGCGTACCTGCCGCTCACAGTCGACGCCCTGCGCATCACCGGCGGGGCCATCACCGAGATCGTCACGTTCCACGCCGACCAGTTCCCGCGGCTCGGGCTGCCGGAGCGCCTGCCGGCCGACCGTACGCCGTAGTGCCCGCGCGGACGCTCGCGCTGCCCGGCGGCGCGCGAGTTCCGGTGGTCGCGGCCCAGTGGCGTCACGCGTACGGCGTGGTCACGCGCGGCCGGGTGCAGCTGGAGCTGCGCGACGGCACCCCCGGGCCGGTCCTCGGCCGTGACGCCGGCTTCTGGCTGCGCGGCACCGGCGTACGCGCGTTGCGCAACCCCGGCCGTCGCACCGCGACCGTGCGGATCCTCACCCCTCACCTCGAAGCTCGGAGGAACGACATGATCAGCAGCACCGACACCGGCACCGTCTCGGGCCGTCCGCACGGCTTCCGGCGGCTCGCCGTCACCGGCCTGGTCGCCACGATCGCCGCGATGGCGGTCACCACGCTCGCGGCGGCGCTCGCCCGGGCCGCCGGTGTGGACTTCGAGATCCCTGACGGCGGCGAGACGATCCCGTTGGGCGGGTTCGCCGTGGTGACCGGGTTCTTCTCGCTCGTGGGCGTCGTCATCGCCGCCGTCCTGTTGCGGTTCAGCGCCTACCCCGCGCGGCGGTTCGTGTGGACGGCGGTGTCCCTGACCGCGCTGTCGATGGTGCCGCCGTTGATCGCCGGGGGCGACGCAGCCACCACTGTCGCGCTGGTCGGGCTGCACCTGGTCGCGGCGGCGGTGATGATCCCCGCCCTGACGCGGAGCCTGCGCGCAGACCCTTCGCGAGGTGCCTGACGGCTACCGGGTCGTGGCTCCGCGACGGCGGAGGGCCACCTTGGTGCCGCCGAACGCGACGAGCCAGGGCAACACCAGGAAGCCGCCGCAACCGATCACGATCAGCCACAGCGTCTCACCCGGTCTTCCCTGATGCTCCAGGCCGGGCCAGGTGAAGGCGCTGCCGAGCAGCGACAACGCGTAGAACAGGACGATCACGATCGCGGCGGCCGTACCGATCCGGCGGCTGAGCC
This sequence comes from Micromonospora sp. CNZ297, assembly GCF_007827625.1. Lineage (NCBI taxonomy): Bacteria > Bacillati > Actinomycetota > Actinomycetes > Micromonosporales > Micromonosporaceae > Micromonospora > Micromonospora sp. CNZ297. The sequence goes on along the minus strand of NZ_VISU01000012.1, from coordinate 52,617 downwards.
CGATGCCCGCGGCGCAGAGAAACCCGAGCCCGGACATGACAAGGGGGGCGAGGTACATACCGGACAGGACGACGAAGGTGTAGTACGTCGCACCGGGGTCGAGAGCCGGGTCCGCCAGCGGTGGCGGGCCGGCTCCGACCGCGTGGACGACAGCGGAGAGGGCGGAGTTCACCACTTCGGACTCCTCGCACCGGGACGCTCGCACGCCATCGAAATCGATCCCTCAGTCTGGCACCGGTCGAGCCGCCAGATCGACCGGGAGCCGCAGGCCCGACACAGAATGATGCGATCCACAGGATTCGATCGAGATCACTCGGGCACTTCGATACGGACCATACGCCGGGCGCCGCCAGTCGGCGCCCGGCGCCACGTACGACCGAGAGGTGACACCATGACCTTCCGCGCCAGGCTCGTCGGAGCCGCACTCGCCGGGACGCTCGCCGCCGGTGCATCGGCACTGGCCACGGCCTCTACGGCCAGCGCGCAGGCCGAACCCTGCGTTCAGCGCATCGCCGTGGTGAACAACGCCGCCTTCGTGATGTCCTTCAGTGTCGCGGCGAGCAACGGCTTGGAGACGGCGAACACCGACACCTACCCGATCAACCAGTCGCGGACGATCGATCTCACCACCACCGCGCTGCCGGTCGGGTCCGATGTGCGGCCGGTGGTGGACGCGGTGGCCGGAGCGCAACGGACCCCGAGCAGCTTCGTGTCGTACTGCGAGAACGGGCAGACCGCGACGTACTCGGTGACCGGGACGACGTACGACTACTCGGTCACGCTGATCGGCTGACCGACGCGTCGACGCTTCGGGGCGTCCGCCATCCCGGCGGGCGCCCCGCGCTCGTCCGCGCCGAGACGGGTAACCGGCGGCGAGGGCCGCCGGTAGACAGGTCGTCCGCTCAAGCGTCAACCGATCGAGTCACCGAACGCCAAGGCGTCGAAGGCCCGTTCGAGGTCGGCCGTGTCCGCACCGGAGAAGACCGTTTCCAGGTACGCGCCGTCGGCACACATGACTCAGGTCATCGAGCAGTCTTCACTCGCCCGCCCTGATCAATTGGACCGCAGGGCAGGGCAGCAAGCGCGCTCACCTTGGCTACTTGGCGTTGAAGTAGTTCGCCTCCGGGTGGTGCACCACGATCGCGTCGGTGGCCTGCTCCGGCACCAACTGGAACTCCTCCGACAACTGCACCCCGATCCGCTCGGCGCCCAGCAACTCCACGATCTTCGCCCGGTCCTCCAGGTCCGGGCAGGCCGGGTAGCCGAACGCGTACCGGCAGCCCCGGTAGTCGGTGCGCAGCAGGCCGGCCAGATCGGCCGGGTCCTCGTCGGCCACAGTGCCGCCGCCGGGCAGCACCAGCTCGGCCCGGATCCGCCGGTGCCAGTACTCGGCCAGGGCTTCGGTGAGCTGCACGGACAGGCCGTGGACCTCCAGGTAGTCGCGGTATTCGTTGCCGGCGAACATCTTCGCCGTGTACTCGCTGATCGGCTGCCCCACGGTGACCAGCTGCAACGCCACCACGTCGAGCTGGTCGCCCTTGGGCCGGAAGAAGTCGGCCAGGCACAGGCGCCGCTCCTGCCGCTGCCGGGGGAAGGAGAACCGGGCCCGCTCGCTGTGCCCGTTCTCGTCCAGCACCACCAGGTCGTTGCCCTCGGAGTACGCGGGGAAGTAGCCGTACACGACGGCCGCCTCCAGCACCTGGTCGGAGATCAGGCGGTCCAGCCAGTACCGCAGCCGGGGCCGGCCCTCGGTCTCCACCAGTTCCTCGTACGACGGTCCCTTCCCGCCACGGGCGCCGCGCAGGCCCCACTGGCCCAGGAACGTGGCCCGCTCGTCGAGCAGTGCCGCGTAGTCGGCCAGCGGCACACCCTTGACGACGCGGGTGCCGAAGAACGGCGGCTTCGGCACCGTCACGTCCACCGCCACGTCGGAGCGGACCGACGCGTCGTCCAGTTCGGGCAGCGCCTCGCGCACCTGCGCCCGCTGCCGCTCGCGGCGCTCCCGGCGGGCCGCCAGTGCCGCCTCGCGCTCCGGGTCGACCATCGGCGCGCCGCCGCGCTTGGCCGCCATCACGCGGTCCATCAGGGACAGCCCTTCGAACGCGTCGCGGGCGTAGTGCACCTGGCCCGGGTAGATCGACCGCAGGTCGTCCTCCACGTACGCGCGGGTCAGCGCCGCGCCGCCGAGCAGCACCGGCCAGCGCTCGGCCACGCCCCGGGAGGCCATCTCGGCCAGGTTCTCCTTCATGATGACTGTGCTCTTGACCAGCAGGCCGGACATGCCGATCGCGTCGGCCCGGTGTTCCTCGGCCGCGTCGAGGATCGCGTTGATCGGCTGCTTGATGCCGATGTTCACCACGTCGTAGCCGTTGTTGGACAGGATGATGTCGACCAGGTTCTTGCCGATGTCGTGCACATCGCCCTTCACTGTGGCGAGCACGATCCGGCCCTTGCCGTCGTCGTCGGTCTTCTCCATGTGCGGCTCCAGGTAGGCCACCGCGGTCTTCATCACCTCGGCGGACTGGAGCACGAACGGCAACTGCATCTGACCGGAGCCGAACAGCTCGCCGACCACCTTCATGCCGTCCAGCAGCAGGTCGTTGATGATGGACAGCGGCGTACGCCCCTGCGCCATCGCGGTGTCCAGGTCGGCCTCCAGGCCGTTGCGCTCGCCGTCGATGATCCGCCGCTTGAGCCGCTCGTCCAGCGGCAGCGCGGCCAGTTCCTCGGCCCGGGTCGCGCGCGCCGACGCCGCGTCCACGCCCTCGAACGCCTCGATGAACCGCTGCACCGGGTCGTAGCCCTCGCGGCGGCGGTCGTACACCAGGTCGAGCGCCACCTCGCGCTGCTCGTCCGGGATCCGCGACATCGGCAGGATCTTGCTGGCGTGCACGATCGCCGAGCTCAGCCCGGCCTGGGCGCACTCGTGCAGGAAGACCGAGTTGAGCACCTGCCGGGCCGCCGGGTTGAGGCCGAACGAGACGTTCGAGATCCCGGCGGTGAAGTTGACGCCCGGGTAACGCGCGGCGATCTCCCGGATCGCCTCGATCGTCTCGATGCCGTCGCGGCGGGTCTCCTCCTGCCCGGTGGCGATCGGGAACGTCAGCGCGTCGATGAGGATGTCCTCCCGGCGCATCCCCCACCGGCCGGTCAGGTCGTCGATCAGCCGGCAGGCCACCCGTACCTTCCACTCGCGGGTGCGGGCCTGGCCCTCCTCGTCGATGAGCAGCGCCACGACGGCGGCGCCGTGCTCCCTGACCACCGGCATGATCCGCGCGTAGCGGGAGTCGGGACCGTCGCCGTCCTCGAAGTTGACCGAGTTGACCACGCACCGGCCGCCCAGCATCTCCAGCCCGGCCTCGATCACCGCCGGTTCGGTGGAGTCCAGCACGATCGGCAGCGTCGAGGCGGTGGCGAACCGGCCGGCCAGCTCCCGCATGTCCTGCGTACCGTCACGGCCCACGTAGTCGACGCAGAGGTCCAGCAGGTGCGAGCCGTCGCGGGCCTGGCTGCGCGCGACCTCCACGCAGGCCTGCCAGTCCCCGGCGAGCATGGACTCGCGGAACGCCTTCGAGCCGTTGGCGTTGGTCCGCTCCCCCACCATCAGGATGCTGGCGTCCTGGGCGAACGGCACGTGGTGGTAGATCGAGGAGACCCCGGCCTCCGGCTTCGGCTCTCGCGCCACCGGCGCCCGCCCGCCGAGTCGCTCCACCAGCACCCGGATGTGCTCCGGGGTGGTGCCGCAGCAGCCGCCGATCAGGGCAACGCCGTAGTCGGTGACGAACTGCTCCAGCGCGTCGGCCAGCTCGTCCGGGCTGAGCGGGAAGTACGCCCCGTCGGCGGTCAGCACCGGCAGGCCCGCGTTCGGCATCACCGAGATCGGGATACGCGAGTGCTGCGCCAGGTAGCGCAGGTGCTCGCCCATCTCGGCCGGGCCGGTGGAGCAGTTCAGCCCGATCAGGTCGACGCCCAGCGGCTCGATCGCTGTCAGCGCGGCGCCGATCTCGCTGCCGAGCAGCATGGTGCCTGTCGTCTCCACCGCGACCTGGCAGATGATCGGGACGTCCCGGCCGGCCTCGGCGCGGGCCCGCTTCGACCCGACCACCGCCGCCTTGACCTGGAGCAGGTCCTGGCAGGTCTCGATGATCAGCGCGTCCGCTCCGCCGGCGATCAGGCCGGCGGCGTTCTCCTGGTACGCGTCGCGCAGCGAGGCGTAGCTCGCGTGCCCGAGGGTGGGCAGCTTGGTGCCCGGACCCATCGAGCCGAGCACGAACCGGGGATGCTCCTCCGTCGCGTACGCGTCGGCGGCCTCCCGCGCGATCCGCGCGCCCGCCTCGGACAGCTCCCGGATGCGGCCGGGGATGCCGTACTCGGCGAGGTTGGGCAGGTTCGCGCCGAACGTGTTGGTCTCCACGCAGTCGGCGCCTGCGGCCAGGTAGGCGTCGTGCACGCCGCAGACCACGTCCGGGCGGGTCACGTTGAGGATCTCGTTGCAGCCTTCCAGGCCGTCGAAGTCGTCGAGGGTGAGGTCGGCGGCCTGGAGCATCGTCCCCATCGCGCCGTCCGCGATCAGGATCCGATCGGCCAGCAGGTCACGCAACGAAATAGGCACATGCCCCAGGTTAGTGCGCCCGAGTGCGGCAGAGTCACCCGAACCGGGCCTTCCCACATTCTGCCCACCGGGCCGGCGTACACCTTTCCGCCGGTTCGCCCGAGTGGTCCGGCCCGGCGACCGGCGCGGCCGACGGGCCGGGCCCGGCGGCGGCACGTAGGCTGACGGACGTGAAGGACAACTGGGGTGCGACCGTGCGACGGGGCGGCGCCGCGCCCGACGAGCAGGGTGAGGTGACGGCGTGACCGAGTTCGACGGGCTGCCGGTACTGCGCTCGCCGGTCGCCATCGCGGCCTTCGAGGGCTGGAACGACGCCGCCGACGCCTCCACCGCCGCCGTGGAACACCTGGAACAGGTCTGGCAGGCCCGGGAGGTGACCGAGCTGGACCCGGAGGACTTCTACGACTTCCAGGTGAGCCGCCCGACGATCACCATGGCCGACGGGGAGACCCGGCGCGTCGAGTGGCCCACCACGCGCTTCATGGTGGCCAGCCCGGAGGGCACCGAGCGCGACGTGGTGCTGATCCGCGGCATCGAGCCGAGCATGCGCTGGCGTACGTTCTGCGAGCAGGTGCTGGAGATCTGCCACAGCCTGGAGGTCGAGCGGGTGGTGCTGCTCGGCGCGTTGCTGGCCGACGTGCCGTACACCCGGCCGCTGCCGATCAGCGGCAGCGCGTCGGACGCCGACGCGGCCAAACGCTACCAGCTCACCCCCACCCGGTACGACGGGCCGACGGGCATCGTCGGCGTGCTGCACGACGCCTGCACCCGGGCCGAGGTCGACGCGGTGTCGTTCTGGGTGCACGTGCCGCACTACGCCAACAACCCGCCCTGCCCGAAGGCCACCCTCGCCCTGCTGCACCGGGTCGAGGAGGTGCTCGACCTGCCGGTGCCGATGGCCGACCTGGCCGAGGAGGCAGCCGAGTGGGAGCAGCGGGTGCGCAGCGCTGCCGAGCAGGACGCCGAACTCGGCGAGTACGTCCGTGAGCTGGAGGAACGGGTCGGCGACGCCGGCATCACCCCGTTGACCGGGGACGAGATCGCCCAGGAGTTCGAGAAGTACCTGCGTCGCCGCGGTGGTTCCGCCGGGCCGACAGCGGGTTCCTGGTAGCACCCTTCCGTCGAAGCCGGGCTCCCCTGCCGGGGCCCGGCTTCTTCGTGTCCGGGGTGGCGCCGTCACACCCGCTAGGGCATCCTAGGAACCTAGCTGTTGTGAGGAGGCGGGCATGCAGATCAACCCCGGCGCGGCCGAGTTCCCGCACCGGCAGATCGCCGCGCAGCTCAAGGCCCAGGTGCGCCGCGGCGACTGGGGTCCGGGCGAGCGGCTGCCGTCCATCCCGGCCATCGCCGAGATGTTCGGCGTCGCGAAGCAGACCGTGCAGCGCGCCGTCGACCAGCTGCGGGTCGAGGGCATCCTGATCACCAAACCCGGCTCCGGTACGTACGTCCGGGGCACCCGGCGCCGCCTCAACCGCCTGTCCCGGGGCCGGTACGGCGGCTTCCGCGGCTACCACACCGACCTGGCCGCCCGGTACCGCCAGCAGCTCGTCTCCGTCGGCCGTTCCCCCGCCCCGTCCGAGGTGGCCGACGCGTTCGGCGTCGCCGACGGCACCGAGCTGCTCTGCCGGCGGCACCTGGTACGCACCGACGACTCCCCGGTCGAGGTCGGCGCGTCCTGGTTCCTGCCCGCCGACACCGCCGGCACGTCACTGGAGCGGGCCGAGGCATTCGGCCGGCCGCTGTACCAGGAGGCGGAGGAGGTCACCGGCCGGCGGTACGTCACCGCCACCGACACGATCAGCGCCCGCCAGCCCAGCCGGGAGGAGGCGGAGATCCTCCAGATCCGCCCGGACACGCCGGTGCTGCACCTGCTGCACGTCGCGTACGACGAGCGGCACAAGCCGATCGAGGTCGCCCAGGCCACCTGGCCCGGCCCGATGACCACGCTGACCGAGGAGTACAAGATCCCCGCCCCCGCTCCCGACCAGGACCCCGACCCCGGCCTGGTCCTGGGCTGACCCGCCCTCGACGCCCGGCCCCGGCCCCGGCACCCCGGCACCCCGGCACCCCGGCGATCTTGCACTTTCCGCCCCGGCGAAAGGGACATTCACGACACCCACGGGGCCACAACTGCAAGATCGCCGAGTCAGCGGTCGGGTCGCCAGCGCACGGAGCAGCCGGGGCCGGCCACGCCCGAGTGGAACATCACGTGTGTCAAACCGTCCTCGACGCACCCACCACGTTCCACCCACGCCACACCCGCCCCCGGACGGCGCGATCTTGCGGTTGCGGCCCCCGCGAACCGGGCAAAGCGCCGGAACGTGGGCCGCAAGTGCAAGATCGACGCGCGAGCAGCGCGAGAAGGCGCGGCGCGAGGGCGATGAGACGCGGCGGAAGGACAGGGCGGGGCTAGAGGGCGATGCCTAGGAGGGCGTCCACCGTGTCTCGGAAGAGGGCCGGAGCGGTCTCGTCGTCCGTGACGCCGTTCAGGGTTCCTTCGGCCCAACGGTCGGCCGCCGCCAACGCACCCGGCGTGTCCAGGTCGTCGGCCAGGCGCTCGCGTACCGCGGCCAGCAACGCCGCCCCCGACGGCCCGGCCGGCGCGGCGGCGGCCCGCCGCCAGCGGCCCAGCCGCTCCTGCGCCTCGGTGAGCAGGTCGTCGGTCCAGGAGCGGTCGCTGCGGTAGTGCCCGCTCATCAGCGCCAGCCGGACCGCCATCGGGTCGACCTTGTCGGCCCGCAGCCGGGACACGAAGACCAGGTTGCCCTGGGACTTCGACATCTTCTCGCCGTCCAGGCCGATCATGCCGGCGTGCACGTAGTGGTCGGCGAACGGTGCCTCGCCGGTCAGCCGCTCGGCGTGCGCGGCGGAGCACTCGTGGTGCGGGAAGATCAGGTCGTTGCCGCCGCCCTGCACGTCGATCCGGTCGCCGAGCAGGTTCAACGCGATGACTGTGCACTCGATGTGCCAGCCGGGACGGCCCGGGCCCAGGTCGCCGCCGGGCCAGGACGGCTCGCCCTCGCGGGCGCCGCGCCACAGCAGCGGGTCGAGCGGGTCGCGCTTGCCGGCGCGTTCCGGGTCGCCGCCGCGCTCGGCGAACAGCTCGATCATCTGCTCGCGGGTCAGGTTGGACTCGTATCCGAAGCGGGGCGCGGCGGAGATGTCGAAGTAGACGTCGCCGGTGCCGTCGTCGAGCCGGTACGCCGCGCCGTCCTTGAGCAGCATCAGCACCTTCTCGGCGATGTCCGGGATCGACTCGACCGCGCCGACGTAGTGCGCCGGCGGGATCATCCGCAGCGCCTCCATGTCCTCGCGGAACAGCGCGGTCTCCCGCATGGCCAGGACCTTCCAGTCCTCGCCGTCGCGTTCGGCGCGCTCCAGCAGCGGGTCGTCGATGTCGGTGACGTTCTGCACGTACCGCACGTCGAGGCCGGCGTCGCGCCACATCCGCTGCACCAGGTCGAACGTGATCATGGTGGCGGCGTGCCCGAGGTGCGTCGCGTCGTACGGGGTGATGCCGCAGACGTACATCGAGGCCGCGCCCTCGGGCCGGCTGGGATGGGCGCCCTGCCGCGCCGAGTCGTACAACCTCAGCGACACGCCCTCGCCGGGCAGCCGTGGCACGTCATGTCCCGCCCAAGACTCCATGACCGCCAGCCTAACGATCCGTCAGACGCTCGGGTGCCGCCCTACGGGTGATCAACGCGACAGCAGCTCACATGGGTGGCCAGGGCATCGCCGGCCACTCCTGCGGCGGCAGGGGGAACCGGCCGCTCTCGCGCAGCCGCTCGACCCGTTCCGCCAGCGCGGCCAGCTCACCGATGGTCAGGTGCTCGGCCAGTTCCTCACCGAGCGGCCCGCGGAGCTGCCCGGCCAGGCCGTCGAGCATCTCCACCGCGTCCGGCGGCAGTTCGCGGCCGGCCCAGCCCCACAGGACCGTACGCAGCTTCTCCTCGACGTGGAAGCTCACGCCGTGGTCGACGCCGTAGATCCGGTCGTCCGGGCCGACGAGCACGTGCCCGCCCTTGCGGTCGGCGTTGTTGATGATCGCGTCGAGCACGACGAGCCGGGCCAGGCGGGGGTCGTCGGCGTGCGCCAGCGCGTACGCCGCCCCGTCGTCGTCGCGCGCCGCGGCGACCGGGAACCAGCGCGGCGGGATCTCCCGCGCCGGCACGAATCCAACGAGCGGCTCGGCGTCGTCCGGCTCGTCGATCCAGAGCTGGCACGAGCCGGGGCCGAACGGGCCGTCGCGCAGCACCGTGGGCGGAACCAGGTCCCAGCCGGTGGCCCGGGACACCAGGTAGGCGGACACCTCCCGGCCGGCGAGCGTGCCGTCCGGGAAGTCCCAGAGCGGGCGCTCGCCGCGTACCGGCTTGTAGACACAGTGCGCTGTCACGTCGCCGAGCGCGATGACGCCGCGCAGCGTCGCGTTGGAGGCGTCGACGAGCCGCCCCTCCAGGGTCAGCTCACCGTCGGCGAGCAGCCGCAGTGCCTCGGCGCCGTCCTGTCGGGGCTGCAGTTCCGACGAGGTCACCGGTGATAGCCGTTGTGCCGGGGGCAGAGGTGACCGGCCGGGTCGAGCGGCTGGCCGCACAGCGGGCAGGGGGGCCGGCCGGCGTTCACGACGCGCTTGGCCCGTTCGATGAACTCGCGGGTCGCCTCCGGGGTCAGCCGCACCCGCAGGCGGTCGAGGTCGTCGTCCGGCTCGTCCGGGTCCTCGTCGGCGTCGTCGTCCGCGTCGCCCAGCTCGACCTCGACCTCGGCCTCACCGACGGCGATCGCCTCGATCACCACGGTGGCGGTGTCCACGTCGAAGGCCAGGCCCAGCGTGCCGACCCGGAACTCCTCGTCCACAGGCGTGTCGAGCGGCTCGTTGTCGCCGGTCACGGTGGTGACCGGCTCCGGAAGCTTCACGCCGAAGCGGCGCTGCGCCTCGGCGAGCAGCTCCTCCAGCTTCTCGGCGAGCAACGACACCTGGACCTTCTCCAGCGACACGCTGACCAGCCGGCCGCCGCCGCGCGCCTGGAGGAAGAACGTGCGCTCCCCCGGCGGGCCGACCGTACCGGCGACGAACCGCTCCGGCGGCTCGAAGGCGTGCACCTGGTGCGTCATACCCACGACCCTATCCGGCGTGTGGAAGCACCGCGCAGCCCACCGACGCCGAATCCGCCCAGAGCGAACGCGCCGCGTACGCCCGCTTCACCCGGCCGCGCCCGCGCCTCCACCGACCGCCGCGTCGGACTCGGCCGCCCGCGCCGGTCGCCGGCGCCGCTTGCGCGGCGGCGGGACCAGCGCCGACAGGTCACCGCCGGTGTCGTTGAGCCGGACCAGGAACGGTCGCAACGGGGTGTAGCGGATCGCCGTCACCGACGCCGGGTCGGCCACGATCCGCTGAAAAAGATCAAGGTGTACGCCGAGCGCGTCCGCCACGATCGCCTTGATCACGTCGCCGTGGCTGCACGCCAGCCAGATGGCCTCCGGCCCGTGCTCGGCGGTGACCCGGGCGTCCCACGCCCGTACCGCGGCGACCGCGCGCGCCGACATGGCCGCCATCGACTCGCCCTGCGGGAACGCGGCGGCGCTCGGGTGCTGCTGCACCACCGGCCAGAGCGGCTCCTTCGCCAGCTTCTTCAGCGACTGCCCCTCCCAGTCGCCGTACCCGCACTCGATCAGCCCTTCGTCGACGACCGGCTCGGCGCCGGGAAGCGCCAGGTCGAGGGTCTGCCGGCAGCGGATGAGCGGGCTGGTCACCACCGCCGCCAGCGGCAGCCCGGCGAGGCGCCCGCCGACCGCCGTGGCCTGCGCCCGGCCGGTGTCGTCCAGCTCGACCGGTTGCCGCCCGGCCAGGCCGCCGTCGGCGTTCGCGGTGGTCCGGCCGTGTCGCAGAAGCAGAAGGGTCGCCACGCTGACCACCCTAGGCGGTACGTCCCCCCGATGATCGTCCCGCCACGACAGCTCGTTCCCGCCCGCTCCCGGCTCCCGGCCCGCCTCCGCCCCCTCCGCCCCCCTTTCGGCGTCGATCATGAGGTTGGCCTGGACAAATCGGACGGCAATCCCGGCCAACTTCATGATCGACCGACGGAAGGCGTCCCGTGGGCGACGCCCGGGCCTCGCCGGGATCAGGTGCGTGGCGGCGGAGAACTTGGAAGGTTTGCGCCCCTCTGGGGGCCTTCTCGTACCAAGATCTCCCGTCGAGCGTGGGCGGATGCCGGGTGCCCCGCTCCGGCCGGGCTCGCGCCACCAGCTCCACCCTCGCGGACCCACCCACTCGGCCGATCATGAGGTTGGCGGAGACAAACCGGACAGACGATGCCGCTAAGTTCATGATCGACGCGGCGGGACGCGGGCGGGCGCGACGCGGGGCGGGCGACATGGGCGGGCGCGACGCGGGCGGGCGGGACGCGGGCGGGCGCGACGTCGGTGGCGGGGGGACATGGCGGGCCCGGGTGGATGGGGGCGGTGTCCGGGCTGCGTCGGGTGTCCGGTTTCGGGGTGGTCGGGGACACCCGGCTGGCGGAATCGGGGACCGGGCCGGGGCGTTATACCTGGTGAACGACCGCAGCAGCACCCCCGGCAGCACGCGAGCGCGGGTGGCAGGGTCCGGGAATGCATCCTGGGCCCGCGGTCGTTGTGGATGTCTCCGGCGCCACCCAGCCGAACCCCCGCACGCCACCCCCGGGCGTGCTGCGGGCCGCGTGTGAGCAGGACGCCGGATCCCCCCAAGAACCTTTCTTGAGCGCCTGACGGTGCTCGCACCCGCACCGAATCCCCTTTCGGCGCGGGCGTCGACCCCCGAATGGAGCCCCCTCATGAACACGATCCTGCGTAAGAGCATCCTCGGTATCGCCGGTCTGACCGTCGCCGGTGGCCTCGCCGCCGGCCCCCTCAACCACGACACCACCACCCCCACGCGGGACGCAGCGGTCACCACCACTCACGCCGCCGCGAAGCTCGACACCGCCACACTCATCCCGCACGGCGTGCAGGGCACCCAGTCCCACATCGACCTCAACGACGAGCAGACCGCCAACGTCAAGGCCATCATCGCCGCCACCAAGAAGGCCGGCATGGACGAGCGCGCCGCCGTCGTCTCCATCGCCACGGCACTGCAGGAGTCGAAGCTGGAGAACCTCGGCCACCTCGGCGACCGTAACGACCACGACTCGCAGGGCCTGTTCCAGCAGCGCCCCTCCTCCGGCTGGGGCACGGTCGAGCAGATCACCGACCCCGAATACTCCACCACCGCCTTCCTGAAGGGCCTCAAGCAGGTCGACGGCTGGCAGGACATGCCGCTGACCAAGGCCGCCCAGACCGTCCAGGTCTCCGCCTACCCCGACCACTACGCCCAGTGGGAGCAGCAGGCCGCCGACCTCGTCGCCCAGCACTGGAACAGCTGAGTAAGAACAGCGAAAGGCCGGCACCCCGAACCAACGGGGTGCCGGCCTTTCGCGTACCAGGAGACAGCGTCAGGTCGCGCTGATCGTGCCGGTCGCCAGCAGGCAGATCACCAGGCTGCCCAGCGCCACCCGGTACAGCACGAAGACGTACAGCGTGTGGTGTGCGACGTAGCGCAGCAGCCACGCGATGGCCGCGTAGCCGACGGCGAACGCGATGAGCGTCGCGATCACCATCTGCGCCACGCTCGGCGCCGCGGTGCCCGGCGCGGACGGCTCGAAGACGTCGGGGAGGCTGAACACGCCGGAGATCACCACGGCCGGGATCGCCAGCAGGAACGAGTAGCGGGCCGCGGTCTCCCGGGTGAGGTTGAGCAGCAGGCCCGCGGTCAGGGTGCCGCCCGAGCGGGAGACGCCGGGGACCAGCGCCGCGGCCTGGGCGAAGCCCATGATGACGCCGTCGCGCATCCGGAAGTTCTCCAGCGTACGGGTCTGCCGGCCCCAGTACTCGGCGAAGGCCAGCAGCATCGCACCGATGATCAGCGTGCAGGAGATCAGCCAGAGGTTCCGGCCGGCGGTGCGGATCTGGTCCTTGAAGATCAGCCCGAAGATGCCGATCGGGATGGTGCCGACGATGACGTACCAGCCCATCCGGTAGTCGAGGCTCGACCGCACCGAACGGTCGACCAGGCCGACGAACCAGGTCCGGACGATCCGCCAGATGTCCTTGGCGAAGTAGATCAGGACGGCGGCCTCGGTGCCGAGCTGGGTCACCGCGGTGAACGACGCGCCCGCGTCCCGGCCGAAGAACAGGGCCGAGGTGATCCGCAGGTGCCCGGACGAGGACACCGGAAGGAACTCGGTCAGTCCCTGGACCAGGCCCAGGACGATGGCCTCGATCCAGGTCACTCGCCGACTCCGGACAGCTCCAGCGCCTCGGCGACGGTACGCAGGGTCTGCACCCCGCTGTCCCGGTCGGCCACGAACAGCGACACCGACAGCGTGGTCACGCCGGCGGCGGCGTACTCCCGCATCCGCTCGGCGATGCGCTCCTTCGGGCCGAGCAGCGAGGTGCGGTCGATGAACTCCATCGGTACGGCGGCGGCCGCGTCGCGCTGCCGCTTGGCCAGGTAGAGGTCCTGGACCTCGCGGGCGGCGTCGCCGTAGCCCATCCGGGTGGCGAGCTGGTTGTAGAAGTTCTGCTTGCGGCTGCCCATGCCGCCCACGTACAGCGCGGCGTACCAGCGCACCAGCTCGGCGCAGGTGGCGATGTCGTCGCCGACCACGACCGGCACGGACGGCACCACGTCGAAGCCGGCCAGTTCCTTGCCCGCCGCCGCGCGCCCGGCGCGCACCGAGGCGAGGTGCTCCTCGGCGAACTCCGGTGAGTAGAAGACGGCCAGCCAGCCGTCGGCGATCTCGCCGGCCAGTTCCAGGTTCTTCGGGCCGACTGCGGCCAGGTAGATCGGGATGTGGTCGCGCGGCGGGTGGAAGCCCAGCCGCAGCGCCTTGCCGGGGCCGTCGGGCAGCGGCAGCGTGTAGTGCTCGCCGTCGTACGCGACCTCCTTGCGGGCCACCGCCAGCTTGACGATGTCGACGTACTCCCGGGTGCGGGCCAGCGGCTTGGCGAACCGCACGCCGTGCCAGCCCTCGGAGACCTGCGGGCCGGACACGCCCAGGCCGAGCCGGAACCGGCCGCCGGAGAGCGTGTCGATGGTCGCGGCGGTCATCGCGGTCATGGCGGGGGTACGGGCCGGGATCTGCATGACCGCGGAGCCCACGTCGATGCGCTCCGTCTGACCGGCGATCCAGGCCAGCATGCTCGGCGAGTCCGAGCCGTACGCCTCCGCGGCCCAGACCACCGAGTAGCCGAGCCGGTCCGCCTCCTGGGCCAGCGCCAGGTGGTCGAAGGGCGTGCTCCACGCCGTCTGGTATCCGAGGTTGAGCCCGAGTCGCACTGATCCTCCCACCGTCCGCACCACAGGTCGCATCAGGTTACGCAATGAGCGTGGCGCCCTCGACGTCCGGCTCGCCCCGAACATGTCACACCGGGTGGAGCTCGCGCGGGAAGTTGACTGCGGCGAGGATATCCGTGACGCCGGGTTCGAAATAAGGTTCACGCATGCAACAGCGACCGCTCGGCCGAAGCGGGCTGGCGGTATCGCGGCTCGCGCTCGGCACCATGACCTGGGGACGGGACACCGACGCCGACGACGCGGCCGCCCAGCTGAAGAGCTACCTCGACGCGGGCGGCAACCTCGTCGACACCGCCGACGTGTACGCCGACGGCGACGCCGAGTCGGTGATCGGCTCGCTGCTGGGCAGCCTGGTGGACCGCGACGAGCTGCTGATCGCCACCAAGGCGGGCCTGCGGCCGGGCAGCCGCCGCCGGGACGGATCGCGCGGTCACCTGCTGCGTACGCTGGACGCCTCGCTGCGCCGGCTGGGCACCGATCACGTCGACCTGTGGCAGGTGCACGGGTACGACCCGGACACCCCGCTGGAGGAGACGCTCTCGGCGCTGGACCACGCGGTGTCCAGCGGGAAGGCCCGCTACGTGGGTGTGTCGAACTTCTCCGGCTGGCAGACCGCCCGGGCCGCCGCCTGGCAGGCCGCCTGGCCGGGGCGCGCCCCGGTGGTCGCCGCGCAGGTGGAGTACTCGCTGCTGGAGCGCGGCGTGGAGCGGGAGGTGCTGCCCGCCTGCGCCGGGATGGGGCTGGGCGTGCTGCCCTGGTCGCCGCTGGGCCGGGGCGTGCTCACCGGCAAGTACCGCAACGGCCGCCCGGCCGACTCGCGGGCGGTGTCGCCGCACTTCGAGCGGTTCGTCGCGACGTACCTGGAGCCGCGCTGCTCCAGCATCGTGGAGGCGGTCGCCATCGCGGCCGGCGGGCTCGGCGTGTCGCCGCTGGAGGTGGCGCTGGCCTGGGTGCGGGACCGGCCGGGCGTGACCGCGCCGATCCTGGGCGCCCGGACCGTCGGGCAGCTGCTCGGCGCGTTGCAGGTGGAGCGGATGACGCTGCCGGAGGAGATCGTCACGGCGCTGGACGACGTGTCGGCGGTGCCGGTGGGCTATCCGGAGCGCGACGGCTGAGCCGTACGAGGGCGATCCGGGTCAACCGCAGGGGGTGGCGGAGGGCCCGCGACCTGGGCAGCATAGGGGCATGGACTACGAATACGCGCCGCTGCGGTTGCCCTCGAACGTCGATCGGCTGACCGCCGCGGCGCAGCTGGCGATCCAGGCCGAGTTCTCCGGCTGGGAGCTGGCCCGGGTGCGGCTCTACCGGGACGGCACGCGGCAGGTGGTGCTGCGGCGCCGCCTGGTCAACCAGTCGCAGCCGGGTCTGTCGTACTGACGAGGGGCCCGTCCCCGGGGCCGCGCGACGCGGCGCCGCCCCGGGGCCGCGCACGGCCTAGTGCGCGTGGTCGTGCTCCTCGTCGAGTTCCATGAACGGGTGCTCGTCGAGCCGGCCGACCAGCCGGTCGTCGGCGGCCGGCTGGAACGGGCCGACCGGGTCGTCGTCGTCGAACGACTCCAGGTCGACGGGGGTGCCGACCTCGCTGACCATCACCACACCGTCCAGCGGCTCCAGCTCCGGCACGTCGAGCGCGGACAGCGAGCCGTCGCCGCTCTGCAGCAGCTCCAGCACCGCCTCGCCGACGCCCTCGACCGGCGCCGGCTCGTCCTCCTCCGGGGTGCCCTCCCGGCGGGCCGCCTCGGCCGCGCGCAGCAGCGCTGCGACGCTCGGCACCCGGTAGTCGCGCCGCTGCCGCACCGAGATGACCCGCGGGTGCGGGTCGGTGGGCTCGCCGCCCTCGACGGCGCCGAAGCGCTCGTCGGCCTCGTCCGGGTCGATCGACTCCACGTCCCAGGGCGTCACCTCGCCGAACGCGTCGAGCAGCTGCTCGTCGTAGGCGAACGAGGCGTTGTTCAACGCGACGTACGCCTGCCAGACGGCGTCGTCGTCGATCCGGCCCTGGGCGGCCCGGACGGCGGCCAGGTGGGCGCGGGCGGCGTCGATCACCCGCTCGAGGGCGGCGTCCAGCTCACCGTGCTGGTCGGTCATGTGTGGCAGTCCCTTCGCGATGGGGGGAGGTTCCGCGCCGGCGGCGCCGCGGCGGGCGCGGTCAGCAGGTACGGAGGAAGCGGTCCAGAACCCGCACGCCGAACTGTAGTCCGTCCAGCGGAACCCGCTCGTCGATGCCGTGGAACAGGCCGGAGAAATTGAGGTCGGCGGGCAGCCGCAGCGGCGCGAAACCGAAGCAGCGGATGCCGAGCTGGGAGAACGCCTTGGCGTCGGTGCCGCCGGAGAGCATGTACGGCACCGGGTGGGCGCCCGGGTCCTCGGCGCGCAGCGCCTCCGACATCCGCGCCACCAGGTCACCGTCGAACGTGGTCTCCAGGGCCGGCTGGCGCTGGACGTACTCGATGGCGATGTCCGGCCCGACCAGCTCGCGCAGCTGCCGCTCCAGTTCCTCGCTCTGCCCGGGCAGGCTGCGGCAGTCGATGGTGGCGGTGGCCCGGCCGGGGATGACGTTGTCCTTGTAGCCGGCGGCCAGCCGGGTCGGGTTGGCGGTGTTGCGGACGGTCGCGCCGATGATGTTGGCGATCGGGCCGAGCTTGGCGATCGCGGTCTCCGGGTCGTCCGGGTCGATCTCGATGCCGAGCACGTCGGACACCTCGGCCAGGAACGCCCGCACGGTGTCGGTCATCACCACCGGGAAGCGGTGCCGGCCGATCCGGGCGACCGCCTCGGCGAGCGCGGTGACGGCGTTGTCGTCGTGCACCATCGAGCCGTGGCCGGGCCGGCCCCTGGCGTGCAGGCGCAGCCAGTCGATGCCCTTCTCGGCGGTCTCGATCAGGTAGAGGCGGCGCTGCTCGTCGACCGAGTAGGAGAAGCCGCCGACCTCGCCGATCGCCTCGGTGCAGCCGTCGAACAGGTCGCGGTGGTGCTGGGTGAGGAAGTGCGCGCCGTAGTCGCTGCCGGCCTCCTCGTCGGCGGTGAAGGCGAGCACGACGTCGCGCCGGGGGCGTACGCCGGTGCGCTGCCAGTCGCGGACCACGGCGAGCACCATGGCGTCGAAGTCCTTCATGTCGATCGCGCCGCGACCCCACAGGTAGCCGTCGCGGATCTCGCCGGAGAACGGGTGCACCGACCACTCGTCCGGGTCGGCGGGCACCACGTCGAGGTGGCCGTGCACGAGCAGCGCGTCGCGGCCGGGCTCGGTGCCGGCGATCCGGGCGACCAGGTTGGCCCGGCCGGGCGCCGACTCGTGGATCTCGGCGTCGACGCCGACCTCGGCGAGTTTCTCCGCCACGTACTCGGCGGCGCGCCGCTCCCCTGCGCTGGTGTCGTTGTCGCCGGTGTTGGTGGTGTCGATGCGCAGCAGGTCGCGGCAGAGGTCGACGACCTCGTCGGTGGCGTCGGGTCGGGCGGGGGCGGCGTCGCTCGTCATCGCTTCCTTATACCAGCAGGTGAGGTGGTCGCGGGCCGCCGGTGGCACGGCGGCGGTTTCGCGGATCGCCGCGCCGGGTACCGCCGGACCGCCCGGACATCGACTCCGGCCGTCACGAGGAGGGCACCATGACCGTCCCCCTGCCGCCGCTGCCGCCCACCGCCGACGACGCGTACCGGCCGGGTGGGCGCAGCGTCGCCGACCTCGTGGACACCGAGCACCGGGCGCTGCTGGGGCTGGCCGACCGGGTCACCGATCCGGCGCTGGACGCGGCCGGCCGGCGCGAGGTGCTCGACGTCCTGACCGCCGCGGTGTCCCGGCACCTGTCCGCCGAGGAGCAGTACCTCTTCCCGGCCGCCCGCGCCGCGATGCCGGACGCCGCCGAGCTGGTCGAGCGGGAGATCGAAGCCGACGCCGGGCTGCTGACCGCGCTCAAGGAGCTGTCCGGGGCGGACGACCCGGCGGTCGCGGACGTGGCCGAGCGGGTCCGCCGGCACGTCAGCCGTGTCGCGGCGCTGGTCACGCCGCTGCGCGAGGTGGCCAGCGACGCCGATCTGATCCGGCTGGGCAACCGGTGGGAGATCGCGGAGGAGGCGGCGCCGACCCGCCCGCACCCCGGCACGCCCGCCACCCCGCCCTGGAACAAGATCGTCGAACCGGCGGTCGGGGTGCTGGACAAGGTGCGCGACGCGGTCACCGGACGGCGTACCCGGCTGAGCGACCTGGAGCATCCGCGCGAGGGGTGAGCCGATCGCCCCTTCCGTGTATCGGTTCGTGGTCCTACCGTCACGGTATGGATCTGGAGCTGCGACACCTGCGTGTGGTCTGCGCGATCGCGGAGACGGGGAGCGTCACCAAGGCCGCCTCGGCGCTCGGCCTGGCCCAGCCGGCGCTGACCGCCCAGCTTCAGCGGATCGAACGGGCGCTGGGCGGGCCGTTGTTCGAACGGGACCGCCGCGGCGCCCGTCCCACCGCGCTGGGTGAGCTGGTGCTGGACCGGGCGCGGGTGCTGCTGCCGGCGATGAAGGGCCTGCGGGACGAGGCGGCCCGGATGGCCGGTGCGGGCGATCCGCTGCGCCGGTACCGCTTCGGCGGGGTGAACAGCCCGATCCTGGGCCGGCTGGTGCACCGGCTCGCCGCCGAGCGGCCGGACGCGCAGATCACCACGTACGGCTCCTGGTCGGTGGACGAGCTGGCGCAGATGGTGGCCGGTGGCCGGCTCGACTTCGCACTGACCGGCGTGTGCGGCGACTCGACGCCGTCGGCGGGGTTCGGGCTGAGCTGGCGGGAGGTGGCGGTCGAGCCGATCTGCGTGCTGCTGCCGCAGACCCACCCGCTGGCCGGCCACGCCGAGGTCGACCTGGTCGACCTGCGGCGCGAGCGGTGGGTGGCCGCGCCGGGCGACGGCTGCTTCGGCGACTGCTTCGCCGCCGCCTGCGCCCGCGCCGGCTTCACCCCGAAGAAGGTGTACGAGGCGGACGTGCGGGCCGCGCTGGACCTGGTGGACGCGGGCGAGGCGGTGGCGTTGTGCCAGGCCACGTTCCGTCCGGTGGCCGGGCTGGTCACCCGCCGGCTGGCCGGCACGCCGCTGCGCTGGCGGCTGCTGCTGGGCTGGCATCCGGACGTGCCGGCCGCGGCGGTGGCCGAGCCGGTGCTGGCGGCGGCGGTCGCCGCGTACACGGACGCGCTGGCGAACCATCCGGAATACCTGGGCTGGCTGCTGGCGCACCCGGAGTTCGGCGTGCAGCCCAACGGCTCGGGCGGGGTGCGAATCGCCTGAACCCGGGTATCACCGGCGACATGACTGATCTGTATCCGGCCGCCGACCAGCGGGAGCTGCTGCGCCAGGCGGCCACCGCGCACACCACCGCCTCCGCCGAGGTGGAGGCGTTCCTGCGCCGGTTGCCGGAGGTGCCGGGGCCGGCCGACGTGACCGAGTACGCCAACCTGCTCAGCCGCGAGGAACGCGCCCGGGCCGACCGGCAGGCCGCGGCGGACGCGGCCGGGCTGCGGCTGCCCAGCCTGGAGTCGGAGTAGCGCGCGGCGCCCGGGCGGGTGGTCCGCCCGGGCGCCGCCGCACCGGCTCAGCGTTCGACGAGTACGTCGTGACCGAGGTCGAGCAGGGCGTGGCGCCACTCGTCGTCGGCGTTGCCCCGGCGTGGCCGCTGCGCGGTCAGCTCCCGGATCCGGCTGATCGCCTCCCGCATCACCTCGATGTCCTCCGGCGTGAGGTCCACCTTGCGCTTGCGCAGCACGGCGAGGATCTGCCGGCCCGGCTCGGGCAGGTCCAGGTCCGGGCCCGGACCGAACGCCTCCTCTCCCGAGCCGCGGGTCAGCAGCCACTGCCGCAGCGTCTCGGAGGACACGTTCACCTCGGCGTGGAAGTCGTCCCAGATCACCTCGACCTCGGGGTCGAGTCGCGCCTCGCGTACCATCACGCCTCCTCTCCCGGCGGCGGCCCGGGTGCCGGCTCGCCCTCGTTCGGTGTGTGCTGCTTCAGACCCTCCGGCGGCACCCGGACCCGGGACGGGTTCGCCGTCGGGGCCGCCTCGATCGGTTCACCGGCCCCGGCGTCGTCGTCGGGGACTTCCTCCGGTTCGGTCATGTCCGCCCTCCGGTCCTTCGGTGACGGCCCGTCCCGGCCCGGCCGGGACGGGCCCCGGCCGGTCATCGGGGATGGGACGTGGTGGCCGGCGTGTAGCCCCGCTCACCGGCGGCGACGTCGAAGACGAGCTGGTCGTCACGGGTGTCGACGGTGACCTTCTGCCCCGGTGAGACCTCGTTCTCCAGCAGCATCCGGGACAGCCGGTTGTCGACCTCGCGCTGGATCACCCGGCGCAGCGGCCGGGCGCCGAACTCCGGCTGGTAGCCGTGCTCGGCGAGCCAGTCGACGCCCGCCGTACTGAAGTCGACCTGGATGTCCTGGGCGTGCATGCGGCGGCGGGTCTCCTCCAGCAGCAGCCCGGTGATCTGGCGGAGCTGCTCGGCCTCCAGCCGCTGGAAGATGATCACCTCGTCGATGCGGTTGAGGAACTCCGGGCGGAAGTTCTCCTGGAGCCGGCGCATCAGCCGCTCCCGCAGTTCGTCGCTCTCCTGCTCGCCGGGCCCGCCGGTGGCGAAGCCGACGGTGCGCTGGGTGCCGGTGATCAGCTCCGAGCCGAGGTTGCTGGTCATGATCAGGACGGTGTTCTTGAAGTTCACGGTGCGGCCCTGGCTGTCGGTGAGCCGGCCGTCGTCGAGCACCTGGAGCAGGATGTTGAACACGTCCGGGTGCGCCTTCTCGATCTCGTCAAGCAGCACCACCGCGTACGGGCGGCGGCGGACCGCCTCGGTGAGCTGACCGGCCTCCTCGTAGCCGACGTACCCGGGCGGGGCGCCGACCAGCCGGCTGACCGTGTGCCGTTCCTGGAACTCGCTCATGTCCACCCGGACCATCCGGTCCGCCTCGCCGAACAGCGCCTCGGCGAGCGCGCGGGCCAGCTCGGTCTTGCCGACGCCGGTCGGGCCGAGGAACAGGAAGCTGCCCATCGGCCGGTCCGGGTCGGCCAGCCCGGTGCGGGAGCGGCGTACCGCCTCGGCGACGGCGCTGACGGCGTCGTCCTGGCCGATGATCTTCTCGTGCAGGTGCCCCTCCAGGCGCAGCAGCCGGTCGCGTTCCTCCTCGGTGAGCTGGGTGACCGGGATGCCGGTGGCCCGGGAGACCACCTCGGCGATCTCCGTCGGCCCCACCTCGGGCACGTGGCTGGGGCCCTCGTCGCCGCGGGCGCGGCGGACCTGGTCCTCCAGTTCGGCGAGCCGGTCGCGCAGCGCGGAGGCCCGCTCGTACTGCTCGTCGGAGACCGCCTGCTCCTTGTCCCGGCGCGTCTCGTCGAGCTGCTGCTCCAGCTCGCGCACGTCCTCGGCGGGGGTACGGGTGCGCAGCCGCACCCGCGCGCCGGCCTGGTCGATCAGGTCGATCGCCTTGTCCGGCAGGAACCGGTCGGTGACGTACCGGTCGGACAGCTCACCGGCGGCGATCAGCGCCTCGTCGGTGAACCGGACCTGGTGGTGCGCCTCGTACCGGTCGCGCAGGCCGCGCAGGATCGCGATGGTGTCGTCGACCGTCGGCTCGGGCACCAGCACCGGCTGGAACCGGCGGGCCAGTGCGGCGTCCTTCTCGATGCTGCGCCGGTACTCGTCGAGCGTGGTCGCGCCGATCACCCGCAGCTCGCCGCGCGCCAGGGCGGGCTTGAGCATGTTCGACGCGTCCATTCCGCCCTCGCTGCCGGCGCCGCCCGCGCCGACCAGCGTGTGGATCTCGTCCAGGAAGATGATCAGCTCCTCGCGGTGGGCGCGGATCTCGTCGATCACCTTCTTCAGGCGCTCCTCGAAGTCGCCCCGGTAGCGGGTGCCGGCGACCAGGCCGGACAGGTCGAGCTGGATCACCCGTTTGCCGATCAGCGTCTGCGGCACGTCCCCGTCGCAGATCCGCTCGGCCAGGCCCTCCACGATCGCGGTCTTGCCGACACCGGCCTCACCGATCAGCACCGGGTTGTTCTTGGTCCGCCGGGACAGGATCTCCACCGCCTGCTCGATCTCGTCGGCCCGGCCGATCACCGGGTCGATCTGGTCCATCCGGGCCAGTTCGGTGAGGTCCTGGCCGTACTGGTCGAGCGTCGGGGTGCCCCGGTCCGGGCGCGGGGCGTTCGCCGCGCCGCGCTCGGCGCTGGCCGCCTGCAACGACTCGGGCTGGATCCGGCCGGCGGCGAGCATCCGGCCGGCCGGCGACTCGGGGTTCAGCGGCAACGCCATCAGGATGTGCTCGGGACCGATGTAGTTGGCGCCCATGGCGCGGGACAGCTGGTGCGCGTCCAGCAGCGCCCGCTTCGCGGCCGGGGTCAGCGACAGGTTCGGCGGCACCTCGCCGCGCGGTGCGCCCTCACCGCGCCCGCCCAGCGCGCCCAGCAGCGCGTCCGGGTCGGCGCCGGCCCGACGGACCAGGTCACGCAACGGCTCGCGCTGCAACGCCGCCCAGAGCAGGTGGTCGGTGTCCAGGTCGTTGCTGTGCTTCTGGGCGGCGCGGCGGGCCGCGTCGGCGAGCATCTCCCGGGCGTCGGCGGTCATCAGGCGCGTGATGTCGACCCGGTGCGCCGGCCGGCGTCCCCCCTCGCCCCGGCCGAAGTATCGGGCCAGGAACTCGTCCCAGGGGTCGTTGCCGAAGTCACCCGGTCCCATCATCTCGTCCTCCGCAGTCAGTCGGCACGACCGGCACCCGGCACGCGCGGCACGGTCGGCGGTGGCTACCCGGCGGTCGGCGCGACAAACGCGACCGGATGGCAGGCTGGGGGGCATGGAGAGCAGACCGCTGCTGATCGTGGACGGCGCGAACGTGGTGGGCTCGCGCCCGGACGGCTGGTGGCGCGACCGGGCCGGCGCGGCGGTCCGGCTGCGCGACGCGCTGGCGCCCGTCGGCGAGGCGGGCGTGCCGCCGGAGCTGCCGCCACCGGTGCAGGTGGTGCTGGTGGTGGAGGGCGCGGCCCGGCACGTGGCACCCGCGCCCGGCGTGGAGGTGGTCTCCGCGCCCGGCTCCGGCGACGACACGATGGTCGAGCTGGTCGCCGCGGCACCGGATCGGCGGCGGGTGGTGGTCACCGCCGACCGGGAGCTGCGCGAGCGGGTGACCGCGCTGGGCGCGGAGGTACGCGGCCCGCGCTGGCTGCGCCCTTAGCCCGGCCGGTCCCGCGAGCGGGACCACGGCGTCCGCCGGCGGGACCGCCGGCCGGGTCTTCGCGCACGTCAACGCGGGAACCGGACACGAGGGCCGCAACCACGCGAGGGTGGATGTTCGTCCACCCGTTCCGATGGGTTGTAATGGAGATCTCTTCCGCCCCCAGGAGGTCCCCGTGGCGAGCGTCGCCGAGCTGAAGGCCGCCATCGATGTCGCTCTCCAGCAGATCGGTGACGGCCAGACAGCGGTGCAGGCAGCCGGCGAGAAGCTGGCCGAGGCGCAGCAGACGCTGGCCGGCGCGCTGGAGGGCAGCGGTCACGAGACGGTCGAGGCGGCCCAGGCCTCGCTGACACAGGCGGGCCAGGAACTGGAGGAGTGTCTGGCCGCGACACTGGTCGCGGTGGAACAGGCACAGCTCTACGTCGCGACGCTCTGAGGCCGGCCGTGTCCATAGTCGAGGACATCGGCGCGCAGGTGCGCGCCGCCGCCGAGGAACTGCCGCTGGCGCAGCTCGCCGCCGCGCTGGAGAAGCTCGGCCAGGCGCAGGAGCGGCTGCGCTGGGTGCGCCAGGAGTCGTCCGACCCGATGGGGGTACCGGAGCTGTCCTCGGCCACCGAGCACGCCGAGACCGCCGGCTACGCGCTGCGCGTGGCGCAGGAGCAGCTCACCGCGTACCTGGCCGCGATCGGGCTGGCGCCGGACGGGGCGCGGCCGGCGCCGCCGGGCGAGCGGCCGCCGAAGCACGACACGCCGCGCGGCGAGGAGCCGCCCGCGGCCGGCCCGGCCGCCGAGCCGGGTGAGCAGCCGGCGGTACGGCGCTGGTGGGCGGTGCGGGTGGCGGAGCTGACCGGCGGCCGGGAGGGCGCGCCGGACGAGCCGGACGAACGCGTCGAGGACTCCCACGAGCTGCTGCACCGGGTGGTCGCCGGGATCCGCTCCGGTGACCGGGACCGGCTGCACCGCGAGCTGCACCGGGCGCACGCCGACGTGGGGCTGGGGCTGGCCGCGATCACCCCGCCGCTGCTGCGCGAGCTGGCCGGTGAGCTGCTCGGCCATCCGCCCCGCGCGGACGACCTGCCCCGGCTGCGCGGCGCGCTGGACTCCCGGGTCCGCGACCTGCTGCCCGGGCTGCCGCGGCCGGTGCTGGACACGCTGCTGACCCGGGTGTGCCGGATGCCCCCGCCGCGCCGCGACGACGACGCGGAGCAGCCGCACGCGGCCGACCCGGCGGTCACCGCGGGTGTGCTCACGGGGGTGCTGCTCGACCGGCTCGGCCGGGACCTGCCCAAGGACACCGACGATCGGGAGCCGTCCCGTGGCTGACGTCCGCGCTCAACTGGTGACGCGGGTCCGGGGGATGCTCTCCGAGGCCCTGGGCGCCACCCGTACCCGGCTCACCGCCGCCGAGGCCGAGCTGGCCGCGAGCCGGGAGCGGCTGGCGCGTACCCGCCGGGCCGCCGCGGCCGTGCCCGCCCGGGTGGGCGCCGCCCGCGACCGGCGCCTGGCCGAGATCGACGCCCGGCACACGGCCCGCCTCGCCGAGCTGGCCCGGCGGGCCGCCGCCGCGGCACAGCGGGAGGCGCCGGGCGCGGCGTCCGCGCCCTGGGACCGCTGGCAGGCCACGTCCGCCGGCCGGTCCGAGCCGCCCGGCGCGTTGCGGGTCGGCACGGTACGCCTCGACGGCGCCGAACCGGTGCCGGCGCTGGTCCCGCTCCTGGACGCCGGGCACGCGCACCTGGCCGGCGGCGACCGGGACGGGCTCGCCGCCGTGGTCCCCGCGCTGCTGCTGCGCTCGGTCGGGCGGGCCGACCCGGGCGCGGTGCGGCTGTACGGGTACGACCCGGAGCACCTGGGCGGCGGTCTGGCCGGATTCGCGCCGCTGGGCACGGCCGGGCTGCTCACGTTCGTCGGGCCGGGCGGGCTGGGCCGCCTGCTGGACGACCTGGTGGAGCAGATCCGCCGGATCAACGCCACGGTGCTCGCCGGTGAGTACGGCTCGCTGCGCGAACTGGCCGCCGCCACCGGACGCCGGCCGGAGCCGTGGCGGGTGGCGGTGCTGCTCGGCGGCGACGAGCTGTCCCGGCACGAGCGCGGCCAGCTCGACCGGGTGGTGCGTACCGGTGCGGCCTGCGGCGTGCACCTGGTGGTCCGCGGCATCGAGCTGCCCGACGACCCGACCGTCACCCGGATCACCGTTGAGCCGGACGACGCCCGGGTGGCCGGGCTGCCGGTGGTGCTCGACGCGCCGCCGCCGCCCGCCCTGGTCACCGAGACCTGCCGCACCGTCGCCTCCCGGGTGGCCGCCGGCCCGCCGCCGACGCCGTTCACCGACCTGCTCCCGCCGCCGGACGAGTACTGGCGGGAGGACTCGGCGCACGGGCTCAGCGCCCCGATCGGCGAGGGCCCGCACGGGCGGCAGGTGCTGCTCACGCTCGGCGACTACCCGCCGCACGCGTTGATCGGCGGCCCGTCGGGCACCGGCAAGACGAACCTGATCTTCGCCTGGATCGGCGCGCTCGCCGCCCGCTACTCCCCCGCCGAGCTGGAGTTCTATCTGCTCGACTTCAAGGAGGGCGTGTCCTTCGCCCGGTTCGCGCAGGGCCGGCGCGACCCGAGCTGGCTGCCGCACATGCGGCTGGTCGGCATCAACGTCAACACCGACCGGGAGTTCGGCCTGGCGCTGCTGCGCTTCCTCGCCGAGGAGCTACGCCGGCGCGCCGACGCCGCGAAGAAGCACGAGGTCACCAAGCTGGCCGAGCTGCGCGCGGTGGACCCGGACGGGCACTGGCCGCGCATCGTGGCGGTGGTCGACGAGTTCCAGGCGCTGCTCGCCGGCCGGGACGTGGTCGCCCGGGAGGCCGCCGACCTGCTGGAGGACCTGGCCCGGCGGGGCCGGTCGCAGGGCATCCACCTGGTGCTGGCCTCGCAGGACGTGCGCGGCATCGAGGCGCTGTGGGGGCGGCCGGCGCTGGTCGCCCAGTTCACGCTGCGGATCGCGCTGCCGAAGGCGCTGCGCATCCTGGCCGAGCGCAACGACGCGGCGCAATCGCTGCCCCGCCACCACGCGGTGATCAACGCCGAGTCGGGCCTGGCCGAGGGGAACGAGGTGGCCCGGATCCCGTCGGCGAGCGACTGGGAGACGTGGAGCGAGCTTCAGCACCGGCTGTGGCGGATGCGCCCGCAGGACGCCGCGCCGGCCCGGCTGTTCGACGGCGACGCGATCCCGAAGCTGGCCGACGCGCCGGACTTCCGCGCGCTGACCGCGCCGGAGCAGGGCGTGCCGCGCAGCCCGGTGGCGCTGCTCGGCGAGATCATCGACGTGCAGTCCCGCTCGGCGGCGCTGCGGCTGCCCCGCGCTCCCGGCCGCAACCTGGCGGTGCTCGGCACCCGGGTGGACGAGGCGTGCGCGGTGCTCGACGCCGCCGCCCGGTCGCTGGCCCGGCAGTACCGGCCCGGCACCGCCCGGTTCTCCATCGCCTGCCTGGACCCGGACGCCGACCCGGCCGCCCGCGCCCTGTACGAGGATCTGGAAGGCGACGCCTCCTGGTACGACGAGGAGACGGTGCCGGAGCTGATGGCCGAGGTGGGCGACGGACTCGGCGCGCCGGGTGCGGCGCGTACCCCGCACTTCCTGCTGCTGTACGCGGTGGACGCGGCCGCCGCGGCGCTCGCCGGCAAGGCCGGTACGCGCACCGGGCTGGAGCAGTTGCGCCGGATCCTGCACGACGGGCCGGAGCGGCGTACGCACGTGCTGGCGTGGTGGCGCGGCGTGGCCCGGATGCGCGTCGACCTGGGCGGCGCGGGCGCGCGCACCGACCAGATCGGCGCCTGGGTGGCGCTGGACGTGCAGGGCGGTGAGCTGGGCTCCTCGCTGTATCCGGGCAGCGGCGGGCCGGACTGGTATCCCCGGCCGTGGCGCGGTCTCTACTTCGACCGGGCGGTGCACCGCACCGGACAGGTGATCATCCCTTATGGTCCCTCCCGATGAACGAACCGGTTGCCAGTGAGACGTACGACGCGCAGATCCGCCGGCTCGCCGAGCTGACCGCCCGGGTGTCCGCTCAGCGGGCCGAGGCGCACACCTGGTACGCCCAGCAGGTGGCCGCCGCCGAACGGGCGGTGGCGGAGGCCGCCGAGCAGGTGCGGCAGGCCGAGGCGGAGGTGGCCGAGGCGTCCCTGCTGGTGGAGCGCGTCGACGGCGAGGTGACTCACCTGTGGACGCAGTTGCGGGCCCGGCTGGGCGTGGGCGCCCGGCGGCTGGGCGACCCGCCCGGCCCGGTACGCGGCGCGGCTGGTGACCCGGTGCCGCTGCTGCGGGCGGTCCGGGAGCTGCTGGACCGCACCGGGGCGCCGGGCGAGCTGCCCGGCTCGGTGAACCCGCTGCTGGTCGCGTGCGGCATCGGCGGGGCGCTGTTGGCGTACGCGCTGGGGGTGGGTGCGCGGGCGCTCGCCGCCGGTGCCAGCGGTGACCTGGCGGTGGGCCTGCCGGTGCTGGCGCTGGTGGTGACGCTGCTCGGTCCGGTGATCGGGCTGGCGCCGGCCCGGCTGCTGGCCGACCGCCGCCACGCGGTGCTGACCCCACGCCCGATGATCCTGGTGGCCGCCTCCGGCCTGGTCACGACCCTGCTCCTGCTCACGGTGACCTACACCCGCTGACCGCCCCCTCCCCACGCCCTCTCTCGGGCCGTCGATCATGAGGTTGGCGGCGCGACACGCCACGTCGCACCGCCGGTCAACCTCATGATCGCGCCCGTCAGGCGGGGGTCAGGACCGCCTCCTTCAGCAGGCGGCGGGCCAGGGTCAGGCGGTCGGCGTCGTCGTCCAGGCCGGGCAGGTCGCCGACCCGGGTCACCTCGCCGGTCAGCAGCGCGCGCAGCGCCGCCTCGCAGGTGCCGGGCAGCGTGAGCGTCCGGTCCGGCACGCGCAGCGTGACCCGTCCGTCGGCGGCCGGGGCGAGCTGCCAGCGCAGGCCGCCACGCACCGCCACCTCGCTGTCCGCTGTGAGCCGGGCCAGCGCCTGCGCCTGGGCCAGCGGCCGGATCGGCGCCGGGCGGGCGGCCGGCCAGACCCGGGCGCGCAGCCGGCCGGCCACCGCCGCCGGGTCGGCCCGCAGCAGCCAGTCGCGCAACGCCTCGACGGTCTCGGTCAGCTCCGGCTCGATCGCGTCCGGGTCGGCCAGGTCGAGCCCGAACGGCAGGCTCGCGCGCAGCCGCGCGTCCTCGGCGGCGAGCGCGAGCAGCTCCTCGACCACGGCGTACCGGGTCAGCGCCCGGATGCCCACGGTCAGGTGCAGCGAGCTGGACTCCTGCGCCTGGGCGCTGTGCAGCCAGCCGCGCGGCAGGTAGAGCGCGTCGCCCGGTTCGAGCACGACGTCCAGCTCGGGGCGCCCGTCGGCGGTCGCGGAGACCTCGTCGGCCCGGCCGCCCCAGGGCTGGCGCTCCAGCGGGTCGGCCAGCACGGGCGGGTGGATCCGCCAGTGCTTGCGCCCGTCCACCTGGAGCACGAACACGTCGTGGGTGTCGTAGTGGGTGGCGAAGCCCTGACTGCCGGCCGGGGTCAGGTAGGCGTTCACCTGCAACGGCTGGGCCAGCGCGGTGCCCAGGTCACGGGCGAAGTCGACGAGCGCCGGCCAGGTGCGGTGCAGGCCCTGCAACACC
Organism: Micromonospora sp. CNZ297; assembly: GCF_007827625.1. Taxonomy (NCBI): domain Bacteria; kingdom Bacillati; phylum Actinomycetota; class Actinomycetes; order Micromonosporales; family Micromonosporaceae; genus Micromonospora; species Micromonospora sp. CNZ297. Next base: position 23,793 of record NZ_VISU01000012.1, on the reverse strand, counting down.
AGCGTCGCGCCGTCGGCGTACAGCGCCAGCACCTTCTCGTCGACGACCTGGTCGCCGATCTCGGCGCCGGCGCCACCGCCGCCGGTGAACCGCGCCGCCGGCACGAGCTGGCCGTCCTTGGCGACCCGCAGGAACGGGGTACGCAGGCCGCGGCGGCTGAGCAGCTCGTCGGCGTCGGCGGGGCTGAGCAGGTCGGTGAAGCCGTCCGGGTTGGGCAGTTCGGCGGCGCGGGACAGCAGCGGGCTGCGCCCCCAGTGGTCGGCGGCGAACTTGGCCGGCTCCACCGCCACGCACCGGGCCAGCGCTTCGGTCGCGGAGAACGGAACCGCCGGGCGGCCGTGGCCACCCGGCGGGTCGACGTGCGTGGTGCTCATGTGTCAGGCGCTGCCGTCGGCGCCGCCGTCGCGCTGGCCGGGGGTCGCGCCGCCGTCGGCCGGACCCTCCGCGCTGCCGTCCGCGCCACCGTCGTGCTGACCCGGGGTCGCGCCGCCGTCAGCGGGGCCCTCGGCGCCGCCGTCCGCGCCACCGTCGTGCTGACCCGGGGTCGCGCCGCCGTCAGCCGGACCCTCCGCGCCGCCGTCCGCGCCACCGTCGTGCTGACCCGGGGTCGCACCGCCGTCGGCCGGGCCTTCCAGGCCGCTGCCGCCGCTGCTCTGGATGTCGTCGTCGTTCAATGCCATGGGTGCTCCCTCGGTGTGCCGCCCCGCGTGGTGCCGGGGTCCGTGTGCAGCGGGTGGTACCCCACGCCCGATCTTCTCTAACCACACCGTAGACGCCCGGACGCCGCCGTACGGACGGTTCGCGGGGCAAGCGGCCGGGACGGGTGGATGCCAGGATGGCGGGAGGACGACGCGAGGAGACGCACGTGACGCAGCCGGAGCCGCTCACCCCGCTGACCGAGGACTGGCAGCGGGCGCTCGCAGTGGTGGCCCACCCCGACGACCTGGAGTTCGGCGCCGCCGCCGCGGTGGCGCGCTGGACCGGGCAGGGCAAGGAGGTCGTGTACTGCCTGCTCACCAGCGGCGAGGCGGGCATCGACGGGATGACGCCGGAACGCGCCCGGGTGGTGCGCGAGGAGGAGCAGCGGGCCTCCGCCGCCGTGGTCGGGGTGTCGGAGGTCGAGTTCCTCGGCCTGCCCGACGGGCTGCTGGAGTACGGCGTGCCGCTGCGCCGGGCCATCGCCGCCGTGGTGCGCCGGCACCGGCCGGACGTGGTGCTGACGAACAACTTCCGGGAGACGTGGGACGGGGCGTACGCGCTGAACCAGGCCGACCACATCGCCTGCGGCCGGGCCACGCTGGACGCGGTCCGCGACGCCGGCAACCGGTGGATCTTCCCGGAGCAGCTCACCGACGGCACGCAGCCGTGGTCGCGGGTGCGTGAGGTGTGGGCGGCCGGGTCGCCGGCGGCCCGGCACGGGGTGGACGTGACCGGCACGTTCGACCGGGGCGTGGCGTCGCTGCGGGCGCACGGGGCGTACCTGAGCGGGCTCGGCGACGGCGGCTTCGACGCCGAGGAGTTCCTGGAGGGCATGGCCCGGCCGGCCGGCAGCCGGCTCGGCACGCGGTTCGGCGCCACGTTCGAGGTCTTCCAGATCAACCTTCAGTAGGGCGCGGCGACGTTCCTGGTCGGCACGTCGGGCTGGCAGTACCGGGACTGGCGGGAGCGTACGCCCGGCGACGTCTGCGTGGCGGTGAAGATGAGCCGCTACCTCACGCACGTCGAGCGGCTGCGAAGACCCGGCCGAGCCGGTGGCCCGCTTCCTGGCCCGGCGGGGCGGGCTGCCGGTGTCCCGGACGCCGGCGGCCCCCCCCCCCCCGGGGGCGGGACGGGCCGGTCCGGTGCCGGATCAGGGAATCATCTGACGCAGGTCACCCGGCATGGTGGCCTTCACGTCCTCCCACTCGCCCTGGGTGACGTGCCGCCGCAGCGTGTCCAGCACGACCTGCACCACCCGCTGCGCGCCGCCCTCGGCGTCGTACGGGAAGCCCTGGCGCACCTCGTACAGGAAGTCGTCGCGGTTGAGCTTGATCGGTACGTTCTCCGGCTGCCAGCCGTCGAAGTAGATCCCGCGCACCAGCACCGGCAACTGCTGGGCGAACTCTGTGCTCTCCTGCACCGGCAGCCGGTCCCGCAGCAGGTGCAGCACGGTACGCAGCGCGGCGTAGGACTGGTTGCGCCGTTCCTTCGGCCAGCCGTACGCGGACTCGATCTCCTTGAGGATCACGTTCGTCTTGTCCAGCGAGGACTCGAACGCGGACAAAAGCTGTTCGGCCATCGGGCTCACCCCCGTGCTTCGGTCTCCCAGCGTCGGTCGTCGGCGCGGCGCGGCGGGCCGCTGGGGCCCCGCCACAGCCGGGTCGGGCTGAACCGGCCGGGCCGTTCGCCCCGCCGTGCCGCCTCGGAGCTGCCGACCACGTGCAGTACGCCACCGCGGCGTCGGTCCGCCACCACCCGTACCGTCATGACCCACCTCCTCGTCGCGGCGCCCGAGCCGGCGCCCACTACCCATGCTGCGGCGGGTGCGGGTGAGCCGGCCTCACCCGCACCGGGTGAGACGATCAGGCGTCCAGCAGGCCCGCGAGTGTGGTGCCGTTGCGCTGCGCGTAGTCCTGGTAGCAGTTGTGTACGCCCGATCTAGCGATGTAGCGATCAGGCTTTTTGCAGCTCGCTGACCAGCGAAAGCGGCTCATTTATCGGCACCATGCTCGGCGCTACCCGCCCGACCATCACGCGGGGTAATCCCGGGTAGCTGCGCGCCGGGGTACCCGCAGGTGCGCGGCGCACGCGCTGCGGCCCGGCGGTCGCGCCGCAGGGGCGCGAACACACCGGGCCGCAGGGGTGGGGCTAGACCAGGCTGTCGGGCAGGGTGTCGGGTGCCTGCGGGAACCAGCGCCAGTGCTCGTCGGGGGCACCGAGCTTGATCAGCAGGTCGCGGACCTGTTGCGCTCGCGTGTCCACATCCCGCCCCCTCCCCCGGATGGCGGGGTCGTCTGCGCCTGCCAGGTAATCCCCCTCCGCGACTACCTCCTCTAGGTAGTCGGATAGGGCGCAGGCGACGATCCGGGCTTCTTCGTCGGTGAGGGCGATCACTGCCGGTACCCCCTCTCGTTGCTGGGGTGCCGCTGCCCTACCGGCACGCCTTCAACGCCTGCGGGCAGGGGCGGCGGCGGTCCGTCGGGCATCTGGACGTCCCGTAGGTCGCCGGGCTCGTCGGATGCGTATGCGAACCAGGCGACGCACTCGCGCAGGGCTACGAAGTCGCGGCCCTGCGGGCGCGGGAAGCCGTGGGCGGTGAAGGCGTCGGCGATGTCGACCAGCAATCCGAAGGACAGGATCGGCCCGTCGATGGCGAGGCTGGTGGGGCGGGGCAGCGGGTAGGCGCGGGGTACCGGCCCTGTGGGCGGGGACGTAGCGTGTTGCATTGGGTCGCCTCCTAGCGGCGATCAAGGCCCCGGGGCGGCGTTGCACCGCTACCCCGGGGCCGCCTTGTGGGTCAGGCTGCGGTGATCCGGTACCGCAGCGGCTTGTCGGCGGTCTGCGTGACCTTGCCGTCGCGCGCCAGTCGCGCCAGGCAGTCCCGCACCCCGAGCGGCTTGCGGCCGTTGGGGGTGATGGCCTTGGAGACGGCAGCCGGGCCGAAGTTCTCGTCGGGGTGCGCGGTGAGGAAGGCCAGCACCATCTCGGCCTGGTTGAGCCGGGGCGTCGGCGCGGGCTTGTCGGCGGCGGGCGCGGCGGCAGCGGCGGCCTGTGCGGGCGTCTCGGGCTGCGCCGGGGCGGCCTTGGCCTTGCGGGTGCGGGTGCGCTGCGCCGGGGCGGCAGGCGCAGCCTTGGGGGCGGTCTCGGCCTGCGCGGGGGTAGCGGCGGCGGTCTTGCGAGTGCGGGTCGTGGTAGCCATCCGGTCATCTCCCTGATCTGGGCTGCTGCTGTGCGTGCGTCCCGAGCTTGGGGCTGTCCGGATTGGACGTAGAAGGGAGCACCGCGCACTTTCGCACCATCTGCGGCACCGGGCGCGGGGCGGCCTTCGATCGGGAGGTCGGCCGGGAGAACGATCACAAGGCGTTCGTGCTGGAGGGCATCCGGCCAGCGCTAGGTGATCCGGGCCGCGACCCGGACGTAGCGGGCGGCCGCTTGTCGTCTGCTCGCGTTACTGTCGTAACCCCCGTCGGTAGGGCTGGTCGAGAGGACATCGATCATGGCTACTGCAAGCGAGCCGGCGAGGACTCAAGCCCAGCTCGGGAGCGCGACGCCTAGCGCCGGGGAAGGCGGGCCTCCGACAGAGTGGGATAAGGAGCAGAGGAGGATCATGCCTGCATCACTCAAGCGCATCCGCGAATTCATGCGGGTTCAGCCAACAAAGAAGGACAAGGGTCTGACGCTGACCATCACCGTCACCGCGTACGACAACGGCATGGTGGAGGTGGACGGCATACCGATCAATGCCGCGCCAAGCTACGACCAGGCGGACGGCTGGCTGGGTGCAGCGGAGGTAGCAGTAGCAACCATCGGGGAGTTCCGGCGGCAGGCGGCAAAGCGGAAGGCAACGCAGCAGCAGGGTTGATCCTCAGGGTCCGGCTCGGATCAGAGAAGTCGGCCCGGCGCGCCTCCGAGATGCAGGACGGCGGGCCGCCCTGCCCTGTCTCAAGACTTGCCCGCTCTTCTATTGAGCGCCGCATATCGCTTCGAATTGCGCCTGTTGATGCTGTTCCCCATGTGGCGCATCACTGCCTGGCGGCTCTCCTGCGCCCGCAAACGTAGCCCGTCGCGGAAGCGGGCGACGGCACCGACCGGCGCAGATATCGGCCACAGATAGACCCAAAGCACTGACCAGAACGTGTCTCCCCTGCGGGGCTTGCCGTTCAGCCCGTGTAGTCGGACCGGGGCCTTCGTGTCCACCTTCGACCAGGAAAGCCCCGACGCGTCGATGAATGTGATGTGTATTTCGCCGAACACCATCAAGTCGCCGGGGTCCACTTCGACGTTAAAGCCGTACACGAACTGAAGTTCTTCGCCGGGCGACACGTAGGGTTCAAAGCGATAAGGGCTGTCAGCGTCATCGAGGCCGACAAAGCCTCTCTCCTCATCGCTACCGCCCTCCCGCAGCACCACTGTCAGCGCGTGGATCGGGGCATCGCTGTGGTTTTTCAACGTCACGATGGCGTTTTCTACATAGCCGTTCAATCCCACTTCCGGCAGTTCAAGGCGGGTTGAAACCAGCCGGGCTTGCGCGGCGTCTCGGTCCTCCTTGTCTTGGCGGCGAGCGCGCATCTCGTGCCGCAGCAGCAGGCCAGTGATGATGACCGCGAGAGCGGAGACGAAGACACCGATGAGACTGCCCCACGCCTGCATCCAGTCGGTGACCTTCGGAAGTTCAGCGGCAAGCACCGCGCCAGGGTAGGACACCACGTCTATGTCCGAAATGCCGCTGCTGCTAGGACATCAGCCTCCCAGGAGGTTCCGACCAAGCTGGCCTAGCTCGCCGTGGCCGAGGGTGAACGCCGCGCCGCTGGCAGCAGGGGCGGCGTTGGTGGGCAGCGGGATCGTCACGCCGAGCGACGGCACCTCTGAGTCGAAGATGTCCGGGAACTCGGCTGCCTGCCACCTCGGGGCGTTGGCGGTCGCCATGATCACGGCACCGTCGAACGGATCAGGGTCGGGAATCCCCTTGTAGGTGGCGAACTGCGACGTGTGGGTAGTGAGCAGGACGCAGAGCATGGTGCAGGTAAGGCGTGGTGTCACGCCACCATTCTCCCGCAGCCGGGCAACACCTGGCGTCGCGCAACGGCGGGCGGTAGCGGTGTGTTCCGCGACGTGGAGGCGTCCCGCCCCGGGAGGAAGTCGGGGCGGGACGCCGCCGCTGTGGGCGCAGCCTGCTAGGAAGGACGGCCCAGGCCGCGCCCGCGCCTACCGGCGCGTCCAGGACAGGTCGCCCCATCCCTTCGACACCGCGCGGGGCGGCTCGCCGTCCAGCCGCCACAGCACGCCATCGACGAGAACGCCGCCCGGGTGCGCGGTGGTGCCGCTGGCACCGACGGCCTCGTCGCGCCAGCGGCCCCCGGCGAGATCACTGCGCCCGGTGCCGCGCACCTTGTCGACCAGCCGCCACGGGATCACTTGGCGTCGCCGCCCTTCGCGCCCTTGCGGGCGTCCAGGTGCACCCGCACCACGCCGTCGTCGCCGCGCTCGTAGCGGCCCTCCCCGGCGGCTGCCTGCGCTGCCCATTCGGGCAGCAGCTCGCCGGGCACGAACACGACCTCGTCGCCGGTGTCGGGGTGCACCGCGTACACATGCGCCGGGGCGACCGGCGCACCGCCCCGGGGACGGCGGATGGTCGCGTCGTGCATCTCCTGCGCCAGCTCCCGCAGCTCCTCGGCCCGCGCGTCCTCGGCCCGCTCCTCGCGGGCGGCGGCGGTGCTGGCCTGCGCCGCCTTCGGCGCGCTGTTGTCCGTAGCCATGTTGATCACGCCCCGATCAGGTAGCGGTAGACGGAGAAGGCGCGCGGTCGGGCGAGGGCTACGTCACCGCGCCAGTGCGCGACGATGCCGACCTGCCCGTACTCGGCGTACCGCTCCGTCAGGGTCTGAATCGTCACGTCCAGGCGCTGCCCGATCAGGAGCTGCGTCCAGTCGCCGACGAACACATCCGTCGCGGTGCCCGTAGCGGTGCCCTGCGTGAAGCTGGGGATCTGGTTCGTGATGTACCGCTCCAGCCCGGCCACGTCGGGTGCCATCGTCAGCGGCTGCCCCGTCGTGTCGTACGTCTTCGCCAGCTTCTGCGCCATCTTCGCGTTCCACAGGATCGCGTTGGGCTCCTCGTTGTACTGGCGGACGGTGAAGATCGTGTCCAGGATCTCGTTCCACGGCGTCGCGCCTGTGATCGCCGTTCCGTTGGCACCCGAACCGAGCACCGACGAGGAAGCGACGGCCAGCAGCGTCGCCAGCACACCGCGCGGGTTCGGCGGCGTCGGAAAGGTGGCGTTGAAGCCGGTAGCGCCTACCTCGCCGCCGGTCGTCAGGCCACCGAACAGCGCCTGCCGGTCCAGCTCGGTCGCCATGGCCTGCGCGATGGCGTTGGACACCACCTCGTCTACGTTCTCCGCGTCCTGGAACCATTCCAGCGAGCCGACGACCAGCGCGGACATCGTCTTCGCTTCCAGCGTCACGTTGTCGAACGTCGGATCGGAAGTGGCGATCAGCGACCCCTCGGCGCGGAACGCCGCCGTCGGATCACCGGCGAGCCGGCCGATCTGCACCGTCTTCGCGTCCATGGGGACGACCTGCGCGCCCGCCTGGAGCACCCGCGACTGGTTGCGGGCGCGGTCGATGATGTTGCCCGCCCACACGGTAGGCACCAGCGCCGACCCGGACGTGGTGGACATGGCGCGCACCATCTCGCCGAGGGAGCCGTGGTGGCCGACGATGTGCTGATCCTGCATCGCCCGCCGGGCCGCGTACTCCGAGACGATGGTGTGGTCGGCGAACCGCTGGCCGCGCGCTACGACGGCGGGCTTGTCGTCGGTGCGGCGCACCCACCGCGGTCCGGTGTCGGCCGGGCCGCTGCGCCGCCCGCCGATCGTCTCCTCGAAGGCGCGGCCGTTCGGTTGTGCGCCTGCCTGTCGCTGCGCCTGGTCGGCCTCGATACGCGCCTCGTCGGCCTGCGCCTGCCGGGCGCGGGTGAGCTTGGCGTCGATGCCCTTGATGTCAGCGGTGGCGCGTTCCCGCTTCTCCGACTCGGCCTTCATGGCGTCGTCCTCGTCGGGGGTCAGGTAGTCGCGTCCCTCGGCCTGCGCCCGGGACAGGATGCGCTTGACGGCGGCAGTCGCGGTGTCGCGGCGCTGCACCGCCATCGCCTTCTCGACCTCAATCTGAAGGATCAGGTCGTCCAGTGTCATGTCACACCTCGTGATGAGTAGTTGATCGAGGTGTGCCGCGAGCCATCCCGGAGCGGCTGCCGCCTGCCGACCCCCCTCATCCGTGGGTGACCAGGTGCTAGCGCTTCAACGGGAGCCCGCCCGACGCCTCATCCGTCGCCCACGCGGTGCTCCGTGCACATGCCCAACCAGCCGGGCCGGGCGGGTCCGTTCACCCGCGTTAGCAGCCCGTCCCAGCGAGTCGGGAAAGGGGTGAACTCGGCTGTGACTCCGAGATCGATGTCGAAGTTACGCCGAGTGATCACCGACCGCGAGCGCGGCTACCCGCCTGCGCGCCGCGCCGCCGCCTCCGCGAGGAACGCCGCCAGGCGGGCCTCCCAACCCTCGACGCCGTGCTCCTCGACGCCGATCCCGTTCCACCAGCCCATCGCACAGGCGATCAGCAGCGGCAGCGACGTATCCCGCAGGATCACCGCTGCCCCCTCCCGGTCGTCGCGTAGGAAGGCCAGCGCCAGCGCCGCGACCGTCGCCTCATCCGGCGTCTCCGCCCCGCCCGCCCCGGCGCGCGGCCCTGTCGCGCCCTGTGGCGGCCCGTCCGGGGTGAACACCCCCTGCTCCAGCAGCATCGCCAGCAGCGCCGCCGAGAATCGGTCTACAGGCGCACCTGCGGTAGCGGCGGCATCCGCCAGGCGGGCGGCTACCGCCTCCGGGAGCTGAACTTCGATGGTGACCATGATCAAACCTCTTGTTGTGGATCATGCTTTACAAAAACTGCGGCGTGTAAAAAAATCCTCAGGCGATGCGTGGCCTAAGCCCGGCGGGGGTCTAAAGAACCAGGGCCTGGCTCGTCGGGTGGGCCGATGGTGTGGGCGGTGATGGTTGCGTCGTAGCGGTGTTCGCCTCGGATGTCGGCGGTGTCGATGGCGAAGTAGGTGGCGTGGAGGAGTAGTCCTCGGTCGTTGCGGATTTGGACGGGCTGCCCGATCCAGCTAGTGAGGGTGTCGAGCTGGGCGGTGGTGATCAGCCGGAGGGTGAACGTGTAGGTCCGGAGGGTGAACGTGTAGGTGTCGTCGCGGGTGCCTGCGGCGATGGGGCGGCGGGTGCCTGCGGCGTACGTCTGTACTTGGCCGGGTGTGGTGATGGTGCGGGTGCGGCCGGGTGCGCTGTGTGCGGCGATGGCTGCGCCTGTTCCGGCGTGGTTGATCCACAGCTTCGTCAGGGTGAGTGTGGCCATGTTGGTCCTTCCTCTCCGTCTGCGGTGTGCGGTGAAACTGCGGTGTGCTGCGGTGCACCGCAGGGTCGTGAACTGCGGTGTGCGGTGCACGCCTTTAGGTGCACCGCAGCACCGCAGCACGACAGGCCCTACTCATCTACTTGAACTGCGGTGCGGATCTTGGGCAGCCAGCCGGGGCGGGCGCGGCGGGCCTCCACCTGCGGCCACTCGATCTGCCCGCGCATGGCGAGGCGTTCCAGGGCGGGGCCGAGGATCTTGTCGTCTACGCGCACCCCTGCGGCACGTAGGAGGTCGCCGAGCTTCCGCTGTGACCCGAAGCGGTGATCATCGAGGCCCGCCAGGAGGTCGATCACCTCCGCGCCGAGGGCATCGATGGCGTCGGTGGGCGGCTCGGCTACCTGCGCCGGGTCGGCGGCGATCAAGTACGCGGCGGTGTTGCCTATGCCGGGTGAGCTGTCGATGGTGAACGCGCCCATGTAGTACCAGCCCGGCTCGCGGGCCGCCTCCAGGGTGCCGCGTACCTCAACCTGCCCGTATCGATCCTTCACGGTGAACAGGCGGCTGTAACCGCGCCCGCCGAGGTGGATGGGCGTCCGCCGCGACGCTTCCAGCCGGAAGCCGACGCCGTCTACCTCGTCTAGCCAGGCGGTAGAGCCGAAGCCGTGCCGCTCTCCCTGCCGGTCGCGGGCCTTGGGCGGGTGCCCGAGGCTGAGGGCGGCAGCGCCGAGGCGGACGGCGGGTGATACGAACAACTGCCGGTATGCGCCTACCGCCTCGGGCTTATCGACCGGCCAGCCGTGCTTGGCGCAGGCGGAGTTGATCCCGTCGAGGATGACCAGGGCGGCGGCAGGGGGCAGGTTGATGGCGAACTCGCCGGGCTCCCACCGCCGGGTGCAGTCCAGCCATACAAACCGCTCGCGTAGCTCCTCGGCGGTGAGGTCCGGGGCTATCTGGCGCAGCCGATCAAGGGTGCCTGCGGGCGTCGATTCCTCGAAATGGGCGTAGACGACGGTCTGCCCGGCGCGGAGCACGGCGACGGTGTGCCAGAGGGCGAACCAGGACTTCCCGGCGGTGTTGAGGGCGATGACGGTGTGCCACATGCCGGGGTACAGCAGGGCGGCGTTGTCGTCGCGTAGCCCGCCTACGGATGGCAGCGGCGGAGAGTAGGTGCCATCGAGGTACGGGCCGAGGTCTACCTGGCGGGGTGCCAGCGGCCCGCCGGGGGCGGGCGGCTGCTGATCCTGCGGCGGGCGGGTGCCATTCACAGCCGGGGTCGCGGCTTCCGACGCCTGCAGCTCGGCGTACCCCTGCACTTCGATCGCCGCCCACGCGGCGTCGTCGTCCTCAGCGAACCCGGCGCGCAGATCATCTGGCAACGAGTCGATCATGTTGAGCTCCTGCGTTCCCGCGCACCGATCGGAGCTCCTGGTCTTGGTGTCACGCCGGTACGCTGGGACGTGACGCCCGCTGTTCGTAGTGCTTGATCCGTGCTGCTGCTGGGGTCGCCTGCTGTGTTGCTGATCCGACCGCCCTCCCGGCCTGGTGAACCGGGAGGGCGGCGGTGTCTCATGAGGCCTGCGGGATTACCTCGGCCGGCTCGTGCTCGGCGATCAGAGCGACCAGCCGATCAGCGGCCTCGCGCAGGTCCGCCCACGCCGCCCTGTCGCTCTCGAAGATCAGCGGGGGGCGGATGCTCCGGTCGGCGGCTAGTGTCTGCGCGTCGCGGACGGCGGCTGCGGCCCGGTAGGCGGCTGCCCGGAAGGCGTCCGAGTCGGCGGTGGCGGTGGGTCGCCGCTGCGCCGTCATGCGGCTGCCCCGCCTTCGGCGTCGGGCTTCCGCTTACCGGCGGCCTTCGCCCGCCGCGCCTGCGCGGACCGCAGCGCCAGCCGCGCCATGTAGGCGGCCTCTGCCTGCCGTGCCCGCCGCGCACGCTCGACGGGGTCCATGGTGCCGTCGGGATCAACTTCGCGTTCGAAGCGCGCGGATCGCCCGCGCCAGGTAGCCGCCATGCGCGCCGGGATGTCGGCGTCAGCGGTGTTGGCCCATGATGCGTAGCCGCCTGCGCGGCCCGAGATCCGGGCGATGTTGGAATCGTTCGCAGCCGTCACCAGGGGTGCCCCCCTCCTTGTGGGGCTAGGGCTTCCTGGTCGGGTCTGCCGCAGCGACCCTACATCGGTTCAGAGGCGGTCCCCAAGCGAAAGTCGGGCGTTGGCCGCGCGTGCCCGCTCCGCCGCTGTCGCCCGCCCGTAGCGGTCCAGCATCGCCCGGGAGCGCCAGCCGCCCAACGCCATGAGGTCGCCCTCCTCCCCGCCGTTGGCGCGGAACGCCGCCGCCCATGTGTGGCGTAGCTGGTGGGGGTGGATGTGGCCGATACCGGTGGCAGCGGCTCGCCGCTGCAACATCGCCTTGATGCCGTCGCTGGTGAGCGTCGGCCGTCCCCTACCCCCTAGCCACAGCGCGGGTAGCTCGCTGTACGGGTGCCGCCGACGCTCCCGCAGGTAGCGGTCGAGCGCCCGCGCGGCCTTGACGCCGACGCTGATGGTGCGGCGGCGCGGCCCGGACCTGTTGCTGCCCTTCCCGGCGACGATCGTGATGGTGCGGGATCGGATGTCGACGTCATCGACGGTGAGCGCGGTGATCTCGGCCAGCCGCAGGCCGCAGTCGATCAGGACGTAGATGATCGCGGTGTCGCGGCGGGCGGTGAAGTCGCCCCCGGTGCAGGTGCCCAACAGCGCCTTGATCGCGTCGGCGGGCAGCGTCGGCGTCACCGGGTCGTTCGGGGGTGGGGTACGGATGCCCGCCGTGGGGTCGGTGTCGAACTCGCCTTCGGCAACTGCCCAGCGGTAGAAGTGCCGGACGCCTGCGAACCAGGACCGGGCGGTGCCGGATGAGGTCGCCTCGCGGAGGTGGACGATCCATCCTCGGATGTGATCGCGAGTCACCTCGTTCGGGGCGGTGTCGGGCGGCAGCCAGGCAGCCAGGCTGCGCAGCGCCCGCAGGTACGACTTAATCGTGTTGTCGGAGTAGGCGTCGGCGCGCAACGACAGTTCCCAAGAATCGGCGAGGGAGCTGAAATCAGGGTGAGGCATGAGCGCGAAGCTATCGGCACTATCAGCGATGTACCAAGGGCGATTTTGTGTCCCCACCTATGTTTCCGCAGATAGGAGGGCCTGTAGCTGCTGCCCGTTCCGCTGCGCATAATCCCGATAGCAGTTGTTCATCAGCACGTGCGTCTGCTCGGCCTGGCCGGCCAGCTCGCGCAGCTTCGGCGCCCAGTCGCGCAGCTCCCGCTCGGAGTAGTCGTAGCCGAACTTCTCGTGGATGTCCTTGCTGGTCCACTTGTCGCTGTGCCCGTGGAACCGGACCACCGCGAGGTCAGCGGTGGCCGCCAGCACCGGGGGAATGGACGACTTGTGTCCCTGCGGCATGTCCACGCAGACGAACGGCAGCTCGTGCTCGCGCAGGAAACCGAGCGTCTCCTCGGCGTTGTCGCCGTCGAACCAGGAGGCGTGCCGGAACTCGAAGACCGGGCGCAGCGGCGCGCACCGCCGCGCCACCTCCAGCAGGTACTGCTTGTTGGCCCGCTTGATGGTGAACCAGGGCGGGAACTGGAACAGCAACGCGCCCAGCTTGCCGGCCTCGACGAGCGGGTCGAGTGCGGACAGGAACCGGGTCCAGACCTCCTCGTACGCCTGCGCGGGCAGGTCGTCCGGGTAGACGTTGCGCTTGTCGGTCTCGGGGCGCAGGTCCTTGTAGAGCGCGGAGACGCGGGTGGGGTGGCCGGTCAGCAGGCTGAACGCCTTGACGTTGAAGGTGAACCCGGCCGGGGTGCGCTCGGCCCACAGCCGGGCGGTCCGCTCGGCCGGTGGCGAGTAGTAGGTGGCGTCCACCTCGACCAGCGGGAACTGCCTGGCGTAGTAGGACAGCCGCTTCTCCGGCGTGTCGGCGCTCGCCGGGTACCAGCCGGAGTCGAGCAGGGTCCGGTCGGTCCACGAGGCGGTGCCCACCTTTATCTCACCCATGGCAGGAGTCCACCGCGTCGGGGACCGACCGGCAACCGGAACGGCGTTCAGGCCGCCCGCCGCTCCCGGGTCTGCTTGCAGGCCACACAGGAGGTGGCGGACGGGAAGATCTCCAGCCGCTCCACCGGGATGGGCGCGGTGCAGCCCTCGCAGAAGCCGTAGGTGCCCTCGTCCAGACGGGTCAGCGCGTGCTCGAACTGCGCCCGCCGCTCAAGGATGGTGCGCAGCAGCGACTGGGCGGTGTCCCGCTCGGCGGTCTTGGTGCCGCTGTCGGCCTGGTCGTCGCCGGCGGTGTCGCCGACCTCCACCAGCCGCAGCACGTGGCTCTGCGCCAGCGTGTGCTCGTACTCGGCGGTCAGCTCGTCGTACCGCGACCGCAGGGACTGCCGGATCTGGTCGACCTCCGCCTGGGAGCGGCCGGTGGCTGTCGTGTCGTGGACGAGCATCGCTGCCTGCCTTTCCTACGTCCTCATACCGGACCGGGGCGGCCGGCGCCCCGGACCCGGTCCGACTGTCCAAGCGCGGGCGACGAGATCACCCGTGCTCTGTGAGCCGGGCGATTACCCCCGTCCGCGGCGGGCCAAACCGGCTGTTTCCTGAGTGTTTCCGGTGAGTCCGCAGCGGCTGGTCAGACGGCCTCGACGAGGGCCGGACGGCGCGGGTCGTCGGCCCGGACCACCACGTCGGCGAAGGACGCCGGGTCGACCTCGTCGGCGTAGCGGGCGAACGCGGGCAGGGTCCAGCGCAGCGCGGGATCGGTGCGCCGCGCGAGCGCCCCCGGGGAGAGCACGAGATGGACGGTGACGTCGAAGGGCAGCGCGCCGCCGAGCAGCAGCGCGCCGCTGACCAGGACCACCCCGCCGGGCGGCAGATCCACGTACGCGGCGCGGCTGGCCCGGTCGGCGGCGGCGTCCCACAGCGACGGCAGCAGCCGGCCGGAGCCGTCCGGACCGGCCGGGTCGAGCACCTCGCGGCGCAGTCCAGGTTCGTCGAGCCAGCCCTCGTAGTACGCGTCCGGGTTGGTGCGTCCGTGCTCCAGGCGCACCGAGGCGGGGCGGAGGAAGTCGTCGGCGCGGACGTGCAGCACCGGCCGGCCGGCGGCGCGCAGCCGGGTCGACGAGCGCTTCGGCGAGCGCGTCCGGCGCGGCGGCGGGCGGGCCGTCCACGGCGACCCGCAGCCGGCCGGGCGTCCCGGTGCGGGCGAGACGCCCGGCCAGCTCGATGACGAGCAGGTCGGGGCTGATCGGGCGCACGCGCATCGGACCATCGTGCCGCGCGGGCGCGCCGGTCACCACATGATCGCTCCGGGCGGTCGGGGCTCCGTCCGGCGGCGGTCGTCGGGTGGTGGTTCCGGTGGTCAGCCGGTGCGGTCGATGGTGACCCGGGCGTCGTCGGCGAGCCGGTAGCCGACGCCGTAGACGGTGGTGACGAGCGGGACGTCCACACCGACCTTGCCCCGCAGCCGGCGTACGTGCACGTCGACGGTGCGGACGCCGGCGTGCTCGTACCCCCAGACCGCGTTGAGCAGTTGCAGCCGGGTGAACACCCGGCGCGGGTGGGCGACCAGGTGCAGCAGCAGGTCGAACTCCAGGCGGGTCAGCGGCAGCGGCTCACCGTCTCGCAGCACCGACCGGGACGACGCGAGGATGTGCAGGGTCGGGATGGTCGGGGCGAGCGGACGCGCCGGAGCGCGGCCGGCCGGGACGGCGTCGGGCCGGCGTTCGGCCGGGACCGTGCCCGCGCTGACCACCGCGTCGCCGCGTTCGAGCATCTCGCGGGCGGCGTCGAGCAGCCGGCGGGCGGCCGGGGTGAGCGACTCCTCGCAGGCCAGGGGGATGTTGAGGGTGACGGTGAGCATGGGCGCGGCGGCGGTGTTGGCGGGACGACGCTGGCCGCCGGGGGGACGACCGGGGACCGCGGGTTGGGACGTATGCCATCCGGCGCGCGACGAGGCGGGGCTGACCGACATGGTCCTCCTTGGGCTGGTCCGGGTATCTCCCCACGGCCCGGGACGCCGCTTCATCGATGCTTCCCGGCGTCTCTGCGAGGGTCAAGGGGCGGCCGCGTTGCATGAATGTGACATTTGACGAACACATCGCAGCCGTGCGCTCGCTCTGCGTGCGAGGCCCGTTGATTACAGCAGAGCACCGATTCGCCGGTGGTACGGGGGGTCTCCCCGGGGGTTCACAGTGGCGGATCAGCGGCGAACGTGAACGCGGCGCACCCGATCCCGGGGTGCGCCGCGTGCCGGCCGGGCGGGGGTCAGGCGTCGCGGTCCACGACGATCGCGGCGTCGTCGGCGAGGCGGTAGCCCACGCCGTACACGGTGGTCACCAGCGGCGTGTCCGGCCCGAACTTGGCCCGCAGCCGGCGCACGTGCACGTCGACGGTGCGCGCCACGGCATGCTCGTAGCCCCAGACGTTCGCGAGAAGTTGCAGGCGGGTGAACACGCGGCGGGGATGTTCGGCGAGGAACAGCAGCAGGTCGTACTCGATGCGGGTCAGCGGGATCTCGGCGCCGCCGTGCCGGACCCGCCGGGTGCCGGTGAGGATGCGCACGCCGCCGGGGACGGGCGCCGCCGGGGCGGCGGCGTCGCCGCGGCGCAGGTCGAGCACGGTACGGGCAGCCGGCCCCTCCGCGGAGGCGGCCAGTCCCTCGCCGGAGGCGGCCAGTTCGTCGAGCAGGTCGACCAGGCGCGCGAGGCCCGGCGTCAGCGGCCCGGTACCCAGGTCGAGCGTGATGGTGAGCGTCGGTGCGGTACGCGGCCGGGGCGGCACGGCCCGGTCGGGGCGGCCCGATCGGGCCGGACGGGTGGTGAGGGCGACGACGGACATGGGAGCCTCCTGTGCGGGCGGTCGCCCCGCCCCGCCGGATGCGGCGGGACGGTCAGCGGAGCGCCCCGCCGGCGGTGACCGGGGGCGCGGCGGACGAGGGTCGGGTCGGCGGGGTGGGACCGAGGGTGGGCAGGCCGGCGATCTGCCAGGCGGCGAAGCCGCCGACGACGTCGGTGGCCCGGTGCAGGCCGATGTCCTGGAGCGCGGCGGCGGCCAGCGACGAGGTGTAGCCCTCCTGGCAGAGCACGATCACCGGGACGTCGTAGCCGGTCGCCTGCGGCAGGCGGGCCGCGCAGCGCGGGTCGAAGCGCCACTCCAGCACGTTGCGTTCGACCACGAGCGAGCCGGGCACTGTGCCCTGCGCGGCCCGCTGGGCGGCCGGGCGGATGTCTACGAGCAGCGCTCCGCCCCGGCACGCCAGGTGGGCCTGTTCCGGGTCGAGGCGGCGCAGGCGGGCGCGGGCGGCCGCGAGGATCTCGTCGATGCCCCGCGAGCCGGGCGGCGGGACCGGACAGCGCTCGGTGCGGGTGGGGGTCTGCGCCATCGTGGCGTCCTTCCGTTCGTCGGGGTTGCTTGTGCGGCTCACCAGGCCACACCGGCTCGGGCCACCTCGGCGACCCGGAGCCGGCCGGAGACGAGGTGGTAGCGGGTCATCCGGGTCAGCGCCGGCCGGTACACGTGCACGCTGACGGCGGGCTCGTCGCCGTGGTTGGTGACCTGGTGCACGTGCCGGGCGCCGAAGCGCCGGCCGGCTCCGGCGGCGAGCCGGTGCGGGCGCAGCCGCCCGCCGCTCACCGTCTCCTCGGTGAGCACGCCGGCCACGACCAGGAACGCGCCGGACGAGCCGCCGTGGTCGTGCAGGCCGGTGCCCTGTCCGGGCAGCCAGCTCAGCGCCCACACCTCGTGCTCGTCGCCGGCGTCCAGCCGGGCGTACCACCGCTCGGACGCCCCGAAGCGCAGCGGCACCGGCCAGCCGTCCGGGTCGGCCCAGCGGGCGGCGACGGCGAGCAGGTCGGCGGGAACGGTGCTGGTCATCGGCGGGACGTCCTCACGGTGCGGAGCGGATGTGCTCCCCCAGCTTAGACGGTAAAGCCTATCGGTTTAGTAGGTAATACCGAATGCTGGGACGAGGTGCGCACTCACCGCCGCACCGGCGGCTCCACCTTGTAACCCGGCACCGACGGCCAGCGGACCGTGAGCACCGTGGACTCCCGCTCGGCGTACCAGGAGTGGTCCACGCCCCGGCCCCACACCACGTAGTCACCGGGCGCGCGCAGCACCACCGTCCGGTCCGGCAACTCGATCCGGAACGCGCCGCTGATCAGCACCAGCAGGGCGGTACGCCGCTCACCGGTGGCCCACCGGGACCGGGTCTCCCCCGCCGGGTGCACGCCCCACTTCACCTCGACGTCGGTGCTGTGCCGCACGTCCCCGGCCGGCTTGAAGTGGCCCAGCAGCCAGCCCGCGTCGGTCGCGCCGTCCACCGCCGCGTTGCCCACGTACACCCGATCGTCCATGCGCGCGCCTCCCGTGCCCGGCTGCGCAAGCTACCAGGCGCGTCCGGCCGCGACGCCATAGCCTGGGCGGATGCCCGACGAACTCGACGCCGAGACCATCGCCTTCGCCCACCGGATGTTCGACCTGGCCCGGGCCGGCGCCACCGAGGAGCTGGCGGCCAACGTGGACGCCGGGCTGCCGGTCAACCTCACCAACGCCAAGGGCGACACGCTGCTGATCCTCGCCGCGTACCACGCCCACCCGGACACGGTGGCCGCGCTGCTGGCCCGGGGCGCCGACCCGGCCCGGGTCAACGACAGGGGGCAGACCGCGCTCGCCGCGGCCGTGTTCCGGCGCCAGGAGGCGGCGGTCCGCGCGCTGCTCGACGCCGGCGCCGACCCGGACCACGGCGCCCCGTCCGCGGTCGAGACCGCGCGGTTCTTCGAGCTGCCCGACATGCTGGCGCTGCTCGGCCGCGCGTGAGCGGCGGGCGGTATACAGGGACGGTGGAGGATCCCGTACCCGAGCAGATGCGCACGGCGGCCGCGGCGTTCCTGGCGGCACTGGACGAGCCGGCCCGCGACGCCGCCCGGCACGCCTTCGACGACGAGCCGGCCCGCCGGTGGCTGGAGTACCGGCCGCGGCCCCGGCCCGGCGTCACGCTCGCCGGCCTGGACGTCACCGCCCGCAAGGCCGCGCACCGGCTGCTCGCCACCGCGCTCAGCCCGGCCGCGTACGCGCAGGCCATGGCCGTGATGGCCCTGGAAGAGGTGCTGGACCGGGCCGAGGACTGGCGGCGCGGCCGGCACAGCGGCGACTACTGGGTGGCCGTCTTCGGCGACCCGGCCCGCGACGACGACTGGGCGTGGCGGTTCGAGGGACACCACCTGTCGGTGAGCATGACAGTCGCCGACGACCGGGTCTCCCCCGCGCCGGTGTTCCTCGGCGCCAACCCGGCCACCGTCCGGCATTCCGGGCGCCCGGTCTCCCGGCCCCTGGGCCCCGAGGAGGACCTGGCCCGCGAACTGCTCGACGTGCTCGGACCGGCCGGCCGGTCCGCCGCGATCATCGCCGAGGAGGCGCCGGCCGACATCATCAGCGCCACCCGCGCCACCGCGCCGGGCCGGCTCGACCCGCCCGGCGTACCCCGAGGGCGGCTGCGGCCCACCGGCCGGGCGCTGCTCGACCGGCTGGTCGCGCTCTACCTGGACCGGCTGCCGCCGGAGCTGGCGGCCCGGGAGGCCGACCGGCTCGACGGCGGCGAGCTGCACTTCGCCTGGGCCGGCCCGGTCGAGCCGGGCCGGCGGCACTACTACCGGGTGCAGGGCGACGACCTGCTGATCGAGTACGACAACACCACCGACGACGGCAACCACGCGCACACCGTGCTGCGCCGCCCCGCCGGTGACTTCGGCGCCGACGTGCTGGCCGCGCACCACGCCGAGGCGCACCGGCCCGGCCCGCTCAGCCCCGGTGCGCCTCGATGAGGAAACGGCGGGCGTACGCGACGAACGGTCCCTCGGCGCGGATCCGCTCGTCCAGGCGGCGCAGCTCGTCGGTGTAACGGCCGACTGTGAAGCCGGGCACCGTCCAGACCACCTTGCGCAGGAACCAGACCACCGCGCCGACGTCGTGGAAGACGGTACGCAGCGTCGCCTCGCGCAGGTCGACGACTGTGAGCCCGGCGGCCCGCGCGTCGGCGACCGCCACCTCCGGGTGCCGGTGCTCCGGTGGCGGCAGCGGCCCGAGGATCGCCTCGCTCAGCTCCCGCACCGTGCCGGGGCCGATCTGCTGGGACAGGTAGGTGCCGCCGGGGCGCAGCACCCGGGCCACCTCGTCCCACCAGGTGTGCACCGGATGACGGCTCACGACCAGGTCGAAGGCGGCATCCCGGAACGGCAGCGGCGGCCGGTCGGCCACCCGTACCACTGTCCCGCCCAGCGGACGCAGGTTGCGCCGGGCCACCGGCACGTTCGGCGGCCACGCCTCGGTGGCGACCAGCAGCGGCGGCGGCGCGGGCACCTCGGCCAGCACCTCTCCCCCGCCGGTGTCGACGTCCAGCGCCGCCCTCACGGCGGCCATCCGGTCGCCCACCAGGCGTGCGTACCCCCAGGGCGGGCGCTCCTCGGTGGCGCGGCCGCGCAGCCAGTCGAAGCCCCAGCCCTCCACCGGCGCGGCCTCGGCCTCGGCTACGAGTTCGGAGAACGTGCGGACCATGCCCGCGAGCCTGCCGCCCGCCGACGGCCGCGGCAACGGATTTCGGCCGGGTCAGAACGGGCGCGGACGGGCGATCTCGACTGTGGACCCGGGGGGCACGTCGCCGAACGTCTCGAAGCCGGTCGGCTCGGTGGCCCGGTCGAACTGCTGCATCAGCCGCGCGCCCAGGGCCACCCCGACCGCGCCGACGGCGAGCGCGACGAGTTCGGCGGCGAGCAGGGCGCCGTTCGCGCCGCGCTGCGGGGCGTTCGCCCGGATCAGGCAGGACAGCAGGAACAGCCCCGCCATCACGGCGTTCACGAGATTGAACGTCAGGACGGTCCGGCTGGTGCGCCCGGCACGGACGTCCCACAGGTCGACCAGGCCGGCGACGGTGGTGAGCCCGGCGGCGACGAGCGCGGCCACCGCGGTCCAGTAGCCCACCTCACCGAGGAACGCCGGACCGCCCGCCACGTCGGCCAGGTCGAAGACCGCGGCGCAGACGAACAGGCCGAACGGGAACGTGACAAGCATCGGTTGGATGGGATGCCCCTGCACCCGCAGTCGGCTCTGCATCGCTTCCTCCCCAGGTCGGCGCAGCTCACCAGTCCAGAGTGCTACCCGAGGCACCGCGGGGTGAAACGACTGTCGCTCAGTTGTCCCGGGGCCGGGAGACGGTCAGCACGAGCCGCTCGGCCACCTCGCGCAGCGGGATGTCCAGCGAGGACGCGGCGCTGCGCAGCACCCGCAGCGCCTCCGGGGCGGGACAGCCGCGCTGCGTCATGATCACGCCGACGGCCTGCCCGACCACTCCCTCGGCCAGCAGCGAGTCGTCGATCTCACCGGCCCGGCTGGCGGCCCGCTCACGGTCGCGCGCGGCGGCCAGCAGCAGCCCGGCGTGCTCGGCGAGCAGCATCGCGGTGAGCTGGTGCCGGGGGGTGAGCGCGTCGGGCGACTCGGCGTACAGGTTGATCGCGCCGATGACCTGCTCGTCCACGTCGACCGGCGCGGAGATCACCCCGTGGACGCCGAGCACGCGGGCCCGCTCGCTCCAGGCCGGCCAGCGCGTCTCGTCGGACAGCCCACCCGCGATGATCATCTCCCGTCGGCGGATCGCCGTCAGGGCCGGTGTGTCCGGGCCGTGCCGCAGGTCGTCCAGCTCGGCCCGGTCCGGGTCGGAGGCGGCCACCCCGGCGGGCTCACCGGCGCGCAGCGCGGTGAAGCCGCAGCAGTCCACGCCCGGCACGGCGTCGCGGGCGATCCGGACCAGGCGGTCGAGCGCCTCGTCGAACCCGGCCACGCCGATCAGACCGGCGGTCAGCTCGCGCAGCAGCGCGGCCGTCTCCAGCACACCGAGGTTGTCGATCATGGGTTGGCGCGTGTCGAGGTTCACCGGGCCGGGGCCTCCACCGTCCCCGCGTACGTCCACGCGGTCTCCCCGTCCGGCACCGTTGCCTGTCCCATGTCCGTCCCTCCTGTGGCCGGGCCCCGGCCTACTACCCTCGCAGACCGCGGGCGAAACCGCGCAAAAAGGCCCCTCCCGGTTACACCGGAAGGGGCCTTCGGCGCGGGTCAGCGCGACCCGGAGATGAGCCGCCGGCCCACCGAGGCGATCAGCCGGTCCAGCTCCGAGCCGAACGGGTTGTCGTGCACCAGGTACGTCCAGGTGGCGCTCGGGCGCACCAGCTTCGATGAGTCCGGCTCCCAGCCCTCGTCGAACTCGGTCTCCTCGAACGTGGCCACGGTCCGCGTCTCGATCTCGGGCACCAGCGCGTTGAACGCCGGCACCGCGCTGCGGTGGAACTCGTCGAGCGGGTCGAGCCGGCCCAGCGCCCGCAGGTGCACGCCCTCGCGTACCTCGGACAGCTCGGCCAGATGGTCGGCCCAGAGCCGGTCCAGGTGATAGAGGGCGATCTTGCGGGCCACGTCGGCGAGCAGGTCCTCGTCCATCTCGCCGGCCTTCTCCGGCACCCGCTCCAGCAGCATCAGCGCGGCGATGTCGCTGGTCAGCAGCCGCTCCCGGCGCTCGGCAAGCGCCTTGCGCTGCTGCTCGATCACCTGGCTGTAGCGCCACGTGTTGCGGTGGATCTCGTGGTTGACGCCCTCGGCGACGCGCTGGGCGTGCTCGACCGCGTAGTCGACCTGCGGGTCGGTGACCAGGCCGTCGGCGTTCATCCGGGGCGAGGCCGGCACGGTGTCGCCGGCGTGCCGGACCACCAGGTCGTCCTCCAGGCTGACGAAGAACACCGACCCGCCCGGGTCGCCCTGCCGGCCGGCCCGGCCGCGGAGCTGGTCGTCGACCCGGCGGCTGTCGTGCCGGCCGCTGCCGATCACGTACAGGCCGCCCAGTTCCGCCACCCGGTCCCGGTCGGCCTGGTCGCTGCCGCCCAGCCGGATGTCCACGCCCCGGCTGGCCATCTGGGTGGAGACCGTCACCGCGCCGTACGCGCCGGCCTCCGCGATGATGCCGGCCTCCTCGTCGTCGTTCTTGGCGTTGAGGACCACGCAGGAGACGCCGGCGGCGTTGAGCGCGGCGGCCAGCCCTTCGGACTCCTTGACGTCGAGCGTGCCGACCAGCACCGGCCGCCCCGCCTGGTGGCAGCGCGTGATCTCGTCGACCAGCGCCTCCTCCTTCTCGGCGCGGGTGGCGTAGATCCGGTCCGGCTCGTCCTCGCGGACGCAGGGGGTGTTCGGCGGGATCACCGCGACCTCGAGGCCGAAGAACTCGCGGAGCTGGTCGCCGACGAGCACCGCGGTCGCGGTCATGCCGCAGACAGTCGGGTAGAGCGCGATGTACGCCTGCACGGTGATCGTGCCCAGCACCTCGCCCTCGGCGGTGGCGTCCAGGCCCTCCTTCGCCTCGACCGCGGCCTGGAGCCCGTCCGGCCAGCGGCGGCGCTGGGCGACCCGGCCGCGCATCTCGTCGATCAGCTCGA
This sequence comes from Micromonospora sp. CNZ297, assembly GCF_007827625.1. NCBI lineage: Bacteria > Bacillati > Actinomycetota > Actinomycetes > Micromonosporales > Micromonosporaceae > Micromonospora > Micromonospora sp. CNZ297. The sequence goes on along the minus strand of NZ_VISU01000012.1, from coordinate 1,203 downwards.
CCGAGTCGTCCCGGACGATGTAGTCCACGTCGCGGTGCAACAGGGCGTGCGCGTGCAGCGCCACGTTCACCGCGGAGAGCTGCCCGACGTGCTCCTCGTCGTACAGGTCGATGCCGCCGAGCTTGGCCTCGACGGTGGCCAGGCCGACCGAGGTGAAGGCGACGCTGCGGCCGTCCTCGGCGACCGTGTAGTGCTTGCCCTTGCGCAGCCCGCGCACGAGCGCGGCCGCGGCGTGCACCGGGTCCTGCTCGCCGCCGACCGCACCGGCCAGCACCATCGGCACCCGGGCCTCGTCGATCAGGATCGAGTCGGCCTCGTCCACGATCGCGGTCTTCAGCGGCGGCTGCACCCGGTCGGCCAGGTCGGTGACGAGCTGGTCGCGCAGGAAGTCGAAGCCGGCCTCGCTGACCGACACGTAGGTGACGTCGCAGCCGTACGCGGCGCGCCGCTCCTCGGGCGTGGACGCCTCGTTGACCCAGCCGACGGTCAGCCCGAGCAGGTCGTAGACGGGCGTCATCCACTCGGCGTCGCGGCGGGCCAGGTAGTCGTTGACGGTGAGCACGTGCACCGGGCCGTTGCCCAGCCGCACGTGCCCGTACGCGGCGACAGTCGCGGTGAGCGTCTTGCCCTCACCGGTGGCCATCTCGGCGACCTTGCCGGACAGCAGCGCCATCGCGCCGAGCAGCTGCACGTCGTAGGGGCGCTGGTCGAGCCCGCGCCGGGCCGCCTCGCGGCCGATCGCGCAGATCTCCTCGTAGCCTGTGGCCCGGCCGGCGGCCTCGGTCAGCTCGGCGTCGGAGAGCTGCTCCAGGTCCGCCTCGCGCGCCTCGATCGCCGGCAGCAGCTTCTCCAGCGGCGCCAGGTCGACAGTCGTCCCCGGGCGCTGGAGGAACCGGCGGAACCTGGTCTTCAACCGTTGCGACACACCCATGAGCGGCAACGGTACGCGAACCGGAGCCGATTGTGACCCCCGCCCGCCGCGCGCCGGGTTCCGCCCTTCGCGTCCGCTTCGGTCGATCATGAGGTTGGCGGCGTCCGGCGTCCGTTTTGTCGCCGCCAACCTCATGATCGACGCCCTGGAAAGGGGGGCGGGTGGGGTGGGGGTGGGGGATGCTCCTATAGAAGTCAAGCGGTGTTGAGGGTGGTGAAGTCGGCGAGGAGGGCGGTGTGGATCTCGCGGACGATGTAGCGCTTGAGGCAGCG
>NZ_VISU01000011.1:0-197883 GCF_007827625.1 Micromonospora sp. CNZ297 | reverse complement strand
TTGGTCGATTGCTGTCTTACCGGGAGCCTCGTCCTACCTGGACACCGGCCTCCCACACCGCCCGTGACCTGCGCCGTCACGATGAAAATGGCTCATTTCGTTAGGAGCTCTAAGAGACGGAGCGGCGCGACGGGCGTCGGCGGGAGCAGAGCGAGGTGCAGTGGAAGACATCAGCTGGGGGTGGATCGCCACGGCGGTCATCGTCAACCTCACCGGGCTGGCTGGCCTGTGGATCCGCGCTCGGTGGCGTGCCCGCGCCGAGAAAGCCCGCGGTGACTCTCTCATCGCGATCGCCGAGGCACTGCCCGGCGGCGGCCGGCTGCGCGACCAGCGTGCCGACGGGTCGTGCACCACACTGACGGTGCCCGTTGCCGCTGGCCAGGGAGCCCGTCGTGGATGAACGAACTGCCGACCAGGCGAACCGCCCAGAAGCCAAGCAGCTCCTCGGGATCGTGAATCAGTTCAGGGGTCTCAACAGCGACGTTCCCCCGGCGCTCACCGAAGCGGTAGCGGTCGTCGACCGGCGCCAGATCGTCGAGGAGTTCAGCGCCTTCTACCGCGACTATGCAACCCGCCTGGCGGCCTTCCTGATCAGCATCGGCGTGCCCCAGTCCGACGCTCTGGACATCATGCAGGAGACGATGCACAAGGCGTACCAGCGTTGGTGCAGGATCGAGCACCCGAAGGCATGGGTGAAAGCGACCGCGTCCAAGGCCTATGCCGAGCGCCTCGCCAAGCTGGACCCGGTGCCAGTCGAGGACATCGCCGATCGGCTGCCAGCCGTCCCAAGCGGCGCCGACGTCGCCGACACCAAACACGCCATCCTCACGGCGCTGCGGCAGCTGCCGATGCGGCAGCGGCAGGTGCTCGCCTGGTCGTTCGAGGGCCACACGCCAGCAGAGATCGCCGACCAGTTGCGCATGACCGCCGAGGCGGTCCGCAGCAGTCTCTACAAGGGCCGCAAAAAGCTCGACGAGCTTCTGGGCGGCGACCAGTGAGCGAGGGGGCGATCATGAACGACAACGCCACGGAGGCCCTGGACCAGCTCACTGCGGCTGCTCGCGCCGAGCTGGACGACATTCAGCGCCGGATCAAGGCGACATGGGACGTTGAGGCGGGTCTCCGGGAAATCCTTCTTGATGAGCACTACCACCGATTCACCGAACAGCCCGTGAGCGGATTCGACGTTGAGACTGGCTTGGCCGCCGTGCTCGCCGGCGACGCCCACCACGACACCCCGGATAATGTCGACAGCACCCCCTTTGTTCGGCACGATGCTCTGATCAATCAGCTCTTCGCCCACGCCCACGCTGATGTCCTGAGGCCTCCGCAGGAGACCACCTTCGACCGGGTACGCCGCATCGGGCACGAGGTGAAGCAAACCGCAGCGATCCTCGTCCTGCAGGCGATCGAGGGGCTCCTACCCGACGACGACGGTCTCAAGGGACAGCTGGCACAGGCGATGATTCATGGAAACTTGCTCACCGCGCTGGCCGACGACCTCGCGGACGGGCTGGTAGGACTGAAGGACGCCCTCCAGGTGGTAACCGAGGCGGCCGACGTGCTGATGGCGACCTACGAGACTCTGATTGACCTGCGGACCACGCGCAGGACGAAGGGCGGGGGCGCAGTTCAGCCACCGGCGACCAGAGCCAAGGTCCTTGATCTGGCGATCGCCGTGAGCAGGCTGCAGCAGCCGATCAGGCGCCTGTTCGATCCGTCGGAGGAAACGGTGGGTTCGCTGCTCTGACCGGCCGGAGCGGGAAGGCATGCCCCGCTCCGGCCGATCCCGGCTACCCGACCTCGAAGCCCTTGCTGGCGTCCCTGTCAGGGGCGCTACATAGGTGTCGCCGTCCTCCCAATCGGCGGCCCAGTCGTCCATGCTGCTGGTGTGGTCCTGCACCGCCTCCAGGGCGCTCCGCGTCCTCGACGAGTGCTGTGCTCGATCGAGCCATTCGAAGAGCTCACCGAAAAGCGCGGTGCCTCTTGATTCTCCGTGGCCCAGCGAGAACCATGACCTACTCGGGCTCCGGCGGCGGCGGGTCGGCGAGGTCAGGGGAATCCATGGCGCGCCCACGGGATCCGGGCTGTCCGACGAGAACTGGCCCATACCACACAGAGCAGCTGCTAGTTCCTGCTTGAGGGCTTGTCGCCGGCGGTACCGCCGGTCTGCCGGGCACCAGGCTTGCCCGGGACGGGCGGTGTGGTCGCGGGTGAACGCAGCGGCGACCGAGAGCACCTTCCTGCCGGTGGCGGGGTCGATGCGGGCTTCTCGCTCCTGCCGCGCCCGTGCGGCGCGGGCGACCAACTGCTGGTGCTCGTCGCGCGGCAGTAGCAGTTCGGAATCGTGGCGGCGGCCACGCAGGCGCTTGACCTCAGCGCGCTGGGCGAGGGTTTAGCGAGCGGCATGGCCGGCCGATAAGGCCCCGCCCGTCTGGTTGCGGCATGGCCTGCCGGGGCCCGCCAGGCACCTGGACACGTCAGAGCCCGGACCTGCTCGATGGTGACCCTCACGTCCGGGGTATAGCGCCCTCGCCACTCGGTCGGCTTGGCCTTGCGCACCCCGCCCCGGTTCGCCCCGGCGCCGCCGGCCGCGCCACCCGAGCCCCCCGGCTTCGGTACCTTCCCGCCGGCCGGGATACCCAGCACCTCGCGCCACACCGCAACGGTCCCGCCGCGGCTCGCCGCCCGCTGCTTCTTCCCCTTGCTCACCCCGCGCAGCGTACGGCTCGACCAGCCCGTGACGGTGCTACGACGCGTCAGCCGCGCACCTGCAGCGTGCCGGGCTTCCATCGGCGGCAGCAAAGGTTGCGGAACCGTGCATCCAGCCCCACTCGGATGGCCTGACCGGCAGAGTTCTAGCCTGCCGGAGTGGTGGACGAGGAGGCGCGACCGGAGTTCAGGCAGTGGTACGACCGGGTGCTCGACGTTGGCCTGGCCGGCAACCAGGCATTCTTCGGCCGTGACGTGCTGGCAGGCCTGGTGCAGGGAATCCGGGACTTCCGGGAACACCGCCAGCAGCGGTGGCAGCAGTACCGCGGGCACGGGACCACGCTGCTGGGCTGCGCGATGTGGATGGACGACCCAGAGCTGCTCGACGAGCTCGATGCGTTGGAGGCGGCCTGCGTGGTGGTCAGCAAGCAGTCCCGTGACAAGCACGTGCAGCCGCCGGACCTGCCGTACAAGCTGCGCCGCCTGGACGACCTCAACGCCCGCACGCCCGGCCTCCCGGTCTGTTACTTCCCTCCGCTGGAGCAGCTGACCTCCCTGGTGGACGGCAAGGCCCCGGTGATCGGGCCCGGGTGGTCACTGCCGGACCGGGATGAGGTGATCCCCACCGTACGGACGATCGGCTTCCGCAAGGGCGCGGGCACCAACGGCTCGATGCCGCCGATCCTGCACGCCAAGCTCGCGCTGCTCGGCCGCCTCTGGGAGCACGACGAGGACGACTTCGGGCCGGCCGACGTCACCGCGTTCACGCCGAAGCGGCTGTGGATCGGATCGGCAAACTTCACTGCATCGTCACGGCGCAGCCTCGAGTTCGGCTTCTGGACCGAGGACCCGGTGCTGCTGCGCGGCGCCGAGGAGTTCCTGCTGGACCTGATCGGCAACTCCGAGGGCATCGACCCGGACGCCGACGTGCACATGCCAGAGCGGGTGCTGCCAGACTACGACGACGCGGCCATGGCGGAGGCGGCGGCCGAGCTACGGTTCGCCGACCTCGACGACGACTGACGGATCCGCGCACGACGGGCCTCAAGCGGGGCACGAGCCCGGGAGCCACCCAGGACCAGCATCGTCCTGGCCATACCAGAGCCGGCGCGTTGGGCCGGAACAGAGGGACGAGGACGAGATCCCACCAGCGGCGCGTCTGGTCGAACAGCCCGTCGAGGTCGTCGTGGCGGGCGGGTAAGAGCTGCTGCATCTCGCGGATCACGTCCCCGGAGATCCGGTCGAATCCGCCGGTAGCCTCGTCGAGCCGTCGACGGGCAGCGGCGATCTTGTCGACGGCGCCGTCCTTGTAGCCCGTGTCAGCCGGCCGCGGTCGGCTGACACCCGGACGTCCGACCGCCGGCGGCAGAGCACGCTGCTCCTGCCGGGCGGCGGCAACCGCGCCCTTCGCCTGGCTGACGGCGACGCGGCCGTGCAGATCGGCGGCCTCGGAGTCGCGGGTTGTGACCAGCGCGTCGAGGTCCGGCCGGGTCGTGGTGACAGAGGGCCACACGACCCCGTCGTCACCGATCCCGGTGTCGGCTGGTTGGACGTGCTCAGCTTCGTACAGCCCGAACGAGCTCAAGTCAGGCGGAGAGGCATGGGTGGACCGCTGCACAGGTATCGGCCTTACTTCGGTCGATTCCGTCCTCCCTCAGGCACGGCCCTGACCCCAGGGCACACAGGTCGCTCACATCGACCCGCATAAGGCTGTGTGGTGGCACATGGGTCGCTGCGCTTTCGATCTCTGGTGCCCGCCGCTGGAAATCATCTGCCTTCTGCAACGTCGTCGAACTCGTCTCGCCGGCCGAGCGTACTGAGATCTGAGATTGAGCGTTCTGCAAGTCGCGAGGACGCCTGCGGCTCGAAATCACTTTCGGCCATGTCGATTCGTTCCGCCAAGTATCGTTCTGCGTCGTCGAGCAACGAACCAATCCGCGGGTCGCCCGAAAACTCCCGCCTGTAGGCGGCGATTGCGTCCTTGGCTTTTGAGTACCGGTGTTCTGGTTCGACATCATCCGAGTAACCGTCGCCCGACATGTCAATTTCGTATTCAAGGTTTGGCAGGACCTCGTCACGAATGCGTTCAAGCAGATCTTCACGCTCAGTGTCGGTGAAAAGCCGACAGACCGGCTCTTTCACCCACCCACTGTCGAGCATATCGAGGGCCAGCTCCTCAAGTCGCTCGACCGCCTTCCTGCGGACCGATTCAGGTAGCGCCCCTGCCTCCTGCATCCGGCCAAGGACCCGTGGCTCCCAGTGGGCGTCGATATATCCACCGAATCGCGTCAGGTGATCGAGATCCTGCTCGTGCTGTGCTGCCCACGCGCGCAAGAAGGCCGGTGAGCACCTGTTCAACAAGAACTCAGCAAATGGGTTAGTGAAGGACACTGTAGTTGCAGCCGGGACAGTCACTCGAGGGATAACACGCGCGTACAGGCTGGCGGGCACACGGACGAGCGTGCCCCGTGTGGGTGCGCCGCCGCAGTCGACCTGCTGCAACAACTCGTCGTTATCAAGGCCATCAAGAAATACGCTTACGGCGTTAACATCTTCGGCGATGACAGCGGCGAACCCCTCACGGATTGTCGGGTGACGAAATCGCCAGACCGGGTCGCCGTGCGTGTCGGCAGCCTGTCGTAGGAACGTGGTGTCCAGTGTTGGGAAAGCGCGCAAGACGTCGTGTTCAGTTGCGCCGAGCCGAGTCACGGCCTCCGCAAGCGCTGGTGTGAAGTGGACCGGCGCTGGGAGTTGGTTACCTGAGAGGTAGACGCACGCGAGTGCCGCACGGGGGCCGGGCTCCAGCTGGCGGAGGACATCACTCAGGAACGCAACCGGACGCTCGACGTACCGGACAAGGTCGTCTTCGGTGGTCAGACGTATACGGCGGGTGAAGGCACGCCACGCGAGGCGGCGGGCGACTTCTGGCTGGAACCGCGCGACCGCTGCGGCGCGACGCAAATGAGGACGCCACTGTTCGAGGATCTGCCGGGGTTGGTCACCCGCACGAAGGTGGTTATAGAGAATCTGCCGTTTCTCCGCGGCCGTAAGGTCCGTGACGTCGATGACCACCTTGCGTTCCCGAAGCCGTGGGTAAGAGTACTCCTTTAGGTAGGGTCGAGCGTCGCGATAGATGTAGTCGCGGCTGGTCAGAATCACGCGAGCACCCTGACCCACGGCCGTCATCACCTGATCCATCCGGCGCGACCAACCGTCGGTGAGGGCCGCATCGTGGCGAATGCCACCGAAGGCGTCATCGACCCAGAACAGTTGGCGAGGTTCGTCCGGATCCCACGCGGCGACAAGTTCATCCGCTGAGTCGACCCGGCGGACGCTGCACCCCCAGTTGTCAAGAGCGGCCATCGCAAGCGTCGCCGCGATTGTCGACTTGCCGCACGCCGGCTCGCCCAGTAATAGAACAAACCCGTGTTCGGCCACCGCGTCTGCGGCACGTCGGTACGCCTCCGTCGGCACGAATGTCGCGAGGTCCGCCTCCAGCCGACTCAATAAGGCGCGAGCTTGGCGCAGGCGCCGGTCGTCCAGGATCTTGCCGAGATCGCCCAGCCCATAAACGCGCGGCACATACCGTCGAAGGTCTGGACGCTGACTGATTTGCTGGCAAACCCATCGACCGTCGAGGACAAGGCACTGCTGCACACCATAGGTGTGGAGTTGTTCCTTCAGCCATGCCTCTGTCTGCCCCGTAACCGCGAGGTTAGTAAGGAGTAGATAGGCGTCACACAGGCCCCGTGCTCGCAGCTTCCTGACCTTGGCGATCTCGTCTTTGAGCATCGACGGCGTGAGCGTCCCGGAACCGTGAACGCTGAACTTGCACTGCGCGACTGTCGCGGTGCTCGCGCCGATCCCCGACAGCCCGATCGTCGCCTGAGTTGCCCAATGACCATGGAAAGCGCCGTCACGGCCGGCATCGTTGCTATCGGCGAATGTGTGGAATGTCTGCCCGAGAACGTGCTGCAAGATCACCGCACACAGATCCTGGAAGGCGCGCCAACCCAGCTTGTGCAAGTCGTAGTCGAGGAGGGCCACGTCGCCATCATCCCGTACCGGCTTGCGTCGCACCGCTTCGCGTAGCCATGCGCCCGCAGCGTCACCAGCATCGGCCGCGCCAGGCCCGGTCGAGACCTGTGGGCGAAGTCTGTGGAACTCCCGGCCGTGGTTGAGTCCCGGCGCTCGTCGATGCGCGACGTTGGGGCACGTTCGGTGTCGTCGCACCCACCTGCGCACGCCGATCTGAGCACGACAGCCAGCGCGATGCCGTCGACCTCGCTCATCGTCTGCAGTATGAGAAGGCGGTGGGCTCAACCGCGGTGGGACCCAGCCTTACGGACGGACTGAGCCCCACCCACCCAAAGATCAGCTCAAAGGATGGGGCTCGTTGGTAAGCGCCGACAGAGCCGTGGCAATCTCCTGCAATGTCGCTCGCACGTAGGTAGCCGTAGTACCAGCATCACCGCCACCTTCCGAATGACCGGCGTAGGCTCGTGCGATAGCATAGCCGAAGTTTCTTTCGACCCACGTCAACGTTGTGTGACGCAACCAGTGCGTGCTGATCTGTTGCACATAAACCCAGGGCAGATGCTCGCCGATGCGTACCCATAGATAGTCGTATCGCCGGTACGTGATGCGCTGGCCATTCCGGTAGCGCAGCAGCTGCCCTGTCTGTGTCGCCCCCCGCTCCTCAGCATGCCGCTGCAGATAACGCATTAGTGTCGGCGAAACTGGCTGCCAACGCATTGTGTCCGCCTTCTCCCGAAGCAAGATCAAGCATTGGTCGGGGTCCAGATCAGCTGGACGAAGCGCCAGCGCCCCACCGCGCCGACACGCTGTCTCGGTGTGCAGCCGCAAGAGCAAGGTGTCGAGCGCCGGATCGTCGCCTGTGCTGGCTGCGACCTCGTTGATCTCGGCCAGGCGCGTATCCGCCACCGCCCGTCGTGTACTCGGGAGGCGCCGTGGCTTTGCCACTTTCGACGCAGGGTTGTCCGCAGCGGCGATCAACCCATCGGCGACCGCTCTCTTATACAGGCAGCGCAAGGCGGCAATCAGGTGCTCCGCCGCGCTCCGACCTCCACGGGCATTCCGTCGAGATACGACATGCGCCTTGACGTACTCCGCTAACTGCTCGATCTCCGACGGCGTGGGCTCATCGAGCCTTCGCTGCCCCCAGTGCTCCACCACGCGCTTCCAGTAAGAGCCGTAGGCACGCCGAGTACCTGCCGTAACCGCTGCAGCCACCACGGGGACGTACTCTGCGAAGGTCGGCGCCGGAGGCCGAGCCACGGCAGCTTCCAAGAGATCAGCAGGCGATATACCCATCCGAGCAAGAAGCAGCCGAGCAGCGTCCACCTCAGCACGATTCGCTGCGCCATCACTCATGACCGCTCCCGAACGCCGCGCCATGGGCCTGCGTGATCATCTCGTCGAGCTTCGCTGGCGGGTGTACAACCAATCGACGGTAAGCCGGCTCAGCCACGATAAGAACCCGGTCGCCGGCGGCAAGGCCACACCACTGGCGAACCACTGCGGGCAACCGAAGGTGTCCTTCTTTTGTGACACTGAAGACGCCCTGCTCATCAGCTGACACGACGATCAGCCCATGGCGCTCCCGGATACTCACTCGTAGCCCGGGAGCCCAATCGAGAACCTTCATCGTGGCCTGATCGGCGATCCGACCCCGCGAATTGAGGGTCACGAGGCCATAGACGTCTGCACGGCTGCGTGCGACGGCAAGAGTCGGAAGTGGCAGCGGAGGCCGCCTCATGGCCGCTGCGGGAGAGTCAGGCGTGCTGCGTACGCGAGCCGCTTGGCCGGGCATCACAACGGCGGGGATCACTAACGAGGTACGGCGCGTCGCCGTACCTCGCGACCCGTCACTGGGAGTAACGCCGGAGGCGGCGTAGGAGGGATTTGACAGGTGGTCAAGCATGCTTGACCACCGCTACGTTGTTGTGCCACACATGACACGTACTGGTGTCCGAGGGGGGAGCTGAACACTCCTATGTAGCATCCGTTATACAAACGGGTGCTCATGCGTTAAGTCTAGCACTTCACGATGCGTAACACTACAGGCGTGAGCTGCCCGCGAGCACGCCAGGGCGCAACTAATGCAATCAATTCTGCTGCCTGCGCTGGCACCAATACGGCCGAAGAATCCGGAGTTCTTGAAATTGCCGTTCGGCGCGATGCGGAGCCATTCCCCAGCACGCCGCCCGGGTGGGTCACATAGGCTAATCAGGGCAGGGTGTCTGTCGCCGGGCCGTTCGGGGTCTCGCTCGTTTTTGCGAATGGGTGTGGCTGTCCGGTCATCGCCGACAGCGCGTCGGCCACGTCGTGGAGATCGGCTTTGATGTAGGTAATGGTGGACGATGCTGGGCTGTCGGTGTGACCCGCGTAGGCGCGGGCTACCCCGTAGCCGAAGTGGCGTTCCACCCAGGTGAGCGTGGTGTGCCGCAGCCAGTGGGTGGAGATGCCGTGCACGACGACCCAGGGCAGGCGTTCCCCGATGCGTTTCCACAGGTGGTCGTAGCGGCGGCTGCTGATCGGCAGGCCGTTGCGGTAGCGCAACAGTTGGTCGGTGGGCAGAACTGCGCCGCGGACGCGGGCGTGTTCGTGCAGGTGCTCGGCGAGGCCGAGGCTGATCGGCTGCCACCGTACGGTGCCGCTCTTCTCGTTCAGGCGCACGAGGCCGTTGGAGCGGTCCAGATCAACAAGCCGCAGGGCGAGGGCGCCGCCGCGCCGGCAGGCGCTTTCGGTGTGCAGGCGTAGCAGGAGGGCGTCGAGGATGACGTCATTGCCGCTGGTCCGTGCCACCGCATTGATCTCCTCCAACTCGTAGGACGTCAGGGCACGGCGGGTGCTAGGGAGGCGGCGGGGTTTGGCGACACGATGGGCGGGACTGGCCGACGCGTCGATCAGACCATCAGCAACAGCCCGGGAGTAGAAAGCGCGAGCGGCGGCGATGACATGCTCGCCCGCGTGCCGGCCGTTGCGGCTGTTACGCCGCGACCGGGCAGTGATGGTCATCTGCTGTCATGGCCTCGACGTCGCTGGCCGCGACGGCGTCCAGCGGTCGGTCGCGCCAGACGGCGGCCATGCGCTGCCAGTAGGTGCCGTAGGTGCGTTGGGCGCCGGGGCCTGCTGCGGCGATGACGCGGGGTAGGTACTCGGCGATCGTCGGCAGGGGGGCTGGGCCGTCGGTGTGGGATTGGAGGTCGGTCAGGGTAACGCCGAGGTGAGCCAAGACCTGCCGCGCTGCGGCGTCGGCGGTGGCGTCAGCGGGCATGTCCAGCTCCCGCAAGTCGAGTGTGTAGGTCGGCGAGGACGCCGATGACGGTGCTGGCGGGGTGCACGACGAGCAGGTCGTGGATGACGAGAGCAGCGAGCAGCACCGGCCAGCCGGGCTCGATCCCGCACATCCGCCGCGCAGGTGCCGGTAGAGGCAGCTCACCGCGGCTGCCTATCTGGTGCCGTCCGTCGTGGGCCGAGCCGACGACGAGCATCCCCTGAGGTGGCTGGATGTCGAGGCGGCGGCCCGGCTCCCAGCCCAACGGGTGCAGGAGCTGTTGTGCGGTCACCCGGCCGCAGCTCGACGGGACAGCCATCCCCAGCAGCACGTCCTGCGCGGCGGCGAACACCCGCGGAGGAACGTGAACGGGCAGTGCCGGCATCGGCCTCGGGCACGGGCGGGGCCAGGTGGGCATGGCGGCAGGAACGAGCGGCCGGACGAGCTGTTCGCCGTACAGGCGGGAAGCTTGTGTCATGCCGGCGACAACGGCAGATGCGGTCCCGCGTCGACGTGCTCGACGAGCTTGACGGCAGCGGGCTCTGGAGGCCGGACCAAGCCTCGCGTGTGGCCGCCCGGCATCAAACGGGGGCGGGCATACTGCTGGCATGCGTGACGGCCTGCACGGACCGAACGTCATCACCGCCGGGGAGGCCGTGCTGCTTCTCGTGGCGGTCGCCGGCGGTGAGGCCGTGCACCTCGCGCGCCGGCAGGGGCCGTTGGAGCAGGGCCGCAGCGCCGTACCCGACCACTACCTCACGGGCGGGGACAGTGAGCGTGAGGCAGTCCAGCGGCGTTATGACGTCGAGGCGCTGCGGGAGCCGATCTGGGAGCACACGACGATGTGCGGGCGGGTCTGGGCGCTGATGGTCGGCGGTGACGGCGGGACGCTGAGCAGGTACCGGGAGCCGGCGTTCGCGCCGACGTGCCGACGGTGTCTGACGCTGATGGACCGCCTGTTCCCCGCGCCGGCGGTCGACCGCAGAGTCCCGGTCGTCGCGCAGGTGGTCTGCGACGTGGTGCGTGAGCACGGGCACGCGGAGGTCCGGCAGGTCCCCGGTGACCAGCTTGCCGTCCTTCGGAAGGAGATTCGGTCGCTGATCAGGCAGCAGACGGGCCACCACGCCCAGACACTCGTTCACGGCGATCTCCTGCTGGTGGTGTGTGATCCGCTGCGGGACGCGGAGGCGGAGATGCAGGCAGCCGCCGAGGCGGTAGGAGCAGTTCTCTTCGGGGATCAGCCGCTTCCGGCCGCGCGACCCGGGCGGCCATGGGTCGTCACGTGGACCGCGTGGGACCTGGGGTAGACGTCGGGCTGTCGTTGTGTCGGCCTTCTGCACGCTCGCCATCTGCCGGTGCTTGAGCTGAATCTGGCCCTGGCACGGCAGCCACGCGGGTTCCTGGACGCGGTAAGTCCGGCTGGTTGCGGTACTCGCCGCTGTCGGTCCTGGCCTCCCCCACGGTGCGCATGCTGATGGCGGCGAGGAGGCATGCGGTGCTGACGGCGGCGAGTAAGAGGTGGTAGCCGCCGTGCGGTAGGAGCGTGGCGGCAAGCAGGGGTGCGGCGGCTTTGGCGGTGGTGACGGGGGCGGCGAGTCGTCCCGCGATGGTGGCGTAGGCGGTGGTGCCGTAGCGGTCGACGAGGAGTGCTGGGGTGGCGAGGCTGGCGATGCCGAAGCCGAGCCCGAATCCGGTGACGGTGACGATGGCTCCGACGCGGGTTCCGGCGGCGAGGGGCATAGCGAGGACGGCGACTGCTTGGATGGCGAAGACGCCAGCGACGATGGTGGTGACGGGGAGTCGGCGTCGGGCGGCGGTGAGGACGAGTCTTCCGGTGACGGACAGGACGCCGAGGAGGCCGGCGGCGGTGGCGGCGTAAGTAGCCGGGTGGCCGCGGCTGGTCAGGTAGCTGACCAGGTGGACGCCGATGGTGCTGGTGGCGGCGCCGTGGGCGATGAGGGCGGCGGCGAGGATCCAGAACCGGGGATCGCGCATCGCGGCGCGCGCCGCCGTCCGCCGCGAGGCGTGGGCCGTTCGCAGCGTGGGGTTGGACGCTGTGACGTGCGGCGGTTTGCGAACGGTGAGGGCGTGCAGCGGCACGGTCACTACGCCGTGGACGGCGGCGAGCGTGAGGAGCGCGCCGCGCCAGCCGAGGTGGGCGACCAGGTAGCCGGTGAGTGGCATGAAGATCGTGCTGGCGAACCCGGCGACGACGGTGACCGCAAGCAGGGCGGTGGGGCGTCGGTCGGGGGTGAACCAGGAGACGATGACGGCGAAGGCGGGTTCGTAGAGGACCATCGCGCCGGTGATCCCGACACCGATCATGACGGCGTAGAGCTGCCCGATGGTCTGGACCTGGGACCAGGCGATCAGCAGCGCGGTGGCGGTGATCGAGCCGAGGGTCATGAGGGCCCGTCCGCCGTGCCGGTCGAGCCACCTGCCGACCGCGATGGCCATCAACGCGCCGGCGAGGACGCTGACGGTCAGCGCCCCGGTGACGGCGGTGATCGAGGCGCCGAGGCTGGTCGCCATCGGGCCGAGCAGCACGGCGTAGGCGTAGTAGATGGTGCCGTAGCCGACGGTCGAGGTGATCGCGAGGGCGGCGACGATGCGCCACCGGTGGTGCCCGCCGACGGTGGGGTCGGCGGGCGCCATCGTGGTGGTGGTCATCAGCTGGCGCAGCAGCCGCCGGTCTGGCCGCTGGTCGAGGTGTCGAGGCTGATGAGGCTCAGCGGGGCGGACAGCAGCCCACCGGCGATGCCCGTGGCAAGCCCCTTCCCGGCCGGCTGCGGGGCGGGGCCGCAGCTGCTGTCGGTGCCGGTCGCCTCGGCGGGGTTGCTGTTGCAGACGCCGGTTTCGGGCAGGTCGAGCTGGACGTCCCGGGCCGCCTGCCAGTCGCCGGCGAGGGCGGCGACGACGGAGCGGACCTGCTCGTAGCCGGTGGCCATGAGGAACGTCGGCGCGCGCCCGTAGCTCTTCATGCCGACGGCGTAGTAGCCGGACTCCGGGTGTCCGAGCTCGTGGACGCCGTGCGGGGGGACGGTGCCGCAGGAGTGCTCGTTCGGATCGATCAGCGGGGCGAGAGCCCGGGTGGCGCCCATGACCGGGTCCAGGTCCAGGCGCAGTTCGGCGGCGATCGAGTGGTCCGGGCGGAAGCCGGTCGCGGCAACGATCCGGTCGACGATCACCTCCTCCTCGCTACCGTCGGCGTGCCGGACAACGACGGCGACCCGGCCGTCGGCCGGGGTGAGCGCGTGCACGCAGAAGCCGGTGAGCAGCCGGATCCGGCCGGCGTCCACGTGTTCGCGCAGCCGGGAGCCGAGCGCGCCGCGGGCGGGCAGCGCGTCGGCGTCGCCGCCGCCGTAGGTGCGGGCGGGGCTGGCCGAGCGGATCGCCCAGGTCACCTCCGTGCCCGGCTCGGCGGCGGCCAGCTCGGCCAGGGAGAGCAGCGTGTTCGCGGCGGAGTGGCCGGCGCCGACGACCAGGGTGTGCCGGCCGGCGAACCGGTCCCGGTCGGCGCCGAGTACGTCGGGCAGGGCGTGCTCCAGGTACGCGGCCACGTCCTTCTCTCCACGGGCGGGCAGGCCGGAGGCGCCGAGGACGTTGGGGGTGCCCCAGGTGCCGGAGGCGTCAATGACCGCGCGGGCCAGCAGTTCGTCACCGTCGGCGAGGCGGATCAGGAACGGCGTCTGCTCGCGGCCGGCGGTGCGCAGCCGGTCCAGGCCGAGGCGGCTGATCGCCTCCACCCGCGCGCCGTAGCGCAGGTGCGGCTTGAGCTGCGGCAGCTCCGCGAGGGGCTGGAGGTAGTCGGCGACCAGCTCCGCGCCGGTGGGCAGCGCGTCCTCGGCCGGGGCGACCCAGCCGGCGTCGTCGAGCAGGCGGCGGGCGGCCGGGTCGACGTTGTACCGCCACGGGGAGAACACCCGCACGTGCCCCCACTGCCGCACCGCCGCGCCGGCGGTGTCACCGGCCTCCAGAACAAGGAAGGGCAGGCCACGCTCGTGCAGGTGGGCGGCGGCGGCCAGACCCACCGGGCCCGCGCCGATCACCACGACGGGCAGCTCGTTCGGGATGCTCATCGGAAAACTCCTCTGTGTTGAAAACTGTCGAATCAAGAAGGTGCAGTTGTGCTGGGGCGGGCGGAGCCGAAGGGGTTCAGATGACGGGGCTGCGCCGCTCGAGCAGGACGACGTCGCGCCACCGGCCGTGGTGCCGGCCGACCCGCTCGCGGGTGCCGATGACGCGGAAGCCGGCCCGCTGGTGCAGGGTGAGACTGGCGGTGTTCTCGGGGAAGATTCCGGACTGGATGGTCCAGATGCCGGCGGCCTCGGTGGAGGCGATCAGCGCGTCCAGCAGCAGCCGGGCTACGCCACGGCCTTGGGCGGCGGGGTCGACGTAGACGGAGTGCTCGACCACCCCGGCGTAGACCGCGCGGCTCGATGTCGGCGAGACCGCCACCCACCCGAGGACGGTGTCGTCCGCGTCGACGGCCACGAGGCGGTGGTCCGGCAGCTTGGCCGCGTCGAATGCTGTCCAGGTCGGGGCGGTGGTCTCGAAGCTGGCGTTGCCGGCGTCGAGGCCAGCCTGGTAGATGGCGAGGACACGATCGGCGTCGTCCGAGGTCATCGGGCGGACGGTGATGTCGGCCATCAGCAGGCTCCTTTCACGGTGGGGGCGGGTCGGCCCATGACGACGTCGGCGGCGGAGGGGAAGCAGCCGACGCATGCGTCGTTGATGCGGTAGTGGCGGGCGGTGCCGACCGGCTCGACGAGCACGAACCGCACCTCGGTCAGGATCTTCAGGTGTTGGGAGACGGTGGACTGGGCGAGCCCGACAGCTGCGACGATCTCCCCCACGCTCATCGGCCGGGCATGCCGGGCCAGGTACTCCACGATCTGCACCCGGGTCGGGTCCGCCAGGGCCCGGAACCACGAGGCGTAGGTCTGCGCGGTATCCCGGTCGAGGAGTTCGCCCACCACCACTCCCTCTATCGTTTATCGCCGATTGGCGATGAAAGCCTAGCAGGCGCCGTCCCGGTGAGGTGGGCGGTTGCGACGACGAGGCGGGCGATCGCGGCCAGGGTGGCCGGGTCGACCTTGTCAGGGGTGTCGGCGGGGCTGTGGTAGCCGCCCATCCCGGCACCGATGCCGACCGCGGCGAGGCCTGCTGCGCCGTAGCGGCGGTTGTCCGAGGCCATCGGCCCCGCAGCGAGTGGGACGCCGGTGTGCCGGCCGGCCTGGTCCAGCAGCGCCAGGAGGCGGTGGGCGGGCCCGCCGGCCTCGACCGCCGCCGCCCCATCCAGGCGGCCGGCTCCGTCGACGTTGACCACCAGGGGCGCGGCGCCCTGGTCGCGCAGCTGCGCGGCGTGGTGGGCCGAGCCGAGCGCGCCAACCTCCTCACCGTCGAGCAGCGCGACGCAGAGCCCGACGCCGTCGGGAAGTCCGCGGCCGAGGACGCGGGCGGCTTCGAGGACCACCGCGACGCCGGTGGCGTTGTCCGACGCTCCGGGCTGGCGGAGCCCGGGGTGGTCGCCGACGCCGTCGTAGTGGGCGGTCAGGAGCAGCTCCGCCCCGCCGGGGACGGTCTGCCGGAGTCGGGCGTGGATGTTGGTGCCGGTGACGTCGTCGCGGCGAACCGGCGTGGCGCCGGCGAACCAGCTGGCGCTGTCGGTTGCCGCAGCGAGGACGGTGCGGTGGGTGTCCGGGTCGAGGGTCAGGACGGGCAGCGGTCCCGGGTCCGGTCCGGCGAGGGTGGTGAACTGCCAGCCGTCGGCGTCGACGGCTCGGCGGATCAGCAGCCCGGCCGCGCCGCGGGTGTCCCGGTAGGCGTCGAACAGGCTCATCTCCGCCGGCACCACGAGCCACCGCCCGGCCGGGTCGTCGGCACCGGCGACGCCGAGCGGGCCGCGGCGGGTCTCGGCGGCGTCGGCGGAGGCGGAATGGATCGCGACCTGGCGACCGAATACCAGCGGCATGGGGCTGCTCCCGCCGCCCCAGGTGACCGTCGGCGCCTCGTGCACCTGCGGCACCGCCCGGACCGGGAACTCCTCAGTCCGGACCGTGGCGCCGAGAGCGGTGAGCTCGTCGACGAGCCACGCCCGGGCTGCCGCGCCGCCGGGTGATCCGACTCGCCGTCCTGCCATGCGGTCGGAGGCGAGGGTGGCGACGGTCGCGGACATCCGGTCGGCGCTGACTACCCGGAGCAGGCCCGCGAGGTCGTCTGGGGTGGTCATCCGCAGCACCCCTGTCCCGCGGCCACCGCGTCGGCCTTGGCCTGCGTGCCGCAGCACGAGCCGGCCGCTTGCGCGGCTTCCTGGGTGCCGCAGCACGGGCCGGCGCTCGCGGCCTCGCCGATTGGCGGCAGGATGGACCCCACGGCCTGGGCGGGGCTGCCGCAGCAGGCGCCGGAGCCGGTGACCTGCAGGGCGGCGGCCGGGTCGCCCGCGAAACCGCCGGTGGTCTGGGTGTTGTCGCTCATGACAGGTCCTCTCGTCAGCGGGGGCTGATCAGCGTGTAGACGGTGGTGCGGGCACGGTCGTAGCGGCGCTGCGCACGCTGGTCGGCGGTGGACACCTGAGCGCAGGAGTCGCAGAACCGGACTCCAGCGCGAAGAGCGGATGAGCGGCGGGTGGAGCCGAACATGGTGGGTCCCCTTCCTCCAGACGCCTGTCTTGACGTCCGTCTAAGCAGAGAGTTGCACGTTGATTAGAGAGATGTCAACCTAGAGACATGTCAAAGCAACAGGCGCCCCTCGCCGTCATCGATCTCAACGCCGACACGCCGTGCTGCCCCCCGCTGGCGCAGCGTCGGATTCCGGCCGAGACGGCCGCGGTGCTCGCTCCCGCGTTCAAGGCCCTCGGCGACCCGGTGCGGCTGCAGCTGATGTCGATGATCGCCTCCGCCGAGGGCGGGGAGGCGTGCGTGTGCGACCTGACGCCGGCGTTCGACCTGACCGGGCCAACGATCTCGCACCACCTCAAGACGCTGCGCGAAGCGGGCCTGGTGGATGCCGAACGGCGGGGCACGTGGGTCTACTACCGCGCCCGCCCGGGAATCCTGCGCCAGCTCGCCGCCCTGCTGTCGGTCGAGCCCGCCCCCTCGTCGCAGGCGTAAGCCGCGGGCAAACCCGTACCTACCAGCGCCGACCGCGCAACGCGATCAGCGTTGAGCGCCGGATCCCGTGTGCGAGGCGACGTCCGCTGTCCGCTGCCGGCCTTGCCGTCCGGACACGTGAGCGGCGAGGGCAGTCATGACGTGCGCGGCGTCGGGACCGACGCCACGCAGGGTGTTCGAGGCGAAGGATCGCTGGAACTCCAACCCGAGATAGATCAGCCCTGGATGGGTGGTGGAGATCCCGCCCACGTGCCGGGGCGCGCCATGGTCGAGGGCGCCCAGGGGCTTGAGGTACGCGAGGTCCGGGCGGTAGCCGGTGGCGAAGATGACCGCGTCGACCGGCTCGGGCGTGCCGTCGGCCCAGATGACGCCCTCAGGGGTGAAGGCGGTGAACATGTCCCGCCGGGAGAGCAGCCCGGAGGCGAGAGCGTCGCGGTATACGCCGGTGTCGAGCACGGTGGCGTGTCGGACAAGTCGGGTGAGGACGCGGCGTGGCAGGCGGTCCGCGCCGGTGACCCGCAGCCAGTGGTGGAGGTCCCGCCCGCCGAGGCGTTGGGGCAGGAAGCGCACGGGTTCCCGGGTGGCGAGCGTGACCCGGGCGTGGCCGGCGATCTCGTAGGCGACCTGGACGGCGGAGTTGCCGGCACCCACGACGATGACCCGCTTGCCCGCGTACACCTCCGGCCGGCGGTAGTGAGCGACGTGCCGGAGATCGCCGGCGTAGTCGTCCTGGCCGGGCAGCGTCGGCAGGTACGGGTTGCCGAACGATCCGCTGGCGGCGACGACGCCGACCGCAGCCATCTCGTCCCCGGTGTCAGTGCGGACGAGGTACCCCCCGTCGCGGCGAGGGTGCACGGCCGTGACGCGGGTGCGGGTGCGGATGTCGACGTCCACGGTCTGCGCGTACCGGCGCAGGTACGCCGTGACCTCGTCGCGCCGGGGGTAGCGGTCCGGGTCGCCGTCGAAGCGCATGCCAGGCAGGGCGCTGTAAAGGGCGGGCGAGAAGAGGGTGAGGCTGTCGTAGTAGTCAGGCCAGGAGCCAACCGGCTCGCTGCCCGCCTGCAGGACAACGGGCCGCAGGCCCGCGGTCAGGGCGGCTCGGGCGGCGGCCAGGCCTGACTGGCCGCCGCCGACGATGATCACTGGCTGGGATGGGGTGGTCATGTCACATCATATCGTCGTTTTGTTGAATGACAATATGACGATGGTGGGGAAAGGTAGGGCCATGAGCGACGCCACCGGACAGCCCGCAGGGGCATCCCCGCCCGCGCGCGCGGCCGGAGTCCCGGAGGGCCTGGCGCCGCAGACGCAGGAGTTCCTCAAGGCCTTGGGCAGCCCCACCAGGCAGCGGATCATGATGCTGTTCGCGCAGGGCGCCGAGCTGTCGGTGGGCGAGGTGGCCGAGCGGACGGGCATCAGCCAGGCCACGGCGTCGCAGCAGTTGACCCTGCTGCGACGCGGACGGGTGGTCACCTCCCGTCGCGACGGGAAGACCGTGTACTACCGGGCCGATCGGGACGGCGCGCTCGCCGCCCTCGCGGAGTTGCAGTCTTACCTGGCGACCTGCTGCTGACCAGGTCGCCCACCGGCGACCCGGCGGTCTCCAGCACCCTCCGCCCGGACGCCGCGCACCCCCTCCGACATGCATGCCGCACCTGCAGGCATGACAGGTTAGGTGTGGAGTGTGATGGTTCCGGCTGTTCCGTCGACGGTTACGAGCTGCCCGGGGCGCAGTCGTTGGGTGGCGTCGCCGGTGCCGACGACGGCGGGGATGCCGTACTCACGGGCCACCAGGGAGGCGTGTGCGGCTAGGGTGCCGCCGTCGGTGACCACTGCGGCGGCGCGGGAGAACAGCGGTGTCCATGCCGGGGCGGTGGCCTTCGCGACGAGCACTTGACCATCGGCGAAGCCGTCGAAGTCCTCAGGTCCGTGCACGATGGCGACTTCGCCGGTGGCCCGGCCGGCCGAGGCGGGATGCCCGACGAGGGCGCCCTCGGCGGTCTCCGTGGTGCCGCGGGCCTGTTGAACCGCGTGTTCGATGACGTCGCCGATCAGTCGCGCGGGACGGCCCAGGGTCAACGGCGCGGTCAGGCGGCGTTGGCGCTGCCAGAGGGCGCGCCGCTCGGCAACCCTGGCGCTCAGCTGTCCGGGGTCGCCTTCGATCCCGCTGTTCACTTCATCCCGCGTGCAGAAGTAGATGTCTCCGGGCTGCTCGATAGCTCCCAGGTTGACCAGGTGCCGCCCGAGGCGGGCGGTGCAGGCCCGCAGGACCGGCCAGGCGAGGGTGAACTCCCGCGCCTGCTCCTCCCGGATGACGGCGTAGCGCTGGTTGACCTTCAGCAGCCGGTCGAAGTCAGCCAGCAACCGCGGGCGGTCGGCCAGCGTCGCTCGGCAGCGTTGTTCGGCAACCATCCGCTGTTCGGCAAGCGAGCGGTAGCGGTCCCCGGCTCGGGGTGGTCGGCCCGTTGCCAGTTCTCCGGCGACCGGGTGATACCAGTCGACGCTCTGTACGGCGTGCGCGCCGGCCACCGGCTGGGCGCCGGGGAGCCCGCGCAACAGCACCTGCGCACCGCCCTCATCGTCGGGGAGCACGTCGATGAGATGCCGGCGGACGAAGCGAGTCAGGCAGGCTTCCATCTTCCACGCCGACCCGCCGACGATCGCCAGATACCAGAGGTAGATCCCGGCTTCCCGCCCGAGTGCGTCGACGAGCTCGGCCAATCGCCGAGGCGATGCCGTGTCGACCTCCGCCTCCGCGGCGGCCACGAGGCGTCGATAGCCGGGCAGTTGTTGTTCACGCCAGGCCCGCTCCAGTTCGGACAGGACGGCGCGGTCGGCGGCATCCGGGTCATGGCTGACCCGGATCAACGCGTTGAAGAGGATCTTCGCGGCCCGCCAGCGTCCCTGCCACAGCACCCCAGCGAGGAGTTTTGGTGACGGGATTGGTGTGGCGTTGTAGTACCAGCCGTTGACCAGCGCGTACCGGAACGGCACTCGCACCCCGACGCTGCCGTACATCCCATCGAGATACCCGTCTTCGAGCACCGGCAGCAGCCAGCTGGCGAACAGCGGAGTGACGGCCTCGGGGAGCCATTCCCCGAGCCGGAAGTTGCGCATCCACAACCCCGGTCCCGGCGCCGTCCACGACACCGGCTCCGGCACCGCAGTCATCGGCCGGGCCTGCAGCAGCCACAGACGGCCCGCCCGGTCGATGGCCCACTCCACGTCCTGCGGGCGGCCGTCGTACCGGTCGGCGATCCGACGCGACAGCTCCGCGACCGCGTCGGCCTGGACGTCGGTGAGGACCCGTCCACCGCCGGGGCCGGACCGGGTCATCGCGGTGCGACTCGCGGTGACCGTCCACTCTTCGCCGGTCGTCACACCCGACACCAGCGGATCACCCAACCCCGCGACGGCGGCCACCAACGTCTGATCGCGGTCGCCGGTGACCGGATGCGCGGTGAACGCCACCCCGGCCACAATCGGGTCGACCATCACCTGCACCAGCACCGCCATCGCCGCCGTCGCCCCGCCACGCCGCTGGTGGTAGGCGGTGACCCGCTCGCTGGCCGCCGCGGCGAAGCATCGCCGCACCGCCGCACCCAGCCCGTCGGCGGGCACGTTCAGGTACGTCTCGTACAGGCCTGCGTACGAGGCATCCGGTAGATCCTCGGCCGCTCCCGACGAACGCACCGCGAACCGCTCCCCGCCCAGGCCCTCGACACTGGCCGCGAGCCGTCGGTCAAGCTGCGGATCATCGAGGACGCCGGTGGTGACCACAATCCCGGGCGGCACCGAGAACCGGGCTGCGGTCAGGTCCGCCAGCACGGCCGCCTTTCCACCGATCAGCGCCCGGTCGACCGCGCTCGCCTCGGCCAGGTCCACCACCGTGAGGTTGGAGCTCATCACCCACCACCATGTGTAGCACCGCAAAGTATTGTGACGCTACAGTAGAACCGCTGGGCCGCCATCAGCAAGAACGAGGAGCCACAGGTGTTGCCGATGCGACCGGAACTGCTCAAAGGCCATCTCGATGCGTTGCTGCTCGCGGTCCTGGAACCCGGGCCACAGCACGGCTACGCCGTCATCGAAGCCCTGCGAGACAGCAGCGGCGGGGCACTGGACCTGCCGACCGGCACCGTCTACCCGGCGCTGCACCGCCTCGAACGCGCAGGCCTGATCGCCAGTGACTGGCAGACCGTCGGCGGCCGCCGCCGCCGCGCCTACCACCTCACCCCGGCCGGACAGGCCGCGCTCGGTGAGCAGCGGGCAGTCTGGGACCACTTCTCCACCGCCGTCACTGCAGTTCTGGGCGGGCGGGCATGGCCAACGACCGCCTGACCAGCCGAGCAGGCGAAGCACCTCTCGACGCCTACCTGGGCGACCTCGCCGCACGACTGCGTGGACCACGGCGGCGTCGGGAGCAGATCCTCGCCGAACTACGCGACGGACTCCACCACGCCGTCGCCGACCGCACCGCCGCCGGCCTACCCCAAGGTGAGGCGGTCGCCGCCGCGATCGCCCAGTTCGGCACCCCGCAAGCGGTCGCCGAGGCCTTCGCCGGGGAGCTGGCCACCGCCTACGCCCGGCGCACCATCGCCTGGTACATCGCCACCGGACCTGTCGTGGGCATCTGGTGGCTGCTGCTCCTGCAGCCCCACCCCTGGCGCACCGGCCTGGTCGCCCTATTGGCCGCGATCCCCGTCATCCCACTGATCATCATCGCGATCGCCACCGCCGCTGGGACGGTGGCCACGACCGGTCGCCTCATGCGCTGGCTACCCGAAGCAAGCCCACAACACGCACTCGCCGCGACCATCACCATCGCCGCCCTTGCGCTCGCCGGGGATCTCACGGTGATCGCGAGCCACCTCCGGTCAGAGATTCCGGCGAAGTCACTGGCCACGTTCGCCGTCGCCGCTAGCCTCACTCGGATCGTCTGCAGCCTGGTCACGATGCGCCACGCCACCGCGATGCGCACCTCGCCGCCCTCCTGATCATCGAACCCGCCCGTCGACTGAGCGCCGCCAAGCCCCCGACGGGCTTATCCCTCACTCCCATTTGACGAACGACAGATCACTCAGCGATAGTTGACTCAATGAACGCTGAGCTTGCTTCCCTGGCCGGGCGCGCACGGGTCCACGCCGCACTCGGCGACCCTGCGCGCCTGGCGATCGTGGACGCGCTCAGCCAGGGCGACGCCTCGCCCGGGGAGATCGCCCACACCCTCGAGATGCCGACCAATCTCGTCGCCCACCACGTCAAGGTGCTCACCGAAGCCGGCCTCGTCCAGCGCGGCCGGTCCGAGGGCGACCGGCGGCGCACCTACCTGCGACTTCAGCCGGCAGCCTTGGCCGCCCTCACCCCTCCCCCGCTGGCCGATGTGGGACGGGTGGTCTTTGTCTGCACCCACAACTCCGCCCGCTCCCAGCTGGCCGCGGCGCTGTGGAAGCGGCGCACCCATGGGGAAGCCGCCTCGGCCGGCACCAAGCCTGCGACCCGAGTGCATCCCCGCGCGCTTGCCGTGGCCCACCGCCACGCCCTCGACCTCGATGCAACCGGCACCGCCCACGTCAAGGACGTCGTCCGCGACGACGACCTGGTCATCGCCGTCTGCGACAACGCCCACGAAGAGCTCACCGGACCGGTCCGCCCCCGCCTGCACTGGTCCGTGCCGGACCCGGTCCGCATCGACACCGACGAAGCGTTCGAGGCGGCCTACGCCGACCTCGCCGACCGCGTCGACCGCCTCGCCCCCACCACCATGTTGAGAGGCACCCGATGACCGACATCAGCGCCCGCATTCAACAGGAGATCACTCTCGACCAGCAGCTCGCCCTGCACACCGCAGCAACCCGGCTGGCCGCCGAGTTCGACGGCATCTACGGCACCGAGACCATCAAGCGGTTCCTGCACAGCAGCTACGACCAGTTCGCCACCGCCGCCAGCATCCCGAACTACCTGCCCCTGCTCGCCGAGCGCTTCGCCCGCCAGCGGTTGCGGGCCCTGGCACGGGTCGAGGGACACCACCGCGACGGCCGTCCCGTCGTGCTGTTCCTGTGCACCCACAACGCCGGCCGCTCCCAGATGGCCCTGGGCTTCTTCGTCCACCTCGCCGGCGACCACGCCGTCGCCTGGTCCGGCGGTAGCGAACCCGGCATCGAGATCAACCCCTCGGCGATCGCCGCGATGGCCGAACGCGGCATCGACATCTCCGAGGAGTTCCCCAAGCCCTGGACCGACGAAGTGGTCCGCGCCGCCGACGTGGTCGTCACGATGGGGTGCGGCGACGCGTGCCCAGTCTTCCCCGGTACCCGTTACGAGAACTGGGACATCGACGACCCAGCGGGCCTCAGCGTCGCCGATGTGCGGCCGATCCGGGACGAGATCGAGCGCCGGGTCCGGCGGCTCCTCGACGAACTGGACGTTCCCGCCACCCGATAACCCGCTGTGCCCCGATTGTCGGGGACAGTCAGATCATGGGAGAGAAAACACTGATGACCATCGCACTCCGGCGGCGTCTGCTGGCCGAGTTCATCGGCACTGCCCTGCTCGTCACCGCCGTCGTGGGCTCCGGCATCATGGCCGCCACGCTCTCTCCCGGCGACGTCGGGCTCCAGTTGCTGGAGAACTCGGTCGCCACCGCTCTTGCCCTCGGCGCGCTGATCCTGATCTTCGGTCCGGTCTCCGGCGCCCACTTCAACCCCGTGGTGTCCGCCGCCGACTGGTTCCTCGGCCGCCGCGTCGGAACCGGACTGACCCTGCGCGAACTCGGCGGGTATGTCATCGCCCAGGTCCTCGGGGCGATCGGCGGGTCGATCCTGGCGAACCTGATGTTCGACCTGTCCGCCGTGGCCTGGTCGAGCAAGGACCGGGCCGCCGGGCATCTCTGGCTCGGGGAGGTCGTCGCCACCACCGGCCTGATCCTGCTGATCTTCGCCCTCGCCCGCTCCGGCCGCGCGCCGGTCGCTCCCGCCGCCGTCGGCGCCTACATCGGGGCGGCGTACTGGTTCACCTCGTCGACCTCGTTCGCCAACCCTGCGGTGACGATCGGCCGTGCGTTCACCGACACGTTCGCCGGCATCGCCCCCGCTTCCGTCCCAGGGTTCGTCGTCGCCCAACTGGTCGGGCTGGCGGTCGGCGTCGGCCTACTCGCCGCGCTCTACCCCGACGCCGGGCGGGCCGCCGACCAGGTCGTCGTCCCTGCCGAGGAACGCGACCCGGCACTGGACCACCGCCGATGACCAACCACGACCCGGAGCACGGCGAGGCAGAGGTGCGTTACCGCCGCCTGCTCAACCCGCCGCGTCCCGCCGGCCGCTACCGCCTGCTCGACCGCAGCAGCGCCCCAGACCGGTCCCTGCCTGCACCCCGCGCCGAGACGCCCGTGAATCGGCCCTATGACCACGTGTACTCCAAGGAAGGCATCTGATGTCCAAGCCCAGCGTCCTGTTCGTCTGCGTGCACAACGCCGGCCGTTCCCAGATGGCCGCCGGCTGGCTGCGCCACCTCGGCGGCGACGCCGTCGAGGTCCGCTCCGCCGGCTCCGAGCCCGCCGACCAGATCAACCCGGTGGCCGTCGAGGCGATGCGGGAGGTCGGCATCGACATCACCGCCAACAAGCCGAAGATCCTCGACTACGCCACCGCCGAAGCCTCCGACGTGATCATCACGATGGGCTGCGGCGACGTCTGCCCGGCCTTCCCCGGCAAGCGGTACGAGGACTGGAAGCTCGAGGACCCGGCCGGCCAGGGCCTGGACATGGTCCGTCGCGTCCGTGACGAGATCCGCACCCGGGTGGAGGACCTCCTCGCCGACCTCACCCCCACCACCTGACGAGTCCACCCCACCGCCCGCCGCCCCTACAGGGGTGGCGGGCGGACCGATCGAGGAGCCCCTCGTGCCCGACCCCCACCGTTTGATCATCATCGGTTCCGGACCCGCCGGATATACCGCCGCCCTCTACGCCGCCCGCGCCAACCTCGCCCCCCTGGTCATTGAGGGCGTCCAGTCCGGCGGCGCGCTGATGACCACCACCGAGGTGGAGAACTTCCCCGGCTTCCCCGACGGCATCATGGGCCCCGAGTTGATGGACAATCTTCGCAAGCAGGCCGACCGCTTCGGCGCCCAGTTCATCACCGACGACGTCACCCGCGTCGAACTCACCGGCCCTGGCCTGAAGACCGTGTACGTGGGCGAGCAGGCCTATCGAGCCGACGCTGTCATCCTCGCCACCGGGTCCGCCTGGCGACCCCTCGGCGTCCCCGGCGAACAGGAACTCCTCGGGCATGGCGTCTCCTCCTGCGCCACCTGCGACGGGTTCTTCTTCCGCGACCAGGACATCGCGGTCATCGGCGGCGGCGACTCGGCCATGGAAGAAGCCACCTTCCTCACCCGCTTCGCCCGCAGCGTCACCATCGTGCACCGCCGCGACACCTTCCGCGCCAGCAGCATCATGGCCGAACGCGCCCTCACCAACGACAAGGTCCGCATCGTGTGGAACAGCGTCGTCGAGGAGATCATCGGCAACGACGGTGTCGTCGTCGGAGCGCGCCTGCGCAACGTCCACACCGGCGAGATCACGGTCCTTGACGTCACCGGCGTGTTCGTGGCCATCGGCCACGACCCTCGCAGCGAACTGTTCCGAGGCCAGGTCGACCTGGACGACGAGGGATACGTCCGCGTGCAGTCCCCCGGCACCCGCACCAACATTCCCGGCGTCTTCGCCGCCGGGGACCTCGTCGACCACACCTACCGGCAAGCCATCACCGCCGCTGGCACCGGCTGCGCCGCCGCCCTCGACGCCGAGCGGTACCTCGCCGCCACGTCCTGAACTCGGTCAGTCCTGCCGGTCGGATGTCCGGCAGGACTGACCCGGCAGAGTCAACCCCCAGCGCCCCCGACCCGCTGGCTGCTGTTGGGCAGCGTGGCCAAGCAGGCAACCTAAGCGGTGAGATGCCCGTCCAGGGCCGCCGATGGGAGAGGCATCATGACCCACATTCTGATCATCGGTGGCAGCGATGCCGGCGTCAGCGCCGGGCTACGCGCCCGACATGTCGACCCGTCCGTCGAGACCACTGTGGTCGCCGCCGACGCCTTCCCCAACTACTCGATCTGCGGCATCCCGTACCACATCTCCGGCGACGTGCCCGACTGGCGGAACCTTGCCCACCGCACACGCGACGACCTCGAACACGCCGGATTGCGACTACTCCTGGACACCCGCGCCCGGCACATCGATCCCACGTCCCGCACCGTCACGGTCAGTGGGCCAGGCGGGCGTGACGAAGAGCTCCGCTACGACCGGCTCATCATCGGAACCGGCGCCGTCCCGGTCCGCCCGCCGATCGCCGGCCTGCACGAGCTCACACCGGCCGACGGGGTGCATCTGCTGCACACCATGGACGACACCCTCTCCCTTGCCGAGACGCTGCAGCGGGGCCCGGAATCCGCGCTGATCGTGGGAGCGGGCTACATCGGGCTGGAGATGGCCGAAGCCCTGCACGCCCGAGGCCTGCAGGTCACCGTGGTCGAGCAGATCCCGCAGGTGCTGGGAACCGTCGACCCGCAGCTGGCGACGCTGGTCGCCGACGAACTGACACGCCACGGCGTGCGCGTCGTCACCGACACCACCGTCACTGAGGTGGCACGCGAGGGCGGCCGGCTGAAGGTCACCGGCCATTCCACCAACCAGCTCGGCGATAGCGGCAGCTTCAGCCAGATCACCGACGTGGTGCTTGTCGTCGTCGGAGTCCGGCCCGACACCGCGCTCGCGCAGACCGCCGGCGTCCGGCTCCGAGTGCGCGGGGCGATTGCGGTGGACCGGCACATGCGCACGGGGGTGCCGGACGTCTACGCCGCCGGGGACTGCGTGCACACCTACCACCGGCTCCTGGACACGAACACGTACCTGCCGCTCGGCAGCACCTCGCACAAGCAGGGCCGCGTGGCGGGAGAAAATGCCACCGGCGGCGACCGGCAGTTCGCCGGCTCGCTGGGCACCCAGGCGGTCAAAGTCTTCGACCTCGTAGCCGCCCGGACCGGTCTGCGCGACGCCGATGCCCGAGAGCACGGATTCGATCCCGCCACGCACGTGGCCCGCGTCGACGATCACAAGGCCTACTACCCGCGCGCCAAACCGGTCACGATCGCGATCACCGGCGACCAGCGCAGCGGACAGCTGCTCGGCGCCCAGCTCGTCGGCCACCGCGACACCGCAGTCGCCACCCGCGTGGACATCTACGCCGGCGCCCTGCACCACCGCATGACTGTCGACGCCCTCACTGACCTCGACCTGTCCTACACCCCGCCGCTGGGCAGCCCCTGGGACGCCGTGCAAACGGCCGCGCAGCGATGGGTCAGCGCCCGCACCGCCGACCTCCCCTGACGGCTGCAGGCCCTCGTCTGGTTCCGCGTCGCCGTCGTTGTCGCTCGCCTGCACTCCCGCTTGCCGCGTCGCCACCTCGGCCGGCGGGCAGCCGACCTGTCAAGAGGCACGCTAAGCTGCGCGCAGTCGAGTGGCGATGTCGGCGACCGTCGCTTTCGCTGTGCGGCCGGCACCCACCAGCGTGGCTGACGCCGGCCCCGTCCAATCGCCGTAGCCAAGCAGGTAAAGGCGGGCCTCGTCCATTGACCGGGTGCCCTCGACCGCCACCTTCCCCTGCCGCCATCCGGGCAGCAGCGGCGCGAGGTGGGCGAGGTCGGGCTGGAAACCTGTACACCAGATGACGGCCTCGCAGGGCTGCTCTGCGCCATCCGCCCAACGCACGCCGCGGTCGGTGAGCCGCACGAACATCGGACGGGAGTGCAGGACCGCGCGCTCCCGCGCGTCGCGGATGCTGGGCACCATCACGATGTCCCCAAGGTCGCTGACGCCGCCACCGGCACCACCGGCGGCCTTACGGGTGGCCACACCGAACAGCACCCGACCATCGACGGTGTCCGGCATGAACCGCGCCGGCCGCAAGGTGACCCAGGTGGTTTCAGCGACCCGGGACACCTCCGCCAGGATCTGCGCCGCGGAGTTACCTCCGCCGACGATCACGACCCGCTGCCCCCGGAACTCCTCCGGCGAGGCGTAGTTCACCGTGTGCAGCTGCCGGCCGGCGAACTCCTCACGGCCCGGGATGTCGGGCACGTACGGGCACTCCCACGTACCGGTGGCGGAGATGACGTACCGGGCCAGCCATCTCCCAGCGTCGGTCTCCACCGCCAGGCGCTCCCCGGCTCGCCGCACCTCATGTGCCCGGACCGGCCGGCGCACCCGCAGGTCGTACCGCTGCTCGTACGCCCGCAGATAGTCCACGACGTGCCCGGCGGTCGGGAAGTCTTCGCCCTCCTGCCGAGGCATCCCCCACCCCGGCAGCGGGCTGTACTCGGCCGGCGAGAACAACCGCAACGAGTCCCAGCCATGCCCCCACGCGCCACCCGGCTGAGACTGGGCGTCGAGGATGACGTAATCCAGACCGGCACGGCGCAGGTAGTAGCCCGCCGCCAGGCCACCCTGCCCGCCCCCGACGACCACCACGTCACACGATCCGGGCACGCCCGGCACCTCCTTCGTCCGCGGATCATCATGCCGAGTGGCCCAAGTTCCACGTCACGCTGGGCCGACGCCGGCACCGCCCATCCGGCCCCTGACACGGCCGGGACGAGCCGACAGGGCTCCCTACCCGCAACCTGACGGTGACCGGGTCCTGGTTCCAGCGGCCTATCGATGGTGTTGGTGCAACGATGGAAGACGTGCCAACTGCGAAAACAGCTACGCCTGCCGTCTCGCCGCTTGCCGGCGAGCCGATCAAGCGTGCCGATGCCGAGCGGCTCGCGGGAGTGCTGAAGGCATTCGCCGACCCGGCCCGGCTGCGACTGCTCAGTCTGATCCAGTCCGCTCCCGACGGCGAGGCGTCCGTGAGTGACCTCACCGCGCCGCTTGGTCTGTCCCAGCCGGCCGTGAGTCATCACCTGCGGATCCTCACCGAGGCCGGCCTGATCGAGCGCGAGAAGCGCGGCGTCTGGGCGTACTACCGACTGGTGCCGTCCGCGATCGCGGCGATCGCCGACCTGCTGACGCCGCCCCGCAAGCGGACGACGAAGAAGGCCCGCTGACCGGCACCCTCGAAGGCCGGCTTTCGCTCCTGCGGGTGCCGACAATGGCGTCCGTTCTGGTCACGGCCGCGTCGACCACGCCGACAAGGCCTTGCCTCATCAAATGATGCCCGGGCTGATCGGATCTGTGGCGACACCGTGGTCGAGGAGCAGGGACACTGGTATGCACCCGTGGGCGCCCAGCCGGCGTCGCTGCCCGGTAAGCCGCTTCTCAACCGTGGCAATTGCCGACCCAATGGTCATCGTTGGTTGGCCGTGTCCGACGGCCTGCCGGCAGCCTGGTCCTTCTCCTGAACCAGGGCTTGCATCTGATACCTAGGTACAGGCTTACCGTCGTTGCATGAGCGACCAACATGTCACGACGGATGACTCCTGGGTGCCAGATGCCTGCACCCTGCCGACCGCCGAACGGCCGCTGCGGCTCGCCGAGTTCGATCAGTTCTTCCGGGACGCGGTGCGGGGTGCCGAGCGGTTGTCGGCACAGCATCTGCGGTTGCACCTCGACGGCGCGGAGCAGGTCGAAAAGACGGCGCGGGATCTGGCAGCCCGTGAATCGTCTTGCTGCTCGTTCTTCACGTTCGACATCGCGCGACCCGACTTGAACTCACTGACGCTGGACGTTCGAGTACCGGCAGCACACGTCGACGTGCTTGATGCCCTAGCCCAGCGGGCTGTCCGGGTTCAGCGATGAGCGGATCAGGGCTGCGCAGCGGCCAGCTGGCCGACGCGGCCGGGGTCAACCTGCAAACCCTGCGCTACTACGAGCGCCGAGGGCTGCTCGCCTCCCCGCAGCGGTCGCCCGGCGGGCATCGGCTCTACCCGTCCGACACGGTCACCCTGCTGCGGATCATCAAGACCGCGCAACGCCTAGGCTTCACCCTCAACGAGGTCGCCGACCTCCTCGCCGCCGGCCAACACCAGCACAACGGTCGACCCGACACCGGCCTCCAGGCACGAGCCAAGGACAAGCTCGCCGAGGTGGAACAGAAGTTGGCCGACCTATCCGTCATCCGCGACACCCTGCGCGCCGCCATCTCGGCCGGCTGCGACGACCTGGTCGCCTGCGCCGGCAGCGCCTGCTGCCCCCTGCCGTTTGCTGAACTCGCCGAAAGGAACGACCGTGCCGACACCTGCTAACCGGCTGCGCCGCCTGCTCCCCTCCGGCATGACCGGACTCGCGGGAGCCGCCTGCGCCGCCTGCTGCGTGCTGCCGCCACTGCTGGCCGCCGGAATCCTCGGTGGTGCCGGCTGGGCCGCGGCCAACCGTTTCCTGCCCGGCGTCGCCCTCGCCCTGGCCGTGCTCGCCGGCCTGTCCTGGTGGTGGGCCAGCAAACGCCGCCACACCACCGGCTGCGCCGGCCGCAACTGCTCCTGCGGGCAGAGTGACCAGCGCGAGCGCGAGGTAGTCACGCTACGGTCGGACGCGTGACGGTAGCCCGCTCGATCCTGCTGTTCCTGCTCGCCGCGCTCGCCGAGATCGGCGGCGCCTGGCTGGTGTGGCAGGGCTGGCGGGAAAACCGGGGCCTGCTCTCGGTCGCGGCCGGCGTCATCGCACTCGGGGTCTACGGCTTCGTCGCCACCTTCCAACCCGACGCGAACTTCGGCCGCATCCTGGCCGCCTACGGCGGCATCTTCGTCGCCGGCTCTCTCGCCTGGGGCATGGTCGTCGACAAGTTCCACCCCGACCGCTACGACATCATCGGCGCAGCCATCTGCCTTGTCGGAGTCGCCGTCATCATGTACGCCCCACGGGCCAGCTAGCCGCCTGGCCGGAGCTTCTGCCCACCTGGTCACTCAGCTCGGTGCGACAGGATGGCCGCCAAGTCATCTGGCACCCGCATCAGCTGGGTGAGGGGGACGCGGGCCCGTCCCGTGTTGCCTTCCGGGTAGCGGCCGACGGCTGATCCTGGGCCGGCCACCGCGAGCCGGACCGCCTGGCCCACCGCTTCGACCACGTCGCGCTCGCGTGGTGCTCGTTTGAGCATCACGGCGTGGGTGACGGTGTGCCGCCACGGCCAGGGCTGGGACAGGATGTGAGCGCGTTCGGCTGCGCGCCAGGCGGCAGCGGAATCGGTCGCGGTGCGCGCGGTGAACAGCTCGGCGTCGAACACGACGCCTACCGGTTCGGGCATGCGCTGGAAGATCACTTGGCCTCGCTCGTGCAGCAGGCACAGCCGGGCTTGCACCCGCAGGCGCCGGCGCCCTCAGCCTGGAAAGTAAGCGAGTTCGCTCCGCTGACCGGCACCGCACAGCAGGCGTCCCCACGTCATGCCTCTCGCCCCTCCTTGATCGCAACGGCGGCGATGACCAGCGCGGCCAGGGGATCAGCCCATGACCAGCCGAACAGGCTGTTGAAGCCCAGGCCGACGAGCAGTACCGCCGACAGGTAGGTACAGAGCAGGGTCTGCTTGGAGTCGGCCACCGCCGACCGGGAACCCAACTCGCGCCCGGCCCGCCGCTGCGCATGAGACAGCACGGGCATGATGAGCAGCGACAGGCCGGCCAGGACCAAACCCACGGTGGAGTGCTCGGCTTCCCCGCCACCGGCGAGCGCGCGCACCGACTCGACCGTGACGTAGGCGGCCAGCGCGAAGAACGACACGGCTGTCGATGCCGGGGATCCGCGAAAGATCCATGCCAGCATCACGTGGATACGATGTGATCGCGATCGCGCGATGCCAACCCGAATAATGCGCTAGCATCGCCGCATGGCGATGAGACAACAGGTGGAGCGAGAGACTCTCGCCCCCGCTGCGGCACTGTTCCGCGGGCTTGCGGATCCGACCCGCCTGGCGATCGTTCGCCGGCTGGCCGACGGTGAGGCGCGGGTGGTGGATCTCGTCCGGGAGCTGGGTTGGGCGCAGTCAACGGTGTCGGCGCATCTGGCCTGCCTGCGTGACTGCGGCCTGGTGGACTATCGGGCGGTCGGTCGCCAGTCCTTCTACTTCCTGACGCGCGTGGAGCTGATGGCCGTACTGTCGGCCGCCGAGTCGCTGCTGGCCGCGACCGGGGAGACGGTGGCGCTGTGCCCCACCTACGGCGACGGCGCCCAGTGACCGCTGTGCAGGCCCCGCCGCAGCGGGTGGCGTGGCTGGCAGGGGCAGCGATGACCGCGCTGGCGGTGGACGTGGCGTCCAAGAGCGCGGCCGCGGCGTGGCTGCCGGGCCGCAGCGTCGATCTGTTCGCCGGGTTGGCGCTGCGGCTGACCCGCAACCCGGGCGCGGCGTTCTCGGTCGGTACCGGTATCACTCCGGTCTTCACCGTCGTCACGGTGGCCGTCATCGCGGGCATCGCCTGGTATGGGCGCAGAGTTACCCACCGTGGGTGGGCGGTGGCGCTCGGCCTGGTGGCAGGCGGAGCGGCCGGGAATCTGGTCGACCGGCTGTTCCGGTCTCCGGGTCTGGGCCGAGGACATGTGGTCGATTTCCTGTACCTGGACTGGTGGCCGACGTTCAACCTGGCCGACACCTTCCTGATCTGCGGCGTTGCGGTCGCGGTGTGGCTAAGCCTGCGCAACGTGCCCGTCACTGTCCGGGCAGCCGACGACATCCAGGGCTCGAGGATCGCCGGGGGGAGCGGTGAGCGCTGAGATCGAAATGACCGTCAGCGGACGGGGCGCCGCCGCCCGTATCGGGATCGCCCTGGCCGTCGCCGCCCCGGCGGTGGTTGTGCGGCTGGCCGGCGTGCAATTGGCGCCGGTGGCGGCAATGGTGGTGTTCGGCGCGGCGGTGCTGGCCGCGGTGGCGCTGCTGATGTGGGCGTCGGAGGCCGCCCGGGTGGACATCTCCGGCAGCCTCGCGCTGGCCATCCTGGCGCTGGTGGCGATCCTGCCCGAGTACGCGGTGGACATCTTCTTCGCCTACACCGCCGGCCACGACCCCGCCTACGCCGCCTACGCCACGGCGAACATGACCGGGGCGAACCGGCTGCTGATCGGGGTGGCGTGGCCGCTGCTGGTCGCCTTCGCGATCTTCGCGGTGCGCCGCCGCCGGGTGCGCGGCGAGCGCGACAGGGTCACCTTGGCGCCGCATCGGCGCACCGAGATCGTGTTCCTCGCCGCCGCCACCGTCTACGCCCTGGTCATTCCGCTGACCGGCCGGCTGGCCTGGTACGACACCCTGGTGCTCGGTGGCCTGTTCGCCGCCTACCTGTGGCGCATCCGCGGCAACGAGGAAGGCGTGGAGGAACTCGCCGGTGTCGCGGCCACCGTCGCGGCGCAGCCTGCCGCCCGCCGCCGTGGCCTGGTCGCCGCGCTGTTCGTCGCCGCCGGCGCGATCATCCTCGCCGCGGCGGAGCCGTTCGGTGACTCGCTGGTCGCCGCCGGCGCCGATTTGGGCATCGACGAGTTCCTGCTGGTGCAGTGGCTGGCCCCGATCGCCTCCGAAGCGCCGGAGGTCATCGTCGCGATCACGTTCGCGCTGCGCGGCCGGGCCGACGACGGCATGGGCGCCCTGCTGGCCGCCAAGCTCAACCAGTGGACCCTCCTGATCGCCTGCCTTCCCATCGCGTATTACCTGGGTGGCGGCGAGTTCGCCGGGCTTCCGCTGGACGCCCGGCAGACCGAGGAGCTGGTGCTCACCACCGCCCAGACCCTGCTCGGCGTGGCCGTGCTGGCCGACCTGCGGCTGACCCGCGGTGAGGCGCTGCTGTTGTTCGGCCTGTTCGCCGTGCAGTTCGTGCTGCCCGCACCCAACATCCGCTACGTGATCGCCGCCGTCTACACCGTGCTGGCCGTCGCGCTGCTGATCCGGCAGCGCCGGCACGTCCCCGCCCTCATCAAATCCCTGTAACCCCAGTTCAGAGAGGACCCGTGACCATGACTGCCACCCCTCGACCCGGCAGCGCCCCTGCCGCCGTCGCACGACGAGCAGGTGCCCGATGAGCGACGCGTGCGGCTGCGGCGACGACAAGCCCACCGGCGCAGGCGAAGCCGAGGAGCGGGAACCGGAACGGCTGTGGGACGTCTCCGAGATCCGCGCGGCCGCCGTAGCCGGGGTCCTGCTGCTGGCCGGCTACGGCGCCGGGTGGACCGGCGCGCCGCGGCCGGTGGAGATCGGCCTGCAGGCCCTGGCTCTCGCCGTCGGCGCGTGGACGTTCGTGCCGTCCACGCTGCGCCGCCTGGCCAAGGGCAAGATCGGCGTCGGCACGCTGATGACCATCGCCGCCGTCGGCGCCGTCATCCTCGGTGAGGTCGGCGAAGCCGCCATGCTGGCGTTCCTGTACTCCATCAGCGAAGGGCTGGAGGAGTACTCGCTGGCCCGCACCCGCCGCGGTCTGCGCGCCCTGCTCGCCCTCGTGCCCGCCCAGGCCACCGTCCGTCGCGACAGCATCGAACAGGCCATCTCCCCGGCCGAGCTGCGCGTCGGCGACCTGATGATCGTGCGGCCCGGCGAGCGCATCGCCACCGACGGCATCATCCGCACCGGCCGCAGCGCCCTCGACGTCTCCGCCATCACCGGCGAATCCGTACCGGTCGAAGCCACCACCGGCAGCGACGTGTACGCCGGGTCCATCAACGGCACCGGCGTGCTCGAGGTCGAGGTCACCACCACCGCCGAGGACAACTCCCTCGCCAAGATCGTGCGGATCGTCGAGGCCGAACAGGCCCGCAAGGGCGCCAGCCAGCGCCTCGCTGACCGCATCGCCAAACCCCTCGTTCCCGGGGTGATGATCGCCGCCGCGCTCATCGCGGTCGTCGGAAGCCTGCTCGGTGACCCCGCCACCTGGATCGAACGGGCCCTCGTCGTGCTCGTCGCCGCGTCGCCGTGCGCGCTGGCGATCTCCGTGCCGGTCACCGTGGTCGCCGCCGTCGGCGCGGCCAGCAAACTCGGCGTACTGGTCAAGGGCGGCGCCGCCCTCGAAGCGCTCGGCGCCGTGCGGGGTGTGGCGTTGGACAAGACCGGCACGCTGACCCGCAACCGGCCGACGGTCATCGACGTCGCCGCCACCGGTGCCGCCACCCGCGAGCAGGTCCTCGACCTGGCCGCCGCGTTGGAGGCCCGCAGCGAACATCCCCTCGCCCGGGCGATCCTCGCCGCCGTCGACACCCCCCGACCGGCCACCGACGTCGAAGCCATCACCGGCGCCGGCCTCACCGGCGTCGTCGACGGCCGGACCGTCCGGCTCGGCCGACCCGGCTGGCTAAACCCGGGAGAGCTCGCCGACACCATCACCGGCATGCAGCAGGCCGGCGCCACCGCCGTCCTCGTCGAGGACGGCGGCCGACTGATCGGCGCGATCGCCGTGCGCGACGAGCTTCGACCGGAAGCCGTCGAGGTGATTGACCGGCTACGCCGCAGCGGCTACCACGTCTCCATGCTCACCGGCGACAACCACGCCACCGCCACCGCCCTCGCGGAACAGGCCGGCATCACCGAGGTGCACGCCGACCTGCGCCCAGAAGACAAGGCCCGCATCGTGGCGCAACTCCGCGATCAGCGGCCCACGGCGATGGTCGGTGACGGTGTCAATGACGCGCCCGCCCTGGCCACCGCCGACCTCGGCGTCGCGATGGGCGCCATGGGCACCGACGTGGCCATCGAAACGGCCGATGTCGCGCTCATGGGCGAGGACCTGCGCCACCTGCCCCAGGCCCTCGACCACGCCCGCCGGGCACGGTCGATCATGCTGCAGAACGTCGGCCTGTCCCTCGCCGTCGTCGTCGGCCTGATGCCCTTGGCCCTGCTCGGGGTGCTCGGCTTGGCCGCCGTCGTCCTCGTGCACGAGATCGCCGAGGTGATCATCATCGCCAACGGTGTCCGCGCCGGCCGCGCCCGCCCGCTCCCACCCCTCACCACCACCACCGACGCCGACACCACCCCAGCCCCTGAGACGGTGAGCGTCGGATGACCGGCCGGGAGGAGGCGCTGCGCCGACGGGGGCAGCGCCTCGCCTGGCTCATCGTCGTCTGGGACATCATCGAAGGAGCCATCGCCGTCACCGCCGGCCTGGCCGCCGGCTCCATCGCACTCCTCGGCTTCGGCATCGACTCGGTCATCGAGGTCTTCGCCGCCGCCGTCGTCATCTGGCAGCTACGCGCCGGACCCCGCGCCCGACAACGACCGGCGCTGCAGCTGATCGCCGTCAGCTTCCTCGCCCTGGCCGGATACGTCACCTACAAGTCCATCTCTGACCTGATCGGAGCCGAACGCCCCGACACGTCGCTGGTCGGCATCGGACTCAACGTCGTCGCCCTCGCCGTCATGATCCCCGTCGCGGTCGCCCAGCGCCGCGCCGTCCTACCGGGACGCGCGGCCGCAGAGGGGCGCCGTCCGTGCCTTCCGTCGCAAACGCGACGGAAGGCACGGACGTCGGGGAAGCAGGAGCTGGGCGGTCGGACGGTTCCGAGCAGCGCCATGTGTTGGTTGCCGCTCCCGGTAGGTCCGCCAAGGCTCAGGACCGGCTGGTTCAGCGGACGTGGACGAAGACCGGGTTCGAGTAGAACCACAGGTCTTCCCACGGGCTCTCGAGCCCGTCGGCGAGCGGCTCGGCCTCGTCGGTGTTGGTGCCGCGGACGCGGGCGTACATGTCACCGTCCACGTTGCGCAGCGTGTGCTTGACGACGTAGTCGTTGCCCTGCTTGCGCCAGTCGCGGGGACCGAACCGGGCCACGACCTTGGTGGTGGGGTTGGTGTCGGCGTCGAGGTTGGCGGACGGGCCGGTGATCTGCCCGACGATCAGGTCGACCCGCCGGACCTCGGGCCGGTCGCCGTTGTGGTTCTGGCCGTTAAGCGGCCGGAACTTGATCTCGATCTCGACGTCGGTGCGGTCGCGGCGGGTCACGGTGACGGTCTCACCCATCGCCGCGTCCTTGCCCTGGCTCCTCGCGGTGAGGTCGAGGCTGGTGATCAGGTCGCCGGTGGTGACCCAGATCCGGCCGTTACGCAGGCCGTCCATGATGTCGCCGTAGTCCTGCCGCGCCAGCACGTACGTCTTGCTGTACTCGCCCGGCCAGAAGTCGGAACCACCGCGGGTCCAGTGCACGTGCGAGTCCGACGTCGCGGTGATCCACCAGCGCCGCCCTTCACCGAGCAGCGAGTCCCACAGCCCACCAACCCGAGCGGTCATCTGATCGTAGCCGCCGTGGGTCGGGTGGTTGCCGTAGCCGCCCCGGGCGCCGCCGTTGAGCGGGCCCGCCTGGTGGCCGGGAGCGCCCTCGAAGCCGACATAGATGTCCGGCGCGGCGTTGTTGCCGTTGCGGAACTCGTGCGGCGTGTCCTGCCCCCACACGCCCCAACCGGGAGCCGACCGGGAAGCGTGGTGCGCGATGACCAACGGCTTCTGCCGCAGGGTCTTGGCGTATTTAAGAAACTCGACCATCTTGGCCTCGGTGTCCCCGCCCGGGACGGCGG
Organism: Micromonospora sp. CNZ297; assembly: GCF_007827625.1. NCBI lineage: Bacteria > Bacillati > Actinomycetota > Actinomycetes > Micromonosporales > Micromonosporaceae > Micromonospora > Micromonospora sp. CNZ297. The sequence continues at coordinate 160,303 of NZ_VISU01000011.1, read as the reverse complement.
GGAACGGGTCGCGTTTGGCGAACTTGCTCTCCAGGTCGAAGAGCATCTGCGCCTCGTCGTCGTGGCGTGGGATCATCAGGGTGTGGTGGTCCATCGCCGGGGCGTCGAACTCCATGCCCCAGAACTGCAGCACGTCGGGCACGAGCTTGCGGGACAGCAACAGGTCGGGGTAGGCCTGTTCCAGGTTGACCTTCGAGTGGGTCGGCCCGCCGTGGTCGGTGACCATCGCCCAGGTCAGGCCGAAGTTCTTCGCCATGATCGCGTTGGTGACGATCGGGTACACCGCGTCGGCGCCCTTGTGGAACGTCGGCGGGTTCGTCGAGGTGTCGAACTCGCCGCTGTACTCCGAGTGGATGTGGTGGTCGCCGGCCCGCCACACCCGGTTACGGGACTCCCCGCCCTTGTCGCGCTTGTCGTCCTCGCGGTCGTCGTTGGCCCAGGCCGCACCGCCACCCACCAGCGGGCTCGCCGCCGCCAGGGTCGCCCCGACACCGGCGTACTTCACCAATTGACGGCGCGAAAGCTGCGAACGCTCGGCGCCTTCGAGATCCTTGTCCTTCAAGACGGAACCTCTCCTCGTCCAGCTATTTGCCGTGTCAGTCAAGGAGCCTTGAAGAAGCCGATGAACGATGACTGCCTGGGACGCGGGCAGGGGGCTAACAGCGAGGCCCGACCTGATAAAGGCAGCCTGTGTGACGCGCAGCTGCCGCTGTTCGTATGACTCCTCGCCGTGACGTATCAGGCCGGGCTACGGGTGCTGGTGCTCCTGCCTGCCGTCCGTTGCGGCAGGGATCAGATGAGCGTTGTCCAGTAGTCCCAGAAGCGGGCCAGGATCGCAGCCAGGATCAGCGCGTACCAGGCCGTGAGGATGAGACTGTGGTAGCCGGCAGCGGCGATCCCGGCCGCCCGCACAGGCCCCGGGAGCGGGCCGGAGAAGTCGTGCAGGTTGCGCAGGGTGGTGTAGAGGAAGATCGGAATGGTGACGGCCCAGACGAGCATGCAGTAGGGGCACAGGGCGCCGATGACGTAGAGGCTCTGGTAGATGAGCCAGTGCACGAAGACCACGCCGAAGGTGGCGCCGGCGTGCAGGCCGAGCCAGAACCAGCGGGGCAGGCATGCGCCGGCGAGCAGGGCGACGCCGATGGTGGTGACGGCGGTGAAGCCGGCGATGCCGATCAGTGGGTTCGGGATGCCGAACGCCTCGGCCTGGGGTGTGGTCATGACCGAGCCGCAGGACAGGATCGGGTTGATGCTGCAGCTGGGCACGTAGCCGGGCCGGGCGAGCAGGTTGATCTTTTCGACGGTGAGGATGGTTGCGGCCAGCATGCCGATGCCGCCGCCAACGGCGCAGATCCACGCCGTGGCCCGAGCGAGGAACCGCCCGCGCGAGGAGTCCTGCTCGCTTCGCCGTTCGACGGTGGCGGTGCTCATTCGGCCAGGGCGGCGTCGATGGCCGCGACGAGGTCGTCCTGCGTGCGCAGGTCGGTCAGCTGGCGGCCATTGAGGAAGAACGTCGGGGTGCCCTGCACGCCAACGGCTTCGCCGTCGGTCTTGTCCTTGGCCACCCGGGCGGCGGTGGCGGGGTCGTCGAGGTCGCGCTGGAACCGCTGCATGTCCAGTCCGAGGGTGCGGGCGTAGCCGAGGAACAGATCGGTTTGCGGCTGCTCCTTGTGTCCCCAGCGGGTCTGGTTGTCGAACAGCTGCGTGTACATGTCGTGGAAGCGGCCCTGGTTCGCGGCGGCCTGCGCGGTGCGGGCGGCCAGTTCGGCGTTGGGGTGGCTGGGGATCGGGAAGTACCGGACCACGAAGGTGATGCGGTCGGAGTAGGTGGCCAGGACCTGCTTGACCGCCGGGTAGGCGGCGGCGCAGGACTCGCACTCGAAGTCGAGGAACTCCACCAGGGTCACCTTGCCGTCGGCGGCGGTGGACAGCCGGTGGCTGTCCTCGCGCACCAGCAAAGCCGGGTCGATGGCGCCGGCGGCCGTGGTAGCGGCGCGCGGCTCGTCGGTGCGGTTGACGGCCAGCAACCCGCTGACCACAAGCACCACTGCCGCGATCAGCGCCAAGGTCAGGCGGGTGTTCTTGGTCATTCCACGTCCTTGTTCATCAGCCAACGACATGACGTCCCACGGTCTGGTGGGACATCGCGCGGACCATACGGGGGGCGCTGTACCGACTTGCTGTCAGCTTCCTGGGAACGGCCCACATGACTACCCAGGGGGCCGTTCACCGGTTAGTACAGCGAAGAGTGTACTGTCGTGCCCGTGGAGACATTGACGTACGGGCAGGTGCTGGCCCGGTTCGGCCACGCCCTGTCGGATCCGACCCGGGCTCGGCTGCTGCTGGCGCTGCGCGACGGGCCCGGCTATCCGGCGGAGCTGGCCGAGCTGCTGGGCACGACCCGGCAAAACCTGTCGAACCATCTCACCTGTCTGCGAGGGTGCGGCCTGGTGGTGACGGTGCCGCAGGGCCGGCGCACCCGATACGAACTGGCCGACGCGCGGCTGGCGCACGCCCTGGGTGACCTGCTCGGCCTGGTCCTGGCGGTGGACCCCGCGGCGTGCCCAGACACCGACGACAAGGGGTGCTGCTGATGAGCCTGCCGTTGATCCAGGCGCCGGCCGAGCCGTCCCCGGCCCGGCGGGCCGTGCTCGCCCGGCGGGTCAGGCTGCTGGTCGCCGCGACCATCACCTACAACCTGATCGAGGCGGTCGTGGCGATCAGCGCCGGCACGATCGCCTCGTCGACCGCCCTGGTCGGCTTCGGTCTCGACTCGATCATCGAGGTGTCGTCGGCGGCGGCGGTCGCGTGGCAGTTCGCCGGCCGCGACCCCGAGGCGCGGGAGAAGACCGCGCTGCGGATCATCGCCGTGTCGTTCTTCGCCCTGGCCGCCTACGTCACCGTCGAGTCGGCCCGTGCCCTGCTCGGCGGCGCCGACGCCGAGCACTCCCCGGTCGGCATCGTCCTCGCCGTGGTGTCGCTGGCGGTCATGCCGGGTCTGTCGTACGCGCAGCGCCGCGCCGGTCGGGAACTCGGCTCCCGCTCGGCGGTCGCCGACTCCAAGCAGACCCTGCTGTGCACCTACCTATCCGCGGTCCTGCTGGTGGGCCTCGGCCTCAACAGCCTGTTCGGCTGGTCCTGGGCCGACCCGATCGCCGCACTGGTCATCGCCGCCGTCGCCGTCAAGGAAGGCCGCGAGGCGTGGCGCGGCGACGCCTGCTGCACCGTGCCCCTGACCACCCCATCAGCCGCCGGCCCCGACACGGATGGGTGCGGATGCCGGCCTGGTTGTACCTGCTGCCCGTCAGACGCCGCGTGATGTTCCAGAAGATGCCGGCGACCGTCCGCGCGGTCTTCGACGCCGAACTCGCCACCGCCCGCCACACGTCCGACCCTGCGGCGGCGTGGCGGGCGGCCGAGCGGGCCCACATCCTGTCCCAGCCGTGGCCCTGGCCACACACCGTCGTGCACGCCGTCATGCTGCGGCGCGCCCTGCGCGAGCGCGACGTCATCGAGGCGGTAGGGCAGGTAATCCGCCTGGCGGTTGCGGGCCCGGGCTCAGCTACCGGCCGCTACCCGCAGGGGAACACCGGCCGGGCGCGGGTGCCGCTGACCCAGCCGATGCCCGTGCCGGAGGAACTCGCCGTGCTGCTGGCCGGCAGCCGGTAGGCCGGTCCGCGGCGCCTGCGCGGGTCGCCGGGCCGCGGCCACGGCGAGCTGGACGGGAGGACGGCGGCCGGGTCCTTCTGGTAGTGGCGTCCGAACCATCTGGCGTGCGTACACGAACCGCGATCCGGCGCGGGTTGATGTTGGCCGTTCTCGCCGTGCCGCTGGCGCCAGCCAGTCCCTGCGCCGCGCATGCCGCCCTGGTCGCCACGTCGCCCGTGCGCGACGAGGTCATCGGGTACGCGCCGCGGGAGGTGGTGCTGGCCTTCAGCGAACCGGGGTTTCCGGTCGCCGGGCGCGTGCAGGTCCTCGGCCCGGACGGCAAGATGATCAACAACGGTGAGCCGGTGCTCGACGGCGCGACGATGCGGATCCCGGTGCGGGTGCCGGACAAGCCGCTGGGCACCTACCTGGTGAGCTACCGGGTGGCCTCCGCCGACAGCCACCCGATCGCGGGCAGCTTCGCCTACTCGGCAGGAGCGCCATCGGCGACAGCGCCGCAGGGTGCCGGCGGCGCCGACCGGCCCGGGCGGGTGCTCGTGCCGGCGGCCAAGTACGCCAGCTACCTGGGCCTGGTCCTGGCGGTCGGACCGGTGTTGCTGGTGGCCACGATGTGGCCCCGGCGGCTGTCCCGCCGCGGGGCGACCGTCATGGCGTTCACCAGGGGCTGGTCGCCGCGGCCCCGGCCGGCACCTGGGTGGGACAGGCCGCGGACATGGTCGGGGCGAGGATCGGCGAGCTGACGGTCGGGGACCTGGAGGCGGTCGGCGCCAGCGGTGGTCGGGGCGGTGCTCGCCGCGCGGCTGGCGCTGCTCGGCGCCGCGGCGACGCTGCTACCGGCCGTCCTGCGCGGCGCCGCGGGCCGCTGGCACACCGCCGGGCTGGCGCTGGTGGGACTGGCCGCGCTGGCCACCTGGCCCTTGGCGGGCCACCCGGTGGCCTCGCCCCTGCGGCCGGTGAGCGTCGCGGTGGGCACCGCCCATCTCGCCGGGGTGACCATCTGGCTTGGCAGTCTGTTCACCCTGGCCGTGTTCCTGCCGCGCCGCACCCACGAGCGGGTTCTCGCGCGGATCCTGCCGGCCTGGTCACGGTGGGCGACCCTCGCGGTCTGCTGGCTCGTCGCCGCCGGCGTCGCCCAGGCCGCGCTCGAACTGGGCCGCCCTCGGCGCTGCTCGACACCGCGTACGGGCGGCCGCTTTGCGGCAAGGCCGCACGGCTGGCCGGGGTCCTCGCTGTCGCCGCCGGGCAGCGGCGGAGGGTGCGCCGCCGCGCCGCGGCGACCCGCCCCCGCCGGCTCGCCGGGGCCGCTGGCTCGAACTCGCGGCCACGGCGGTGGTCCTCGCGCTCACCGCGGTGCTGGTGCAGACGACCTCACCAGGACGGGTCGCCGGCACCGACGCCGCCCGGGTTGCGCGCAACAGCGTCGCGCAGACCCTCACCACCGGCCTCTACATGCTGTGGTTCGATGTCTACCCCGGCGGGCGGATGTGGCCAACAGCCTGCACATCTACGTCTACACCCCGCAGGCCAGGGCCCTGCCCGTCGCGGAATGGGCCATCAGCCTCGCTCTGCCCGCCGCCGGCGTCGAGCCGATCACGGTGCCGGTCGACACGCCGGAACCCCACCACGCCAGCGCCGAGGTTCGCTTCCCCGCCGCGGGTGAGTGGACGCTGAAGGTCACCGCGCGCGCCAGCGACGTCGACCAGACCACCGTCACCGTCACCGTCCGCCGCCACCTGACCGGCGTCCCCCATCGGTGCGTGAGCCCGTTTTCCACCAATAGTTCTCGTTTGCACCATCTAGCGTGCGGGTATGGGTGGCGAGGCAGCAGCGGGTGGCACGGCATCCGCCGGCAGGGTGTACGGCACGCGGCGCAGGTCGGCGCAGCGGGTCGCGGCGACAATCGCGCTGGCGCTGGCAGGGGTGGCAGCGTTGACCGGCGCGGGCATAGTCGGTGCCGCACTGAGGGGATCCTCCGCCTCATCCCCACCTCCCCAGCCACCGCCGGCCGTCGCGCCCGCGACCATCACGCCGCATGCGCCCCATGCCTCATCCGAGCCAAGCGCCGCGGCGGAGCACAGAGGCCTGGCCCGATCGGCGCCGACCCGCATCACCATCGACCGCGTCGGCGTGCGGGCGGACATCCTCGCCCTCGGCGTCAACGGGGACGGCACCGTGCAGGTGCCGCCGCTGGAGCAGGCGATGGATGCCGGTTGGTACAAGTTGGGCGCCAGTCCCGGAGAGGTCGGCAACGCCGTCATCATGGGTCACGTCGACTCGGCGAAGATCGGTCCGGCAGTGTTCTTCCGCCTCGGTGAGCTCCTGCCCGGCGACATGATCCAGGTGGTCCGGGTTGACCGGACCGAGGTGACCTTCCGGGTCGACGGGGTGAAGTCGTATCCTAAGGACGCCTTCCCCACCGATCTGGTGTACGGCCCGTCGGACACGGCGAGCCTGCGGGTGATCACCTGCGGCGGGACCTTCGACGAGCAGAAACGCAGCTACACCGACAATGTCATCGTCTTCGCCACCCTGGTCTCGTCGCGGCAGGCCTGAGGTGATGGCGGATACCAAGGTGGACCGCACCCGTCGGCCCAGTTCCATCGTTTCGAACGCTCATGGCAGGCGGAGTGGTCGCTGCGGGCGTGGCCCGGTACCGCTGGATCGCGCGCCGCGGGTACGGCAAAGGACCGGCCCACCGGGTGGCGGACCGGTCCTGTAGGCCCGGATCAGCCGCCGGAGAGGGACGGCGCCGGTGCGGGTGATCCGCCGGCTACGGCGCCCGGGTTGGCCGGGCTGACCTGCGCCGGCTGGAGCCCGGCCGGTACGGGCAGGGCGCTGCCCTTGACGAAGTCGTCCCAGCTGACGTTCCAGGCCGTCCACCCGTTGCCCGGCTGCAGCTGCACCTCGGTGCCCTTGAACGTGACCAGGTCACCGACCTGGGTGATGCCCATCAGCCAGTCCGCGGCGGCCGCTGAGACGTTGGTGCAACCGTGCGAGACGTTGGTGTAGCCCTGGTCGCCCTCCGACCACGGCGCCCCGTGGATGAACTCGCCGCCCCAGGTGAGCCGCTGGGCGTCCTCGACGTCGACCACGTAGCCGCCGTTCGGCTCGCCGCGGGTGTCGAACGTCGTCTGCTGGTGCTTCTCCATGATCACCATTTTGCCGCTGGAGGTCGGCGTGCTCGGCTTGCCGAGGCTGACCGGGATCTTGCGGATCAGCTTCCCGTCCTGGTAGACCGACATCTTCTTGGTGGCGTTGTCGACATCCAACGCCACCTGCCGGCCGATCTTGGAGGTGGCGGTCCGGTCCGCATCGCCGATCCGGTCCTTGCCGATCGGCAGGCCCTGCAGCCCGGCCCGGACGCTGATCGTTGTGCCGGGCCGCCAGAAATCGGGCGCCCGGTAATAGACCTGACTGCCGTCCTCCAGCCACGACCAGGCCCCCGGCTGCGGCGGATCCGTCTTCACGAACAACCGGCGCTGCACATCCGGTCTGGCCTCTTTGGCAATGGGCGGGTCGAACGCGACGGTTACCGGCATCGCCGTGCCGTACGTCTGGTTTCCGGCGAAATACAACGTGCTGGTGACCGCCGGTTTTGACGATTTCGGCATCGTGGTGAAGGTGGTTTTCCGGGTAGTGCTCTTCCCGGCGTCGCCGGTGGCGGCGACCTCGGCGGTGTAGGTGCGCATCGGCTGCAACGGGGCGCTCGGCACCCACGCCGACCCGTCCTCACGCGGCTCCACCTTGACCTGTATCCCCCTGTCGTCGGTGATCCGCACAGCCGTGATCCGCCCGCCCTTGACGGCGGTACCCACCTCGACGGTGATGGGCAGATCCCGCGTCTGGTCGGCGGGTGTCACGGTCAACTCCGGCGCCCGCCCGTCCGCGGGTCGTGCGCCGGGCGTGCGGTCGGCGGTGCACCCCGCCAGGACCAGTGGCGTGGCCACGATGGTCGCGGCCATCAGCGTCAATCGCCGCCTCAACTGCATACTGCGTCCCCCCGTTCATGGCTTCCCTTCGCCACATTCTCGCCGCGCCGCACCGATGTGAGCGCAATTTCGGCTGATTCGGGAACCAGTTACGGGAGGCATTTCCGGCCGAATGGCAGGCGGTGGGTGGGTCGCGCAGATCTGCGCCTTTCCGGGTCAGCCGTCGCGGATGGGGCGCGGGTTCCATTCCGGCGGGACGCTGCGCCGTTGCAGGCGGGTCGGCAACTCGTTGCGGGTGGTGCCGTCGGGCCCGACTTCGAGATCCCGGTCTCCGCGCACCCCTCTGGCGGTCCGCGCGGCGTGACCGCGTGTCAGACCGCGGCCCGGGCCGTTGCGGTAGGTCCCCGCACATGGCGCGCCCGCCCCGCGCCAACATCGGCACCCTGGTCTCCTTTCGGCAGACCTGAGGTGGTGGATACGACGATGGGGCTGGCCCTTGTCGGGCCGGCCCCATCGTTGTTCACGCTCAGGTCAGGCGGAGTAGCCGCGGGAGGCGATCCAGTTGGCCAGCTTGTCGGTGCTGATCCAGTACTGGCCCTCGTCGGACCAGGAGTCACCGATCTTCACGGTGTTCCCGCCGTCGCGGTAGCCGACCACGGCGATGTAGTGCCCACCCTCGTAGGAGTGAGCGTGGCCGTCGGTGTCGACCGAGGTGCCCTTGATGTTGGCCACCATCGGCCGCTTGCCGTCGATGTTGCGCACGACGTCGTTGCGCAGCCGGTCGGTCTCGGCCTTGCTGGCCTTCTGGCCGGGGATCTCGACGGTGCGGTAGTCCTTACCGGTGACCTCCTTGAGCACCCGGGTGGTCTCGATGGCGGAGTTGGTGCCCGCCTCGGTGGTGGCCAGCTTCTTGGCCAGCTCGTCCTGGCTCAGGTCCTTACCGAGCGCGGACAGCGCCATCTTGGTCGCCGCCGGCGCGCAGTAGAAGTAGGTCTCCTGGAACTTGTACGTGAAGTCCAGCTCCTTGCCGCCGTCACGCTCCTGCGCCACGGTGGCCGGCTTGCCGGCCGACACCGGCGCGGCGTGCGCCACGGTCGCGGGACCGGCGATCGCGCCACCGGCGAACGCGAGCCCGGCGACACCGAGCGCGGCCTTACGAACAACCGAAGTCTGAGTGATGGCCGGGAGCCAACGAGTAACAGTAGTCATTGATGCTCACCTTTCACCTGGGGGAAAGGACGGCCAGCAGATCGGGGTGCGGGCCGCCCAAAGAGATACGCCCGGGCGGGGGTGCTCGGGCGTACGGGAGTCATAACCACGGCCGCCCGGCCGGCATTCCGGGCGGGCCGGCCCGCCCGGGATCCCGGTAACCGGACGAAACCGGACACCGGGACAGGTGGGCAGGTCCGGATGTTCGCGGGCGACGGGTCCCGGCACCCCTGAGGTCTCCGGCTCGGTACGTCCTTGATGTCGGGATCAGGCGCCCGGAGGAGAGTGCCAGTGGGCCGTCCGGGAGTCGCCGTAGAGGTAGGCGACGGCGATTACATGCGGCGCTACGAGACGGTGAGGCTCGTGGTGTGACCCATAGGCCTGACGGGCTCGCTGCGGGGTCCGGGCCGGCCGGGCTTCAGGCAAACCCTGTCCGCCGTCACCGCGACCGACTCTCGTGCTGTCAGTGCCCTGATCTCATCGCAACAGCCGCAGCGCGTTGGCGACAACGGCCAGGGTGCTGCCTTCGTGGACCACGATGGCGGCGCCGATACCGGCGATCCCAAGGACGGCGGCGGGTAGCAGGACCGCGATGACGCACAGGGCGACGGCGAGGTTCTGGCGGATGACCCGCCGGGAGCGTCGGCCGAGCCCCACGGCGGCGGGAAGTTTGCTCAGGTCGTCGGCCATGAGGGCGACATCGGCGGTTTCGAGGGCGATGTCCGTTCCTGCGGTGCCCATGGCGATGCCGATGGTGGAGCGGGCAAGCGCGGGAGCGTCGTTGACGCCGTCGCCGACCATGGCCACCACACGATGCTGGCGGGTCAGGCCGGCGATGGCGTCGACCTTGTCTTCCGGCAGCAACCCGGCACGGTAGTCGGTGAGGCTCAGGCTGCGGGCGACATCCGCGGCGACGTGAGGGTTGTCGCCGGTGAGCAGGACCAGCGACGTGACACCGAGACGCCGTAGCTGCTGCAGCATGGGTTTGGCGCCGTCTCGGGGCTGGTCCGCCAGCCCGAGCACGCCGAGGAGGTGCCCGTCGGCGTCGACGGCGATGACCGTCCTGCCGGCGGCCTCCAGTTCGGCGACCGCACCGCGGATCTCGTCAGGCGGGTCCGACGGGAGGACATACCCGGGGCGGCCGACCCGGACCTGCCGGCCGTCCACGGCCGCCGTGATCCCTTTCCCGGCGGCGATGGTGACCTCGCCTGCCCGGCCCAGTGGCAGGCCCTGCGCCGCCGCCACGACAGCCCGGGCCAGGGGGTGGGTGGACCGGCTCTCCACGGTGGCGGCCGTGCTGAGCAGGGCCGCGGGGTCGACGCCGGCGGCGGGGCGGACATCGGTGACAACGGGGTGCCCGCTGGTGAGCGTTCCGGTCTTGTCGAAGGCCATCGCGTCGACCCGGCCCAGGTTCTCCAGGTGCACGCCGCCCTTGACCAGCACACCCGTTCGGGCGGCGCGAGCGATCCCCGACAGCACGGCCGCCGGCGTGCCGATGGCCAGCGCGCACGGCGACGCGGCCACCAGGACCGCCATGCCGCGCAGGAACGCCACCTGCCAGGTCAGCCAGCCCAGCAGCGGCGGCACCGCGATGACCGCCGCGGCCAGCAGCAGCACGGCGGGTACGAACACCGCGGTGAAGCGCTCGGTGAGCCGTTGGGTGGGGGACTTCTGGGTCTGGGCCTCCTGCACCATGGTGACCACCCGGGCCAGGGTGGACTCCCCGGCCAGCCGGGTCACCTCGACCTCCAGGACGCCGTCGTGGTTGACCGTGCCGGCGAACACCGCAGCGCCGGGCGCCTTGTCGACCGGAGTGCTCTCGCCGGTGATCGGGCTCTGGTCGACCGTCGACCGCCCGCCCCGCACGCTGCCGTCGACCGGTACGCGTTCGCCGGGCCGGACGATGACCACGTCGCCGCGCAGCACCTCCCGCACGTCGAGTTCGGTCTCAGTGCCCTCGCGGCGAACCCTGGCGGTGTGCGGGGTGATCGTCCCGAGTGCCTCGATCGCGTGGCGGGCCCGGCCCATCGCCCGGTGCTCGAGCGCGTGGCCGAGGCTGAACAGGAACAGCAGCAGCGCGCCCTCGGCCCAGGCCCCGACGACCGCAGCGCCGACGGCCGCGACGACCATCAGCGCGTCGATCTGCAGCCGTAGCCGCACCGCGGCGGCCGCCGCGTGCCGTGCCGCGGTGAATCCGCCGGTCAGATAGGCCAGCCCGTACGCGACCACGACAACCGTGGCGGGCCAGTCGAGGAACGTCTCACCGGCGAAGCCCATCGCGAGCAGTACGCCGGCGGCCAGCGCCAACAGCAGCTCCGCGCGGGTGCGCACCCACCCTCGCCGGCGCGGGACCTCCACGCCGTAGCCCATGGCGCGCACCAGACGGACCAGGTCGTCCAACGACACGACGTCGCTGTCGAACTCCACCCGCAGCCGCTCCGCGGCGTAACTAACCGAGGCGGCCAGCACCCCGTTCTGGCGGGTGAGGACGTGCTCGATGCTCGCAGAGCAGTCACCGCAGTCCATCCCGGTCACCCGGAGCCACGCATGCCGGTAGCGGTCGCTGACCTGCGCGCCGGTCTGAGACACCACCCGACGCAGCCGGTCCAGCGGCAGCACGACGGGGTCGTAGTGCACGCACACCACTGCCTGCCCGTCGCGGTCGTGCACGTGCGCGTCGCGCAGCCCCCGTGTCCCGGACAGCCGCTCCCGCAGCCGCTGCACGCACTGATCCCGCTCGTCCTGCGCGGCCGGCAGCACCGCTGAAAGCTGGACTTCCAGGGTGCTCTCCGAGCCGGCCGCCCGGCCGCCGGCACCTGCCACCGCGCCTCCCTCACCTTTGCCACCGAGCGGTGGTCGACTGGCAGCGCCACCGCGACCGTGGTCAGCGGAAGGTCGAGCAGCGCGGCGGGCTCAGGGGGTGCGGCGGGGACAGGCTCATCGATCACTGCCGTCCGACCAGAAGACTGTTATTCAGGCTAGATCCTCCGGTTGCGGCGAAGGGAGGAATCCAGGATCGCCGCCACGACCTGCGCGGCCGCCACCACGACGGAGGGTGCTGTGCATCTGACGGCCACGGGCGCGCGACACCGGCCGCGTCCGGGCGCGCCGCAACAGCCGACCCGCGCGGCGGGCCGGTCGGCGTCCCCTGCGGGGCAAGCCGTCCCAGTGCGCGGACGGCACACCCCATACTACGAAAGGTAGTAGCGGCGTGAGACGATGACCGTTGCGCAGCCAGCGCGACCTGAGGGAGGACACATGCCGCGACTGGTGGAACCGGACTCCGTGGCGCGCACGTCGGCCGGAGCCGGCTGACATGGGCGAGCAGTTCGCGGCCATCGCCGCGACCGGGCCCCTCCTGGCCGCGATGGCCGTCGCCGCCGCGGCGGGACTGGTGAGTTTCCTATCCCCCTGCGTCCTGCCATTGGTGCCGGGCTACCTGTCCTACGTCACCGGCCTAGCCGGTACCGACCTCGACGCCGCGGCGCAGCCCACCCCGCCCCCGGCGGCCGGCGCTGTCGCCGTGGCGACCCGGCGGCGGGCGCGGGCGCGGGTCGTGGCCGGCACGCTCGGGTTCATCGCCGGGTTCGCCGTCGTGTTCGTCACCGTGGCCGTGGCGTTCAACGCCGCCGGCCGCGCCCTGGTGACCAACGCGCGCACCATCGAGATCGCCGCCGGGACGCTGACCGTGCTCCTCGGCGCTGGCTACCTCGGGGCGTTCCCGCTGCTGCAACGGCAGGTCCGCGCCACCCGGCTCCCGTCCGCCGGGATCGCCAGCGCACCCGTGCTCGGCGCGACGTTCGGCCTGTCCTGGACGCCGTGCGTGTCCCCCACCCTCGGCGCAGTGCTGGGCCTGGCGGCGGTGGAATCCACCACCGGTAGGGCCACCGTCCTCGCCCTGGCCTACTGCACCGGCCTGGGCCTGCCGTTCCTGCTCGTCGGCCTCGGGTTGCGGCGCACGCTGACCCTCACCCGCTTCGTGCGCCGCCACCACCGGTGGGTCACCCGCCTCGGCGGTGCGCTGCTCGTCGCGATCGGGCTCGCGCTGCTCACCGGAGCGTGGACCGACCTGATGATCTGGCTACGGGCCACGGTCGGGCCGGGCCAGATCAGCATCTGACCGGGCCACACCACGGCGGGCCGGTCCCGGGGACCCCGCTCGGTCAGCGCTGGCGCGAGCCGACCAGCGAGGCGAAGGCGATGGTGTTGTCGGCGTAGCCGACGCTTCCGCCGATCCACGCGCCGCCGCAGGTGATCAGGCGGAGCCCGGGCCCGCCGTCGCCGCCGTAGACCCGGTCTGCGGGCAGGCGGTTCTTGTCGAACCGTTCGACCGAGGTGACCGCGAACACCGCGACCGAACGGTGAGCCCGAGTGATCTCGACGCGGGAGCCCTTACGCAGGTCGCCCAGCCGGTGTCGTCGGCCCGTTACAGCGGGGGCACGGCGATGGACCCGTCGGCCGCCACGCCGACCGGCCCCACCGCCGCGTTCACCTTGATCGCGTCAATGCTGATCCGCACCGGCCGGCTCGGACCCAACGCCTCCGCGCTGCCCCGCTGACCGACGAAAGGCAACCAGCCCAACAGGCCGCTGCCGCTGCCGTTGCTGCCGAGCCCGGCGCCGGTAGCGAACACCCCGGCAAGGATCAGCACGACGGCCAGCGCAACGTGCGGTCGCCGGGCCCGCTCGACGCGGCGCCCAGGCGCCGTCCGCACCCGCGCGCTGGCCATACCCGCTCCCTCCCCCTGCGCGCCAACCCGTCGCGGCGGCCGGGCACGCTGACCAGGACTCCGCCGTTGGAATCGGTCGGACCGCCGGCCACGTCCTGACGGTACGTCGACCACGCCGAGGCGGGCCGGCGGTCAGCGGTTCATCACCATGCCGCCCAAGCGGGCGTTTCGCGCACGGATCAGTGCCGCGCGCCGGCGGTATCCGGCGGCCAGCAGGACAGCCAACGCCCCGCCAGCCATGGCCCACTTTGATGCGGGACCGAGCCAGGTGGCCAGGGTGCGGGCGGAGGCGAGGCGCGTACCCGCCGGCGGCCTGGGCGGCGGGGCCGAGCGACGCGTCAGTTGGTGGACGCATCGGTGGAGGCGGTGGAGTGCAGCCGGTCCAGCAGCTTCTGCAAAGCGGTGATCTCGGCCTGCTGGCCGGCGCGCATCCGCGCCGCCAGGTCGCGGACTTCCGGGCGGGGCTCTGCGGCCAGGATCGCCTCGACCATGGCGAGTCCGCCGCGGTGGTGGCGGATCATCAGCTCGGCGAACCTGATGTCCAGGTTCCGGCCGGTGGTCTCGCGCAGCTGGGTGATCTCGGCCTTGGTCGCCATGCCCGGCATGGGTGCGGCGCCGGTCGCGTCTGCACCGCCGTGGTCCATGCCGTTCATGTCGTTCATCCAGGCCATGGCCGGTTGGCTGCCGGTCGGTGGCAGGCCCCACTGGGTCAGCCAGGTCCGCATGATGCCGATCTGCGCCTGTTGGGTGAGTGCGATGTCCATGGCGAGGGTGGCGACCTCGGGATCGTCGGTACGGGCGTGCACGATCATCGACATCTCCACGGCCTGGGCGTGGTGGGTTGCCATGTCCCGGGCGAAGCCGGCGTCGGCGGACGTGTCGCCGGGTGCCCGCACGGCCGGAACGAGCAGTCCCACGGCGACACCGACGGCGAAGACGACGAGGGCCGCGGCCACGAGCGGCCACCAGCGGCGACTCGCCGGCGGGTCCGGCTGGGGTTGCGGGGGTGTTTGCGCGTTGTCCATGGCTGGCCCCTACTGGCCCTGAGGGGCAAGGTCACGGGGCGTCGTGCCGGTGGCGGTGATCCCACCCGAGCACGTCGCGCCCTGCTCGGGTCCGGCGTTGACCCGGGCCGCGCGGATGAACTCGTCGATCCGCTCGTCGTCGGCGGAGGGGACGGTGAGGCGGTAGCCCCACGCCTGTAGCGAGATCGGCGCGTCGAGGTTGTCGTGCGGGCTGAGCAGCATGTAGTCGACGCCGCGGACCCGCCCGGCCAGGCGCTGCACCTCGTCGGCGGGCAGGTCGGACCGGTAGGTGATCCACACCGCGCCGTGTTCCATGCTGTGGGTGGCGTGCTCGGCGGCGATCGGCGCGTCGTAAACGTCGCCGGTGCAGTTCTGCCACGCGCTGTTGTGGCTGCCACCCACCGACGGGGTCACCTCGTAGGTCAGCGGGCCGCTCTTGTGCTCACTAGCCAGCCACGCCGGCTTCTTCGACGCGTAATCCGTCACGCCGGACAGGCCGGTCAGACGCTGCGCCCAGGGCCGGGTGCCCTGCCACGTGGCGACCGCGGCGTAGCCGATGATCGCCACGCCGAGCACGCTCACCGCCGTGACGACGGCGATGACGCCCCACGGCCGGCCGGGGCGCACCGCGACGGCCTTCGCCGGTCGGGTACGGGCAGAGGACTTGGAAGCTCTCATCACGATGCCTCTCACTAGTGGGAGTGGGGGATGCGCCCGATGGGCGGAAGACATGCCGATGTTCCTGGACGGCTCCAGTCGAATGGAGCCGGTGAGCAGCAGGTGGCTGACGCGTACCCATCGCCCTAACCCGCTCAGGAACGCGACGCGGGCAGGGGATGCGGGGGCCGGAAGCACACCCGGCCAGCGCGGGCAGTGCCTGTCCGGGGCGGTCGCCCGCCACGACAGCCATGGCGATACCCGGTTCCCGCTCGCGGCGGCGAGGCAGGCTGCCTGCGCCGCCGAAGCCATGCCACGCGGAGTGGCTCTTACGTGCGGGACACCGCCAACTGTGTCAGGCGAGGACACAGATGGGTCCCCGGGTCATCCTGATGGATCCGCTCGGCGGGCAACGGAGGCAGTCGCCGGCTCGTCAGAGTCAACGGCCGGATGAGTGAGGCCGTGACCGGGGTAGTGCTCGACGACTGGGTGGGGCAGGCCTGCTCAGCATGGCTGGGGCGGTCCTGGGGACAGTCCTGGCCGTGGTGAGCCACGCTGACACCGGCCAGCGGTTGGGTGTGCCTGCGCGCCGCGCTGGCGCCGGTGACCGGGTGGGCGGCGATCAGCGCCACGAGGACAACCAGGAGCAGGCAGACGACGCGGCTGAGGCGTCCGTCGCCTCGCTGCGCCGTGGTCATCTGCCAGCGTCTCATCGCGGAGATCCTATCCGCCCCGCCGCTGCCCTGCCGTTCCGACTGCATGACGGGATGGTCTGCCCTTCAGGCCCTGCGTCGGCGCTGCCAGGCGTACAGGGCCGCGCCGCCGGCGGCGAGGACGGCCACGGCGGCCCCGACCCGGATCCACAGCCCGAGCAGGCGACGCGGGTGGACCCCGACGGCGGCGAGACAGTGGTGGACACGGTCGAGCTGCGCTTCGGTGACCATGTGCGGGTCCGCCCGGGTGTGCGCATCGGCGCCGACGCGGTCGTCGTCGACGGCATCAGCGAGGTGGACCAGGCCACCATCACAGGGGAGCCGCTGCCTGCGGGCAAGTCGGTCGGCGACGAGGTGTTCGCCGGCACCCTCAACGGCACCGGCACGCTCGTCGTACGCGTGCACCGTGAAGCGGGCGAGTCCGTGATCGCCCGCATCGTCGCCCTGGTGGAGCAGGCGTCGGCGACCAAGGCCAAGACGCAGCTGTTCATCGAGAAGGTCGAACAGCGGTACTCGATCGCGGTGGTCGTCGCCACCCTGGCGCTGTTCGCCGTACCCCTGCTCTTCGGCGCCGACCTGCGCTCGACGCTGTTGCGGTCGATGACGTTCATGATCGTGGCATCGCCGTGCGCCGTGGTCCTCGCCACGATGCCGCCGCTACTGTCCGCGATCGCCCTCGCCGGCCGCCACGGCGTCCTGGTCAAGTCCGCCGTGGTGATGGAACACCTCGCCGACCCCGAGCGGGTGGCGTTCGACAAGACCGGCACCCTCACCGAAGGCCATCCCCGCGTCGTCGACATCCACCCCATCGGCGACGCCCGCCCGGAGGAGGTGTTGCGGCTTGCCGCCGGGGCCGAGCACGCCAGGCGAACACCCCGTCGGTGCCGCGGTCCTCGCGGCGGCGCAGGACCACGGGCTGCCGGTGCCGGCGGCGGCCGACTTCACGTCCGTGCCCGGCCGGGGCGTACGCGCGGTGGTCAACGGCCGGCAGGTGGCCGTGGGCAGGCCGGTCCTGCTCGACGAGCTCACGCCCATGGCCGTGGCCCAGGCCCGGGCCGTGGCCGCCGACGCGCAGGCCACCGGCCACACCGCCATGGTGGTGATCGTCGACGGGACGCCCGTCGGGGTGCTTGCCCTGGCCGACCGGATCCGCTCCGACGCCGTCATCGCGCTGACCCGCCTCACCGGGGCCAGGCCAATGCTGCTCACCGGTGACAACGCCGGCGCCGCCGGGCACCTGGCGGCGGAGGCCGGGATCACCGACGTGCACGCCGGGCTGCTGCCGCAGGACAAGGTCGACCAGGTGCGCGCCGTACAGGCCAGCGGCCGGCGGGTGCTGCTCGTCGGCGACGGCGTCAACGACGCACCCGCCCTCGCCGCCGCCAATCTCGGCGTCGCCATGGGCCGCGGCGGCTCCGACCTTGCCCTCCAGCGCCGACGCCGTCCTCGTCCGCGACGACCTGGCCACCCTGCCCAGCGCGACCGCCCTGTCCCGGCGCGCCCGCCGCCTCGTCACGGCGAACCTGATCATCGCCGGCACCCTTCATCACCGTGCTGGTCTGCTGGGACCTGTTCGGCAACCTACCCCTCCCCCTGGGTGTCGCCGGGCACGAAGGCTCCACCGTCATCGTCGGCCTCAACGGCCTACGCCTACTCGCCTCCTCCGCATGGCGACGCGCCCAGACCGAAGGGGCGCCGTGAGCCGCCGCGGCCGGGACGGCGGCGCGACGGCCGGTTGCACCGTCACGGTCTGCCAGGGCTGCTGCTGCGGCACCTCCGCCGGGTTCGACCACGCCGGGCAACTGGCCCAGCTGCAAGCGGCAGTCGCCGACGTCGCTGTGGTACGGGTCAGCGACTGCCTCGACACCTGCGCGCACGCCAACGTCATCGTCGTACAGCCCTCCCCGCCGGCCGCCGCGCCGGCGGGCGACCGGGCTGGCTCGGCCTGATCAACGACACCGACGCGAGCGACGACATCGCCGCCTGGATCCGCGCCGGCGGCCCCGGCCTGGCCGACCCACCCGGCGTGCTCGACCTCTACGCGTTCACCCCGCCCCGCCGCGTCCGGCAACACCTCACCTGAGACGCGGATGAGGAGTAGCCGGCTCGGGTGACGTCAGAAGCCGGCCAGAAACAGCACGCCGGCGGCGATCAGACCAACCCCCACGACGGCGACGAACAGTCGGTCGCTGATCCGCCCCACGGTCTTCTTGCCCACCCAGGCGCCCAGCAGGGTCGCGGGAGTCAGTGCCACCGCAGTCCGAACAGCGCGGTGAACACGGGCAGCAGCAGCACACCGCCGCCGGGGCCGGCCACCGCCGACATCCAGGCCAGCGCGAACGCGGCCAACGACGCCCCGGCGAGGGCGCCGACCAGATCCGTCGCCATGCCCCCACCTCCACCTGTTCCAGACCACCAGCTACGGAACAGTCCATGCTCGCAGACACCACGACGGCAGCGATCACGACCGCCGCGTCATCGAGCGCGCCTCCCGAAGCTGCTCAAAGTCGGTGGGACCGAGCCGCGCTGGTTTGGCCGACCAATCGCCGGGCACGAACACCAGGGTGCCCTGACGGCGCCTCGCGCTCTGGGTCGAGGACAGGAGAGGACGCCTGTGAACGTAGTCGGCACGGCAGCGATCCTGGTGGCCTTTCCCGTCGTGGCCACCGTGACAGGCGCGGTGATCGCTACGTTGAGGACTCCCGGCCCGGCGGTCTCCAGCGGAATCCAGCACTTCGCCGCCGGAGTGGTGTTCGCCGCGCTCGCTGGCGAGCTGCTGCCGGAGTTGCGCCGAGAAGGCCACCTGCTGATCGTGGTGGGCGCGTTCACCGCCGGCGTGGTTCTGCTGTTGGCTCTGGGGGCCTACTCCCGCCGGGTGGAGGCCACCCGCCCCATCGGTGTCCCCGCCGGGCTGCTGGCCGCGGTCGGTGTCGACCTGCTCGTAGACGGCCTGCTCGTCGGCTTGGGCGTCACCCTCGGAAAGAGCCAGGGCGTCATCCTCACGATCGCACTCACCCTGGAGGTCCTGTTCCTCGGCCTGTCGGTGAGCGCCGCACTGGCCAAGCGAGGTGCGGGCCGGGTGCGGGCCGCCATGATTCCGAGTGCGCTCGGTCTGGCGACCGCTGCAGGAGCGATCGGCGGTGCGGCACTGCTCGGCGGCGCCAGCCGTGGGGTCCTGGCCGCTGTGCTGGCCTTCGGTGCTGCTGCCCTGCTGTACCTGGTCACCGAAGAGCTTCTGGTGGAGGCTCACGAACACCCCGAGACCCCGTGGACGGCCGCCCTGTTCTTCGTCGGGTTCCTCGGGCTGTACACCCTCGCCGGGTTGTAGCGCGTACTGGCAAGCGCCAGGTCACCAGCGCCAGTGGCACTGGCGGGCTTGTCTATGCCCGGTGCCGTGGTGAGCGGCTGTCCCCGGCGCTGCTCAGCCGCAGCTGTCCCAGTGCGCACGTAGCTGCTGGTGTCATCGCCACGGGATCAGAGCCGCCGAGAATCACCGCTCAGTCGTGCTCAAGAACACCGCCGCCGAGCAGTTGCAGAAACGCGCCGCTGGTCTACATGCGGTAGGTCGCCTGAGGGCCGCACGGGCGGGCACCTCAGGGTGGGGCTGGCAGGCTCGGCGACGGGAAGTGTGCGGGGCGATTCCGCCGGGCAGGCGCGCGTGACGTGGCCGGGCCGCTCGTCCGGGCAGGGCTGGGCGTGCAGGGCCGTCGAGGACGGGGACGGGTGAGTGACACTCGCCGCGGCCACGTCGAGCGTCCCGTGGGCCGCGATCATCGCGACGACCGCGGCGACGAGGAAGCAGAGCAGCTCGCGCAGACGCAGGCCATCGCGTCGACTGACCGGGTCCCGCCACCGCACCGGCACGGGACGGATCCTATCGGTGGAAGTGTCCACGAAGGGCATCAGCGCCCGAGCCCGACCAGGTCGCCGCACTCAGGGCCGGTGTCGCCGCAACGACACCACGATGCCGGCGGCGGCCAGCAGCGCCAGGACGATCCCGACGACCAGCCACACCCCGCCGTTACCGGCGTCCTGCTGAGTGCTCGCGGCAGGTCCATCGGTGATCGGGGCGTCGGTGGCAGGTGCGACGCTCGGGCTGCTCGCCTCGACGGCGGAGCCGGTCGGGCTGGGGGTCGGGGCGGCGGCGAGTTTCACGGTCGGGGCGGGGTTGGCCGGCTCCGGGTTGGCGGAGCTGGGCACCTCGATCCACCGGTCGATACGTCCGTCGCTGTACTTCTGCAGGATCTTGAACGACACCTGCGCAGTGTTGGGCAGCTGCCGCACGCGTACCTGGTGTTCGGCGTCCTGCCCGACCGGGACGGCCGGTCCGGCGACGGTGTAGCTGTTCGGCGTGGTGGTGGACAGTTTCCAGCCGGGCGGGGCCTTGAGCAGGGTGATGTCTGACGCGGCGATGCCCTCGGGCAGGTAGACCTGCACCGAGGTGGTGCCGGCGGTGCGGGACTCGGCCTCGGCGTCGACGGACAGCACGGCGTTGGCGGCGCCCGCGCGCGCCGGCGTCAGCTTCGCGTCGGTGTGGGCCCACGCGGGGCTGGCCGCCGTGACGGTGGCGGCCGTGACGGCCAGTGCGACGATCGCCCATCGGTGTCTCATCCGAACCAACTTTCTGCCTCGTTCGTGTGCCGTCGTCGACAGGTAGTCGTTGATCGCCCGCTGCCGGTTCCCGGCACCGGCATTCGGCGGGCGGCGGTTCACCGGGGAACCTGCCGGTCTCGTTCGGCGAGTCCGGCGAGCATGCGGTTGTAGGCGGCCAGTTCGTCGTCCTCGCGGCCCTCCGCTTCGGCGCGGTCGGCCGCGCGGTCACGGCGGCGGGCTTCCCGCTCGTCGGCGCGGATCCACTGCAGCATCAGGGCGCCGAGCACGATGACCGTGGGCAGTTCCCCGAAGGACCAGGCGACCCCGCCGGCGTTGCGCTGGTCCTGAAGTGGAGTGGGCCCCCAGGGACGGGCGAGGGCGGTCCACCAGTCGGCGGCGAGAACGCCGCCCGACTGCATGAGCGCCACACCGAGGAAGGCGTGCAGCACCATGCTGATCAGCACCAGGATCGCCTTCAGCGGGTGTGGCACCCGCCGGGGGGCGGGGTCGATGCCGATCACGGTCCAGAAGAACAGGTACCCGACGCCGAGGAAGTGGCCGATCATGGCCAGGTGCGCGGCGTGGGAACGGACCGCCAGCTCGTACAGGCCGGTGAAGTAGAGCACGTACAGGCTCACGACGTACAGGGCCAGCGCGACCACTGGATGGGTCAGCGCGCGGGAGACCCGGGAGTGCAGGGCGGTCTGCAGCCACTCACGGGGGCCGGGCCACCGGGGGTCGGTCGACGGGGGCAGCGCGCGCAGGGCGAGGGTGACCGGCCCGGCGAGCACCAGCAGGATCGGGGCGACCATCATCAGCAGCAGGTGCTGCACCATGTGCACGGCGAACAACACCGGTCCGTAACGGGCCAGGCCGCTGGACGTGGCGATGACGATCACCGCGCAGCCGGCCAGCCACAGCGCGGTGCGGGCGGGCGGCCACGTGTCACCGCGGCGGCGCAGTCGCCACACCCCGGCCAGGTACAGCCCGGCGGCGGCCACCGCGGCGGCGATGATCAGCGGGTCGGGCAGCCACAGCCTCGCCACGGTCTCGATGCTCAACGGTGGCGGCATGGGGAAACCGAGCAGGGCCGCCGTCGAGTCCTCCTCCACCTCACCGAGCGGTGCGGGGGTACGCGACAGCGCCACGGCGGCGCCGAGGGTGGCGGCGAACAGCAGCGTCTCCACCACCGCCACCCGCAGGAACGGACGCCGCCGCCCCGCGCACAGGGCGGGCATCGAACGGCGGCGGTGCAGCAGCCCGGCCACCCCGACCGCGGCGAGCGCCGCGATCTTGACCAGCAGCAGTTGCCCGTAACGGGTGGTCAGCAACTCCGCCGGGGCGGACAGGCGGGTGGCGGCGGACACCAGGCCGGAGGCGCCGACGACGACCAGGCAGGCCAGCGCGAGCGGCGAGAACCGGCGCACCGCGACGGCCAGGTCGGCGGTCGACCCGCGGGCGGTGACGGCCAGGGCGAACAGACCCCCCGCCCACAGGGTGACCGGGATGACGTGTAGCAGCTGCCCGGACACCGCGATCTGGTGGTTGCCGGAACCGGCGGCGTGCCCGGTGAACACCGGCGGGATCGTCGCCGCCACCGCGATACACAACGCCGCCAGGGCACCGCCCGGACGCAGGCTCCTGGCGGCGATCAGCGCCACGAGCAACGCGAGGACGCCGCTGAGGGCCAGCGCCTGCCCGAGCGCCACGCTGAGGGCGAAGTGCAGCACCGCCCGCACGGACAACACCTGGGCGGCGGGCAGCCCGAACAGGTCGACCAGGGTGTAGCAGACCGCCACCGCGGACGCCGCCGCCCAGGCGGCAGCACTGAATGCCGCAGCGCGCAGGCGGCGGTAGCCCAGGGCCGACAGGCGACCTTCGTCGTCGCGGGGCGACAGCATCACCACGGCCAGCAGCAGCCCGACGGTGATGACCGCACCGACCTGCATGCCCAACCGGGCGGCCGGCAGGATCCACGCGGTGGTCGGGCCCGGGTCCGGCAGGCCCGGCACCGTCTGGGGTACCGCGCCGCCACCCCACCACAACAGCGCCGCTCCGACCGCGGCCGCGACGAGGACAGTGCCGACGGGCACCAGCACCGGACGCCGCACGACGCTCTGCATGCTCATCGCCGGGCCGCCCGCTTGCGCCACAGCAGCAGACCCGCCCCGGCCGCCACGAGCGCGAGCAGCACCGCCACCAGCCCGACCCCCATGCTCGGGGCGCCATCAGCGGCGGCGGCCGAGGAAGCGGCAGTGGTCGCCGGCACCGACGGCGGTGTGGTGAGGGCCGACGCCGGCGGTGCGGATGCCGCGAGCGGGGACGCCGACGCGGTGACGGTGAACGTGTAGGAGCTCTGCACCGGATGCCCGTCGACGGACACCACCCGGTACGCCACCGTGTACCTGCCGGCGGGCAGGTCAGACTTGAGCGGCTGGGTGGCGCGGGTACCCGACACGGCCGGCTTGCCGGCGACGGCGGCAACGTCACCCGGGGCGGTGACCGCGATGGTCGTGAACCGCGGATCGAGCCGTTCGACGAAGATCAGCTCGATCTGTTGCGGGGCGGCGGCCAGACGGGCGTTGGCGGCCGGCGTCGAGTCGCGCAGGGCGTTGTGTGCCCACGCCGGCGTGGCCGGCACGAGCAGGGCGGTGGCCACGCAGAGGGCAGCAGCAACACGGACGGGCAGGACGAAACGGTACGTGCGGGTCAAGGCCGGACTCCCAGCTAGCGGGTCATTCCTCAGATAGTCGCGCAGAGGCAGCGGAAAGTTCCCCACAAACCATCACCAACCGCTTGCGTCGCAGACGCCGTCGGCGCCCTGCGGCTCGGCCTGCAGGGTCGCGTGCTCGATGGAGAACCGATCGTGCAACACCTGCCGGGACGCGGCCAGGACCCCCGCCAGGTCACTGTCGCGAGCGAGGATCAGATGCGCCGACGCGACCTCCATCCCCGAGGTCAGGGTCCAGACGTGCAGGTCGTGCACGTCGGCGACGCCGTCGACCGCGGCCAGGGCGTCGCGGACCTGCGCGACGTCCAGGTGCGGCGGGGCGGCCTGCACCAGCACCCGCACCGCGGCCCGGCCCAGCTTGTAGGTGCGGGGCAGGATGAACAGGCCCACCGCCACCGCGATGATCGGGTCGGCGTACCACCAGTCGGTCAGGGCGATGATTCCAGCGGCGACGATGACGCCGACCGAGGTGAACAGGTCGCCGAGCACCTCAAGGTAGGCGCCGCGCACGTTCAGGCTCTCCTCCGAGCCTGAACGCAGCAGGAAGAATGCCGCGATGTTGGCCACCAGGCCGGCCACCGCGACGACCAGCATCGGCCCGGCCAGCACCTCGTGCGGCGCGGAGAAGCGGCGCACCGCTTCCACCAGCACGTAGATGGCGACGCCGAACAGCAGCACCGCGTTGGCCAGCGCGGCGAGGACCTCCATCCGATACAACCCGAATGTGCGCTGCCCGTCGTGAGAGGCCTTGCTGGCTGCGGTGATCGCCGCCAGCGCCATGCCGATGCCGAGCACGTCGGTGAACATGTGCCCGGCATCCGACAGCAGCGCCAGCGAACCGGTCAACCACGCCGCGACCGCCTCGACCAGCATGAAAGCGACCAGCAGGGCGAACGCCGCCCACAACCGGCCCCGGTGCTTCTCACCGGCGCGCATGATCTGCTGCCCGTGGTCGTGTCCCTCGCCCATGCCCGGCTGCCCCTCCTGTCGACCGACCGAGCCAACATATGCTCACATTGCAATAAGTGCAACTCAACTGGAGGTGGATCGATCCCCCGCAGCAGGGGCCGCCCCTTCAACGGCGGGCCCGCCCTCGGCGGGTGGCGCCACGGAACCGGCCCCGTCCGCATCCATGGCCCGGGCGGCGGCGAGCAGGGTTCGCAGACGTCTGACGGCAGCGACGGCGTCCGCGTGGTCGATCACCTGCACGCTCAGCAGCGGCACCACGTCGCCGTTGACCAGATCCAGCGACGCCCACACCGCCTTGCGGTCGAACCGAACCCGCTCCACCACCTGCCACGGCACGGTGACATCACCGAGCAGGTTGCGCACCCGCACCCGCTCGACGTCGGCCTGCACCCGCAGCCGCCACGGCAGCAGGGTCAGCCCGGTGAATAACACCCCGACCCCGATGACTGCCCACCGGTCGGCGGGAAACAGTTTTCCCCCGTTGGAGGTGGTTCCACTCAAGGTGAGCCCCGCGTACACGTTGATCGCCAGGATCACCGCTGCGGCGCCCAGGCTGATCTGCCGTATCCGCCTCGGCCGCACCGTCACGTCCCCGGCCGCCGGATCGTCGTGCCCGGCTGTCGCCGGCGTACTCATGTTCACAGACCCTCCTGGTCCTCGTGGTCAACGTCGGGTGTTCGGCCGCACGGGCCGTCGCTAGCCATGCCGGTCGGCTGGCAAGGCGGGCCGGGCGGAAGCACACCGCAGCGGCGCTCGTCCGCCACCGGTCGAGGACGCCCACGCGTGGGCCGCGACCGACGGTCGAGGCGTGACTTCGACGAGCAGCGGCCGGCAGAACCACGCATGGTCGTCGAGGCGAGGCCCGACGCCAGGAGCTGCCTATCGGGCGCGGCCGCGTCCGCGGGCAGCCGGAGAGCAGCGTGGCGGGAGCCGCCGGCGGGACGCCTCACGGCACTGGAGTGACGACCTTCGCACAGGCGCGGCCGCAGGTGGTTGTCTGCGCAGCGGCGCGGTGGTGGCGGCACGGTGTCGATGCGGACATCTGTCAGCAGGCTCGGCGCCGCGGAGACCGCTGGCGGCATTTGCCTGAGCCGGCAGCCGTCATCGACGCCGGTGCGACGGGACCGTGCCGGCAGCGGCGCGTTCGAGGTGTCGAGGTCTAGCGGTCCTGGAAGCCCGGGTAGTCCGAGACGTGCCGGCGGGGGTCGTCGTTGAGCCACCGCAGCATGTCCTCGTAGGCGGCCACCTGCGGATCCTGGGCGTCGGTCTGCGTCACAGCGGCGGGCGTCATCCGCGCCGGCGCCGCGCCGTCCGGGTCGCTGCGCTCGAAGCGCCAGCTGTGACCCAGCGACGGCACCGCTGCCTGCGGCCTGCCCCCCTGCCGTCGGACGTCGGCGTGGCTCAACCGCTCGCGCACCACCTTGACCCAGAAGAAGACCCCGAAGGCGGCAAAAAGCGGCCACTGCAACGCGTACCCGTAGCTGAGGGTGTTGCCCTGCCGCGCGTGTTGCCACTGCCACCAGCCCAGCCGCAGGAACACCACCGCGACCACACCGACGAGCACGTGGCCAACGAGCCAGCGGGGACGAAGCCAGGGCGACACGCCCCGACGATAGCCGCTCGGGAAGCCAGGCATGTTGTCCGCCCTCTCTCTGCGTGACGTACGGTAGCGGCGTGAAGGTGTTCCCCGTTGCGCTCGACTCCGGCGAGACCGCCAGCCTCCGCTCCGACGACACCACGGTGTGGATCACCCCCGCCGCCACCCGCTGGCGGAGGCTGCTGCACTGGTCCGCCGGAGCGGTGATGCTCGGCCTCGGCCTCGCTGCCATCTCCATCGGTGTCGGCCACGCGATCGGCCCGGCCGTCGGCCTGTGGGCCACCGCCGCGACAGTCGGCCTGATCATCGCCGGCGGCATCGGTGCAGCCGTCGCCGCAGTGCTGCTCTGGCGCGCCGAGCGCCACCCCGGCTCCGCCATCCACGTACGGGACATCAGCGCGGCCCGCAGTGAGCAGGCCAACGGCGGCATCACCGTCACGATCGAACACGTCAACGGGGTGACCCACCGGTTCACGGGCACCGGCATGACCGGCGCCCGCACCGCCCAGCTGTTCGCCCGGCTGCTCTCGGCCGCCGCCGCGCCGCACGACGAGGAGAGCTCCGCGCCGCACGCAGGTGCGACAACCGCCGCGGGCCGCGGCGCAAACCCCGTCAAGTAGCGGCTGACCACGGCTCAGGCCCCCGCGTAGGAGTGCAGACCAGAGATCACCAGGTTCACCGCGAACAGGTTGAACATCATCGTCGCCCAGCCCACCACCGCCACCCACGCCGCGGTGGTGGCCCGCACACTCGCGGTCGCGTTCGCGTGCAGGTAGGCCGCATACACCACCCAGGAGATGAACGCCCACGTCTCCTTCGGGTCCCAGCCCCAGAAGCGGCCCCACGCCGCCTCCGCCCACACCGCTCCGGCCATCACCGCGAAGGTCCACACCAGGAAGCCCGCCCCGTGCATCCGGAACGACAGCCGCCGCCACACCGCCATCGCGGGCAGCCGCGCCGCCAAGGTGTCACGCAGATCCCCCGATCTCGGCGTGCCCCGTCGCTCATAACGCGCCCGTAGCAGCAGGGCCACGGCAGCGACGAACCCGATCAGGAACAACCCGGACGCGATTGCGGCGGCGCTGACGTGCACCGCCAGCCACACCGACTGCAACGCCGGTACCAGCGGACCCGCCGGCGTGTACACGTGCAGGCCCGCCGCGGCGAGCAGCACCAACGCGCACACCGCGACGTACAGGCCCAGTGGCCGCAACGCGGGGCGCCGGACCGCCAGGACCAGCCAGGCGAGCACCCCGACCAGGGTCACCGCCACGATGAACTCGTACATGTTTCCCCACGGCACGCGCCCCGCCGCGGCCGCCCGGGCGACCAGGCTGCCGGCCTGCGCCGCCGCGGCCGCCCCGACCGCGCCCAGGCCGACGACGCGCCCGATGGCAACCCGGCGCGACACGGCAGCCATCGTCGGGACGGCAGCCGCAGGCACCGTCGCAGGAACCGGTACGGCAACCCGCCGCGGTGCCACCTGGGCCGCGGCAAAGGCGATCACGGCCGTGAGGTGGCCGAGGAGAGCAAGAGTGAACAGATTGTCAGATAGAGCAGCCATCGACTCTCCACGAATGAGTCAACCCGCTACCGCACGCCCCGATCAGGAGGCGGCGGGCGGGCCGGAGATCAGAGCGATTCCAGCCGGGACGGATAGCCGGACGCGGCGAGCGCCGCGGTCAGCACGGGAGCGGTGACGACGACCGGGTCGGCGTCCACCACCGCGCGGCCCGCTGCTGCGGACACGTGCGCCCGATGCACCCCCGGCAGATCTTCCAAAATTCGCCGTACTGCGCTCTCCGCACGGTCGCAGCACAACCCGCGCACGGCCAGCATGTAAGTGACGGTGTCGTTCACGGCATCCTCAGACCCGACGAAGGGACAGCCGAGCTTGCTGGCCGACTGGCCAGGACCACGTTTGGCAGACTCGGCAGGAACGAAGGCCCGCGACGGCTACTCAGCCGGCCACGTATCAGGACGCGTGGACCGCCACGGGCTCACAACCGCAAACCGGTTCTACACCCGCGACACGCACAACAGTGACAGCAGCCGGACCGTCACAGGCCGGCTCACCGGCCGGTGACGCAGCCCCCGGCCAACAGGTAGCCGGCGGACCCAGCGCTGGAATGCCGCCAGTACGACAGCGCCGCCGATCACCAGCAACAGCAGGCAGGCCGTCACGGCCACGCTCCCGCCATCTGCCGGCGCATGATGCCCGTCAGTCGCCTCCGGATCGGCGGAGGCGAGGGCATCAGCGAGGCTGTTCAGGGCCGCAGACGCGTCGTAGGAAGCGAGGGAGGTCGTGGAACTGGCAGCCGCCGAAGGTGTCGCAGTGTCCAGACCCCTAGCGCACTGCAGCGCGTGCAGGACCAGAACCGCAGCGACGACGACCGCCACCGCGACAGCGCGGTAGCCGCGCATCGCACCAGCCGGACCGTCCCACGTCACCAGCGCAGACTACGACACTCCACGGCCGCAGCCGTCGTGCGGGTGCGGGTTCCCGTCCTGCCCCGGATGCTTATCTCAAGGTCGGCGAACCACTGCGTCACCACGTCGCGTTCGAAAGTCCCGTGGGCCACTCGTCGGCGCGGCCTGCATCGGGCGGTCGTAGCTGGACCGCCTTGTTCGGGCGGCTACCACCGGCTCCGGCCCGACAGCCCTTCATCCAGCGCAGCGGACTTTTTGTCCGACTCGACCATGAAGATCCTTCGTAGAAATGTTGGCGTGTCGGACCACCAGAGTGACGATCCCGCGGATCCCATGACCCGATGGCTCAACAGCCAGCCGCACGCCGGCGCGCAGCCGCGCGTCCGGCGGCAGGGTGGTCTGCGGTTTGCGTTCTACGGCCGGATGTCGACCATCGAGCATCAAGACCGGGTGACGTCCCGGCACTGGCAGCGGGACTGCGCCAGCGAACTCGTCGCCGGTCACGGGCTGATCGTCGCCGAGTACTTCGATGCCGGCTGCTCGCGCCGCCGCGGCTGGCGGCAGCGTCCGCAGGCCGCCGCGCTGCTGGCCGCGCTCCCCGATCCGCACCGTGGGTTCGACGCGATCGTGGTCGGCGAATACGAACGAGCATTCTCCGCCAACCAGCTGCAGCACCTGGCACCCCTGCTCGAACAGCACGGTGTGCAGTTGTGGCCAGCCACGACGGGACTGCCCGCCGCTACCTGTTCACCGGCCTGCTGCGCTGCGCACCATGCGGCCGAAGACTGGAATCCCACTGGATCAACCAGCGTCCGGGCTACCGATGCCGCCAAGGCCACACCAGCACCCAACAGCCCACCAACGGCCGACGCAAGATGCTCTACCTCAGGGAAGACCACATCATCGCGCGACTGATGGGACATCCCGGCCTCGCCAGCGACGCCCAGAACCCGCATGACCTGGCCGCGCTCCTGCACAGAAACAAGATCAGCATCATCTGCGATCAGGAACGATGTACACCGACCACAGGAGCCTCAGGCAAGTGAGCCCGTTCAACCCATGATCAATATGTGGAGATGTTGTGTCCGAGGGATTCGGACACAAAGTCACGGCACCCATGCTCAGCATGGGTGCTCATGCCGTAATCCTATAGCAGCGAGCGGCACTATGGAGTTTCCCGTGTCGGCGTCATGCCGTTATCGGTGACGCACCAAAGTCCACAGAGGGGCTGGTTCGGATTTCGCGCCGGCGGCCCCGGCCTGGCCAACCCACCCGGCATGCTGGACCTGTACGTGTTCGCCCCTGCCCGCCGCGTCGGGCGGCACCTAACCTGACCGCACAAGATGATCGGCTGAGCCATACCAGAGGGCGCACGACGTGCCGTCCTGCCTGCTACTGGGCGCGAACCGAAAGGCGACGGGCACCGGCTCGAACGAGCCGGTGCCCGAGGGCCGGAGATGGGATCAGGCGGAGTAGCCGCGGGTGGCCATCCAGTTCGCCAGGTCGATGGTGGTCATCCAGTAGGCGGCCATGTTCGGGTCGGCGGAGTCGGCGATCCGCACCGTCCGGCCGTCGTCCTTATATCCGACCACGGCGATGTAGTGGCCGCCGGGGAAGGAGTGCCAGCCGCCGTCTGTATCGGTCGCGGAGCCGACGGTGTTGGCGACCACGGCACGGCCGTCGGTGATGGCGGTGACCACGTCGGCCTGGAGCTGGTCGATCTGCGCCGGCGTCGCGGCCTGGCCCGGGATCATGTGCGTCCGGTACGGGTTGCCCTTGACCATCTGGTTGAGCCCGCGAGTGGTGTCCTCCGCCGAGTTGGTGCCGTTCTCGCCAGCGTTCAGCGGGGCGACCATCGCGTCCTGGGTGGTCTCGACGCCGCTCGCGCTGAGCGCGTTGCGCACAGCGGCCGGGCCGCAGTTCCAGTAGGCAGTCTGCGCCTCGTAGGTGTGGTCGAGGACCTTGGTCGACGGAGGCTTCGGCCTCGCCTTCTTGGTCACGTCCGGGTCGGTCGTGGCCCTGTCCTTCGCTGACGGCGACGGCTCGGCGGCGACGCGAGCCTCGCCGCGGGTGGCGACATCACCGAGCCGCGGAGCCAGCCCGGCGGCGGTGTTCCCCTGGCGGACGGGCGCGTTGTGATCGGTGGCGGCCAGCGCCGTGCCGACGCCGCTGGCGAGCACGAGCGCCGCGGCGGAGCCGGCGATGATCTTGTACGGGCGCTCGGTCACAAGACGCCGCAGCTGACGCTTCATGTGGTGCTTCATGTGTTCCTCCACGGGCTGGAGCGGCACAGGCCGGCCCGACGCGCGGAGGAACTCACGCACGTTGTGACTGGGCGGGGTGCCGCGGGGATGGGGAGCGCCCGGTGGGCCGGGCTGGGGGGCAGTTGCCGGGACTCACAGTCAGGCGAGTGTCGGCACCGCGATGCCGTGGAGGCGTGGGGAGTATCGGGAGGTGTTTCGCACGAGGCTGGCACTCCTTCCGTGGCCGCCTACCGGGTTAGCTGACGGATTCGGGCGGGAAGTACGCCCTACCGCGGGCCGTGGCTCGCGGATTCACCCCGGTGTTGCCTGGGTCCCCGGTTCATGAGATCACGATTAGGCGGGTCGGAGCGGCGTCGCCACTTGCGATCGGAAACCGCACCGGACGCGCCGACATTACCGGTGGGTACGTCGTATGCCAAGGGCTCCCACCTGCATAAGCCTCGAACATCGCTACTCTGATCGGAACCTCCAGTTACTCATGCCACTCAATGGGACGAGCAGTTATAGCGGAACCCTCGGGACGTAACCGGACATCGGAATGCTGTTGGCGCTCAATTGCTTGGCCGATCGCCGCATACTCACCCGAATGGCCGTTTCCTGGGCGGCCGTACGTAGCCCCACACCAATTTCAGTCACAATTCAGCAAACCCGGGCCGGCAGCAGCGGCGGTAGTGGTGGTACGGGCCGAGGCCGCGCGCAGACACAAGTCAGTGCGAGCTCCCCGTTACCGCACAGGCGTTCATGGAGATGAAGTTGGCGGCGCTCGTGACACCCGGCAGTCAGCCCGCGCAGACCGCGGGTAGCTCGACGTTCGAATGTCGACGTGGCTTCGACGAAAATCAACCCAATCCCGGCGGGCGGCGTAAGGCCGGATCGCCGCCCTGCCGACGGTTGGGCGCGCGCCGCGCGAAGCAAGTGGGAACCGCGTACGAGAGCATGATCGTCGCGCTGATCGCGGTGGCCCGCTTCAAAATCCGTCACCGCGGGGCCACAGAGCGACCCGACCACGGCTGACCGGGACCGCGGCAATGCCTCGCACCACTCCCGGCGCAGTCCGTCGCCGTTGCGAGTCGGCGATGCCACCATGCTGGCGCTCTCCCCCAACCTGACTTTCTGGATCGTCGAAGCTGACCCGCCCCTACTAAGGGCGGGTAGTAGTTGACCTAGGATGGCGACCGCACCACGTGGGAGCGATGTGTGGGCACCGGCCCGCGCCTCCTTGGCGGAAGGATCAACAGTGCCTTTCCAGCGGCGTCGCCGGGCGGCCTGACCTTGCTTGCTGCATCGCCGGGTCTCGCATGTCCTCAGTCGCCAGCACGTCGCGCCGCGCGCTGGGCAATTCGGGTGTGGCTGGCGCTGTTTCCCGCCCTCATCGTGGCCCTCGGGTTCGCTTCCCCTGCGGCCGCACATTTCAAGCTGCTCCGGGCCGTTCCGGCCGACGGCGCGCGGATCGACGGCGCCGTCCAGGAGATCCGGCTGACGCTCAGCGCCGCCGGCACGCCCACAGGAGCGGGATTCAAGCTTTCCGACGGCAACGGCATCGGCCTACCGGCCGCCAGCCACACGCCCGACGGAGGCCGAACGTGGCTGGTCCACCCGACCGCTCGCCTGACCACCGGCACGTTCAAGCTGCGATGGAGCGTCGCGGCCCCGGACGCCCACCCCCTGACGGGTGTCATCACGTTTACGGTGGCCTCGCCTCCCCCGACGCCCGGAACGGCCGCTAAACCCCAGGCAACAGCCAGCCCGCACGGACATGCCGGCCATGGTGGGCCAGGTGTGCCCCCGGCTTCGCCGTCGGCACACGCGGGAGGACACGCTGTTGGCCACACCGCCGACGCGGAACAGGCGCCGGTGCGGTTTGTCGGCGCCGTCGGGCGTTGGCTTTCCTACGGGGCGATCCTGCTCGGTGTCGGTGGTCTTGTCTTCGCGTTGACCACACTGGTCGGCACACGCAGTGACATCCGGGTGGTGCAGATCTGGGTGCGGACGGCGGGGCTGGCGGTGGCGGCTGGAGCGGCCTTTGAGCTGGTTGCACTCGCGGCGGTCTTCAGCGAGCAGGGCACCTTCGCCTCGGCGGCCAGCGCCTCGTCGGTGACCGCCCTCAGCCAGACACCGGTGGCCGCCGGCCTGGTCCTGCGACTCACCGGTGCGGCCGGTCTGCTCGTGTCCGGTTCACTCGAAGCGGCGCTGATTCGGGGCCGGCACGCGGTCGGGCGTCACTCCGTTCCGACCGTCGCAGCGATACCCACCGACTCCCGGAACCTGGTGACGGCTGCCGCCGTCAGCGCGGCCGGCGACGGCGTTCAGCGGGTGCGAGCGCGACCGGTGCGGCCTGTGCTCATGGCGGTCACCGTGGCACTGCTGCTGGGTTCCTTTCTGGTCGATGGGCACACCGTCACCGCGGAACCTCGGGCCGTCGTCGTGGCGGCCGATTTCGCCCACACCATTGCCGCCGCGGTGTGGGTCGGCGGAGTTCTTCTCCTGGCTGCCCTGTTGCTGAGCCGCGCCCGCCTCGGCGTACCGACGGGTGCCGCCGAAATGGCGGTGCGATTCTCCATACCGGCCACCGCCGCGGTAGCGCTCACGGGTGTCGCTGGCGTCGCGTTGACCCTGCTGATCCTGGAACGGCCGGGCCATCTCGTGACCACCGACTGGGGGCGGGTGCTTCTCGTCAAGGTCGCCCTGGTGGCGGCTGTTGCCCTCGTCGGGCTGTACAACAGCCGGCGCGTCGTGCCCAGGCTGGATGACCGCGCGATGGACGCCACTTATCAGCTACGCCGCACTGTCCTGGTCGAGGCGTTGCTGATGGTCGCCGTCGTGCTGGTCACCGCGATCCTCGTCAACGCCGAGACGTAGTCGGCAGCAGCGCGTGACAGGAGTCGAGGGCACCTCACCGCCAGGGCCGCCTCGCGTGGGTCGGGCGCTGATCGTATGAATGCGCCGGTGGATCAGTCGGGATCAGACTCATCCACCGGCGTCAGACAGGCGGTTGATGGATTCGGTCAGGCCGCGGGTACTGTCTCGGCCTCGTTAACAGGCTGTCGCTTGGCCGCGCGGAGGGTGAGACCGGCGGTGAGGGCGCCTGCGGCGGCGATGATCCCGGCGCCGACGAAGGCGGCGGAGTATCCGTCGGTGAGGGCGGGCAGATCGCCGAGCCGGTCGGCGCCGGCGGCGGAGGCGACCGCGGTCATCGCGGCCAGGCCGAGCGCGGAGCCGACCTGGTAGCCGGTGTTGACGATGCCGGAGGCGAGTCCGCCCTCCTCGGGGCGGGCGCTGGAGATCGCCGTACCGAGCGACGGGATGAACGCCAGCGACATACCCAGCGCCGCGACCAGCGAGGCCGGCAGCACGTCAACGGTGAAGCTGCCGTCGGGGCGGACCAACGCGAGCCAGCCGAGTCCGACGGCGAGGACCGCGAGGCCGGTGACCACCATGGGCTTCGGGCCGAAGCGGGCGATGGCGCGCGGGGCGAGCGCGATCATGCCGATCATGATGAGGATGGTCATCGGCAGCAGTGCCGCGCCGCTGGGGAAGGCGCTGTAGCCGAGGACCTGCTGCAGGTAGAGGTTGAGGAAGAACCACATCGGGATCCACGCCGCACCGAGCAGAAGTTGGGCGACGTTGGCGGCGGCGAGGTTCGGCGCCCGGAAGATCGACAGCCGCATCAGCGGCTCCCGGCGGGCCGCCTGGATGGCGACGAACGCCGCGAGGGCGACCACGGCTCCGGCGAGCACCAGCCAGGTCTGCCCAGAGGCCCAGCCCACCTCGGGGGCGCGGACGATGCCGTACACCGCGGCGCCGAGACCGATGGTGACCGTGAGGGCGCCGAGCACGTCCAGCGAACCGCGGCGGGTACCGCCGGCGGGCATCAGGGCCGGGGTGGCCAGCAGCGCGAGCGCGGCGATGGGAATGTTGATGTAGAAGACCCACGGCCAGCTGAGGTATTCGGTGATGACGCCGCCGAGGAAGACGCCCGCGGTGCCACCGGCGGGTGCCGCCGCGCCGTAGAGGGCGAGGGCCCGGGTGAGTTCCCTGGGTTCGGCGCCGAAGAGCATCATCAGCAGCGTCAGCGCCGACGGGGCGATCAGCGCCGCACCGGCTCCCTGTACGGCGCGGGCGGCCAGTTCGACCGTGACGCTGCCGGCCAGGCCCGCGGCGGCGGAGCCGATGAGCAGGACACCCCAGCCGGCGGCGAACATCCGCTTGGCGCCGAACAGGTCGGACAGCCGGCCGCCGAGCAGGAGCAGGCCGCCGAACGCGACGACGTAGGCGTTGAAGACCCAGGACAGGCTCTCCGGTGAGAAACCCAGATCCGCCTGTATGCGTGGTAGCGCGACGCCGATGATCGAGGTGTCCATGATGACCATGAACTGGGCGAGGGCGATGAGTCCGAGGGCCCACCAGCGCTTCGATCCGGATGACATCGTGATCACTCCTTTTCTTACCCCTAGGGGGTATGGGTAGCGGCAATTTTGTACCCCCCACCGGTACCTGTCGTCAAGTGATCCGGATGACATGCCAGGGTAAGCACACGGATCGGTCGAGGTCTTGAGGGGCATACCGGGGAGGGGTATATTCAAACGCCTGCGGGCCGGCGCACAGCCGACCGTCGACGGACGGACCTTGCGCACCGTCACGCCATCGTCTGCGACACCGAGGAGATCCCATGTGCGGCAATGAAGCCAGCTGCGGCTGCGGCACCATCACGATCGACAGCGCCCCGGCGGCCCAGGGCACCGGCAGCGGCGCCCGGAGCACCTACCAGGTGTCCGGCATGACCTGCGGCGGCTGCGCCAAGAAGGTGACCGGGCACGTCTCCGAGATCGCCGGCGTGACCGACGTCCAGGCCGACGTGGCCGCGGGCACCATCACCGTTCTCAGCGAGAACCCGTTGGACACCGCCGAGGTCCGCGCGGTCGTGCAGCGGGCCGGCTACCAGCTCGTGGACTGACCCGCGGGGCATCTCGCATCCCTGGGGCACCGGTTGGCGCCCAGGGATGCCGCCTTGCCATCCGTCCCGGCGACGAGGAGACCGAGTTGACCGTCAACGATCGTTCCCGCCCCGATGAGCTCGTCGTGTACGGCACCGGCTGGTGTCCCGACGTGCGACGCAGCCGCGCCCTGCTCGACGCCGCCCGCATCCCGTACGTGTACGTCGACGTCGATGAGGACCAGGCTGCGGCGGACCTGATCCGTGGCCTGCAGCAGGGGCAACGTCGCATTCCCACCCTGGTGTGGCCGGACGGCAAATTCCTGGTCGAGCCCACCGACGACCAACTGCGTGCCCACCTGACCAGCAGCGGCCATGAAACCGGTGGCCTCGCCGGCTGACGCTTCCATCCCACGCGTCAGAGTGCGCGGCGGCCGTCTAGAGACAGGTGAGGACCGCGGCGAGCATGCCGATGCCCACGGGCGCCCCGAGGGCGGCCGCAGCGAACGCGGTCCGGGTCGCAAGATTGCGGCCGTGCGGGGTACGCGACTGAAGCCGCTGCAACCGGACTCCCACTTCTCCCCCGGCCATCGACAGGGCGGACGGCGGATGGGGCGCACCAGCGAAGCTCAAGAGCGCATTGCGCACGGCCGCATGGCCGCACTCCCGGACGGCCGCAGCGTCCGCACGCAGCTCGACTAGCAGACGGACGGCGGCGGGTGCTTCCCGCGTCAGCGGCAGCCAGGGAACGGCCGATGCAAGCCCTTCCACGGCGGATACCAGCAGGTGGTGGCGCTCGCGCAGATGGGCGCGCTCGTGGCTCAGCACCGCGGCGAGCTGATCCGCCGGCAGATCTCGGGTACAGCTGGCGAGCACAGTCAACCCGCCGGCCCCGCCGAGGCTGTACGCCAACGGGGTGGGGTGTGGGATCCACAGCACCGCCCCGTCACCGGGCTCGGCCGCGCCGCCGGAGAGAGCCAGCAGATCCCCGTGCACGCGCCGGGCGCGACCGGCCGTCCGGGCGCGGCGGACGCAGGACGCGGCGAACTTCGTGAATGCCGCGACCATGGCCAGAGCGCCCGCCCCGCCGAGGACCTCGCCGAGGGCCGGGGGACGGCTGGGCCGCGCCCAGTGCCAACACAGTCGGGCGAGGTCATGCAGTGCCCACTCGTGGGCAGCGCCCGGGGCGAGCAACACGGCGACGGCGACGCCGAAGGTGGCCGTCACGGCGACGAGCAGCCCGAGCCAGCCGAGCAGCACGGCGACCGGGTCAGCAACGTGGCGGAAGCAGAATCGCAACGCGACGGGCCCCCACCAGGCGGCGGCCACGACACCGGCGACCAGTGCCAGCGCGATGCTCACGCCCCGGGCTCCCGCTCGTGGAGCACCTGCTTGATGATGTGCAGTTCCCGATCCGAGGCCGACCTGGCGAAATGCAGAAGCACCAGGTCGGGGTCCGTGCTGGTCTCGAGCACCTGACGCAGCGTGCGAGCGGCGATTTCCTCCCGGCTGCCGGCTGGGCGATAACGGTAGGCCTTGCCATCCTTCGCACGCGCCGCCCAACCCTTGCGGTGCAGGTTGTCGAGCACGGTGAGAACCGTCGTGTAGGCCAGAGCGCGGTCGGTGGTCAGTGCGTCGAGGACCTCTCTGACCAGCAGAGGTTGGCCGGCCCGCCACAGGACGTCCATGACCGCCGCCTCGAGTCTGCCCAGCTCTGCCACGTGCGCTCCCTTCGTGCCCGCAAGGGTACGCGGGGCGACCCGCCAGGCCAGCAAGGCGCACCGGGACCGTGAGGGCTGGCGAGCACAGAGGCCCGATACCTCAGGAGCGCGCGGCCCGGCCAGAACGACCTCGACGATGGTCCATATTTGCAGACGGCGGAAAGGTTGCGTTCCGCAAGGTTCCACCCCCGCCAGGGCAGGCGTATGAAGTGACCCGAGTCGATGCCGTACCCACCCTCCACGGCACTCCCAGAGGAGCTGGAATGCGCAATAAACTGCTGGCCGCCGCCGGTGCCGCCGCCCTCGCCCTGCTGGCCTTCCCGTCGCCCGCCCAGGCCAACCACAGCTGGGGCGGCTACCACTGGGCTCGCACCGCCAACCCGTTCAGCCTGAAGCTCGGTGACAACGTCAGCTCGCAGTGGGACTCGGCGCTGTCCGGCGCCTCCGCCGACTGGAGCAAGTCCACCGTCCTGGAACGACCGTCGTGGCCGGCTCGGTCAGCCCGAAGACCTGCAAGGCCACCGCCGGTCGGGTCGAGGTGTGCAACTCCACCTACGGCAACAACGGCTGGCTCGGCATCGCCTCGATCTCGGTCACCGGCGGCACCCACATCACCCAGGGCACCGTGAAGCTGAACGACACCTACTTCAACACCGCCCAGTACAACACCCCGGCGTGGCGCAACCTCGTCACCTGCCAGGAGGTCGGCCACACCTTCGGCCTCGACCACCAGGACGAGAACTTCAACAACGCCAACCTCGGCACCTGCATGGACTACACCAACGACCCGAGCACCAACCAGCACCCCAACCAGCACGACTACGACGAACTGGTCACCATCTACTCGCACGTCGACTCGACCAGCACGGTCGGCTCCGCGCCGGCAGGCGCCTCGGTCGGCAACTCCCCGGAGTGCTGGGGCACGCTGGTCAGCGGCTCCCGCGCCGACCGGCACTCCACCTACGTCCGGCACTTCGCCGACGGCACCATGGTCGTCACCCACGTGATCTGGGCCTGATCGTCGGATCGACCGCGGTGGAGGGGTCCGTCGCCGGATCGCCGAGCCGCACAGTGGCCCCTCGCCAGAACGGCGAGGGGCCCACGGTGCTGGTCAGGCCGAGTAGCCGCGCGAGGCGGACCAGTTCGCCAGGTCCGCAGCCGAGATCCAGTAGGTGCCATCACCGACAGGCTGCCAGGGATCGGCGATCTTGAGACGGCCCCCGTCGCTGTCGTAGCCGACCACGGTGAGGTAGTGCCCCACGGGGAAGGATCGGGTGACGCCTTCGGCACCCACGGCGGCACCGATGACGTTGACCACCGGGATGCGCTGCTCGTCGATGGCCTTGGTGAGGTCGGCCCTGAGCCGGTGCACCTCGTCGGCGCTGGCCGATTCGTTGGGAATCTCCACGGTCTTGTACTCCCGCTCGCCCAGGCTGTCGTTGAGCACTCGGGTGATCTCGAAGGCCGAGGCGGTGCCGGCGAAGGTGGTGCCAAGTTCACTCGCCAGCTTGTCCTGGTCTTCGATCTTTCCTTGCGCGCTCAGCGCGATCCGCGTGGAGGCAGGACCGCAGTAGTAGATGTTGGGCTGCGCCTGGAACGTGTAGTCGTTCACCTGTTTGCCGGAAGCTGCTCTGGCTGTCGCCTCGGCAGCAGCCGGGTTGGCAAAGGCAGCTGTCGCCGGACCTGCGGCGACGATGCCGGCAAGAGCCACTCCCGCCGCGGCCACGCATTTCCTCACCACGGCGGAGTTGTGGGTGTTGCTGACCGAAAACCGTCGGGCAGGGTTGTTCATGTATCGCCTCTCCTCGGGGAGCCGCAGCGATCACGCGGACCACTCGCCGCTCTTCTCGGTTCGGCACGCGCCTGCGAGCCGGGATACGCACACCCCGGAGCGTCCGGCTCCGGCCTGCGGTTAAGGACCAACTGGCGGCCCGGTTCCCGCATTCCGCAGGTGAGGCCCCGGCCACAGGATTCAGGGCGGTCAGCCGGAAAAGGGACCGGCCGGACTCGAACCAGAGTTCGAGCCCGGCCGGACAGGTACGCGCCTACAGGCGGTCGAGGATCTTCTGGAGGGTCCGCACCTCCGCCGCCTGGTCTGCGGCGATCTTGGCGGCGAGAGCCTTGGCGTCCGGGTTGCTGCCGTTGGCCTGTTCGGTCTTGGCCATCTCGATGGCGCCGTTGTGGTGGGCGATCATCATTTGGGCGAACTTCTTGTCGAAGTCAGTGCCCTTGGCGGCCGTGAGGTCAGCCATCTCCTGGTCGGACATCATGCCCGGCATGTCCGAATTCATCCCCGGCATGTCATGCCCGGGCGAGGCCGACATCCCCGGCATGTTGTGGCCGCTGGGCGGAGACGTGGGCTTCCCCCACGCCGTCAGCCAGCCCTTCATGGTGGTGATCTCGGGATCCTGGGCGGCCTTGATCTTGGCGGCCAGATCCTTCAGCTCCGGGTCCTTCGCGCGGCTCGGAGCGAGGCCGGCCATCTCAACGGCCTGCTGGTGGTGCGGAATCATCATCTGGGCAAACATGACGTCTGCGTCGTTAAACGTGCCGTTCGCTGCGGACGAGGCGCCGGTCGACAGGCTGCTGTTGGAATGGTCCATGCCGGCCATGTCGTCGCCCCCGCCGCAGGCGGCAGTGACGAGCAGAGCGGACAGGGCGACACCGGCAAGGGCAGTCCGGCGCAGGATGGTTCGCTTCATCGAGTGAATGGTCCTTGTCGCTAGTGGTTGGCAGACGGTCCTGTGATGGGGGCTTGGCGGCGCGCGAGGGTCTATGTCCGCAGGACCGACACCGCGGTCATCCGCAGTCCGAGGGGAGGTCGGGGCGGAGGGCCACATCCTCGACCCCACGTCCACTGCCTGGCGCGTGCGGATACGGGCAGTTCTCGTCGGCACCGCCGGAGCATCGACAGGGAGGCGAGAACGACCGCCGCGCCGAGCACCGCCAGACATACGGCGAATGCGTCAACGCCGCGACCGTGGCCGTCCGAGCCGCTGAGGCTCTGCTCGCCTGCCGGCACCACGGGTGTGTGCCGCAGGTCCGCCATCGCGCTTTCGACGCCGGAGCCCCTGAGGCTGGGATGGTGGCCGACGGTGTGCATGCCGAGAACACCGAAGGCCAGTGCGACGAGCAGCATCAGCCACAGGGCCGCGCGCTGCTCCGGCCCGCCCGACGCGCCCGCCTTCGCGCTTTTCATGCTGTACCAGGATAGTCGGTGCAAATCCGCCTGCCAGAGATCGAGGTCTGAAGCCGCCGCATCAAGGGGTCAGGTTCGGGATGTCGAACCAGCTGAACGGTGGCCACGGCAGGTTGCGCAACACGGTGCTGTAGAGCAGGAAGGCGGCACCATAGATCCAGTAGACGCGTGGCGACAACCGCAGCGCAGGCAACTCCCGCCCGAACCAGGCGACGCCGGCCCAGCGAATGCCCGCGTAGAGAAGGAAGGGAACGGCGATCAGAGCGGCCAGATGGTGGCGGGCCGCTTCGAGGAGGTCGCCGTGCAGCAGGTAGTAGAACATTCGGGTGCCGCCGCAACCCGGACCGTTGATGCCGGTCATCGCGTGCCAGAGGCAGGGGCCGGTGGGGTCGGCGACCCGGTCGGTCGGATCGAAGCGAAGGACGAACGCCGCCGCCGCGCCGATGGCGCCGGCCAGTGCCAGAGTCGCCGCGCGCTGCGTCGCGCGATGGGGGTAACCCGCCACCTGTCGCATCGCCACCTCCTCGTGTGTCACGAGAGCACACGTGCCGAGATGGGCAGGAACGAGCGATCCCGACACGCG
This sequence comes from Micromonospora sp. CNZ297, assembly GCF_007827625.1. Taxonomy (NCBI): domain Bacteria; kingdom Bacillati; phylum Actinomycetota; class Actinomycetes; order Micromonosporales; family Micromonosporaceae; genus Micromonospora; species Micromonospora sp. CNZ297. Next base: position 119,352 of record NZ_VISU01000011.1, on the reverse strand, counting down.
TCTACTAATCACGCATAGTAGATGGCACGCATGGGCACCCTGCCGAGGGGACCCACACCACGAAGACCAGGATGCCGGGCAGGCGCGCGGAACCACCCGGGACACTCCCGTCGCCCTCACCGTGCGCGGTGGCAGCCGCTGCAGACGGGCCCGGCGTAACGGCGGTACCCCTCCCCCACCGCCCCTAAGCTGGGGCAGTACGAACCCTCGCACCACCACCCCGTGCGCACGGAGGTGACCTGTGACCGGCGGTGAGGAATCCGCAGCCGACCGGCCGCCGGGGACGGCCGTGCTGACGGCCCGGGGCCTGCGCAAGTCCTACCGTCGGGGACCGTTCCGGCGGCGTTGCCCGTGCTGCGTGGGGTGGATCTCGACCTGGGGCCAGGTCAGGTGGTCGGGGTGATCGGTGAGAACGGCTCGGGCAAGAGCACCCTGATGAAGATTCTGGTCGGCGCGCTACGCGCAGACGCGGGGACCGTGTCGCACCGCGGACGGATCGGCTACTGCCCGCAGAGCCCGCAGCTGTATCCGCGGCTGACCTGCGACGAGCACTTCGACCTGTTCGGCCACGCCTATGGCATGGCCGAGGAGGAGACGGAGCGGTCCCGGCAGTCGTTGTATGACCAACTGGGCTTCCCCCGGTACGCCCGCACCCGCGCCGAGCGGCTCTCCGGCGGAACCCTCGCCAAGCTCAACCTGGCACTGGCCCTGCTGCCGGACCCGGAACTGATGCTGCTCGACGAGCCCTACGCGAGCTTCGACTGGGACACGTACCAGAAGTTCTGGGACCTGGTCGGCGAGCGCCGGCGGGCCGGCCGCAGCGCACTGGTCATCAGCCACTTCGTGGTGGACGAGGAGCGCTTCGACCGGATCGTGGCCATCACGGACGGCCGGGTGGCATCCCGGTGACCGTCCTGGCGTTCGTGCGGCGGTTCCTGGCCGACTACGCCCGCAACCGGGTGAACCTGCTGCTGCTGGTCGTCGTACCCGTGGTCTTCGTGGCGGTGGTGGCGGGCACCCTGGCCGATGCCGCGCGGATTCTCGGCGGCCGCGGCGGCGCGGCGGTCGAGAACGCCACCGCCGCGTGGTCGGCGGCGTTCCTCGCCGGCATCGGCATGTACTTCCAGAGCGCCGCCACCCGCGACACTGACCAACGGGTGGTGCTGGCCGGGCTGCGGCCGGCACGCATGGTCGCGGCCCGGCTTCTCACCGGGCTGGCGCTGGCCGTGCTGGTCAGCGCGATCGCGTTGGTCACACTCGCGCTCCGGACCGGTATCGACCGCCCGGGGCACGTGGTGGTCGGCACACTCATGGCGGCGGTCATCTACGTCGCCATCGGCACGGCCGTGGGAACGCTAGTGAGCAACCCGGTCAACGGCTCGGTGGTGGTGCTGTTGATCTGGATCCTGGACGTCTTTCTCGGCCCGGCGATGGGGGCCCAGGAGCGGGTGGGCACCCGGATACTGCCGACGCATTTCGTCACCTCGTGGATGGTGGATCTCCCGTCGGGGCACGCCGGCCGGCTCGGCGACGTCGGCTGGGCCCTGGTGTGGACCGTCGCGGCGGTCGCGGTCGCCTGGACCCTCGCGGTGCGGCGTACCCGCCGCGCCGGGCAGCCCCGTCGCCGGCAGCGGCCGGGCGGGTGGCGGGCCCAGCTTGCGGGCGCCGGCCGGGCGGCGTGGCGCGACGCCCGCCGCAATCCGGCCCTGTGGGCGCTCTACGTCGCGGTGCCGGTGATCTTCATCCTGCTGGCGGACGCGATCACTCCCGACCAGCCCATCACGGTGACGGTGCGGGAGCACGGCCGGCGGCTGGCCGGGAGTTACCCGATGCCCGAGGTGCACGGGGCGACGATGGCGCCCATCGCGGTCGCCTCGCTGGCGGCGTTGGCCGGTCTGTTCACGCTGTTGGACAGCCGCGCCGGCGACCGCCGCGCGGCCCTGGCGGGGTTGCGTCCGGCGGCGTTGCTGGCCGGCCGGCTCGGGGTGCTCGCCGCCGCGGCGTTGCTGGCCACGGTGGTGTCGCTGGCCACCACGGCGTCGGTGTTCGACGCGGTCCGCTGGCCGGTGTACGCCGCCGGGAACCTTCTGGTCGCCGGCACGTACGCGCTCGTCGGTGCGCTGCTCGCGCCGGTCTTCGGCCGGGTCGGTGGGGTGTTCATGGCGTTTCTGCTGCCCTTTCTCGACCTCGGCATCAGCCAGAGCCCGATGCTGCGCTCCCAGCCGCCGTCCTGGGCGAAGGCGCTTCCCGGCTACGGCAGCGTCAGGGTTCTCCTCGACGGCGCGCTGACCCGGGGGTTCGACGAACTCGGCGCGCTGGTGCTGGCCTCCGGGTGGATCGTGGTGCTGTCCCTGGCCGTCGCGGTCGCCTACCGGCGGTCCGTGTCGCCGCCCGGATCCCTCGTGACGGCTCTGGCCCGGCCTGCGGCGAGCCGGCCGGGCCAGAGCGGGACGTTCAACGGCGTCCGGGGGTGAGGCGGACCCGTCGGAGCAGTTGTGCGTTGAGCGCCACCACGATGGTGGAGGCGGACATCAGCACCGCGCCGACCGCCGGGCTGAGCGCCACGCCCGCCCACGCCAGCGCGCCGGCCGCGACGGGGATCGCGACCACGTTGTAGCCGGCCGCCCAGGCCAGGTTCTGCACCATCTTGCGGTAGGACGCGCGGGACAGCCGGATCACGCCGGTGACGCCGCGCGGGTCGGAGGAGGCCAGGACGACACCGGCGGATTCGATGGCCACGTCGGTGCCGGCGCCGATCGCGATGCCGACGTCGGCGCGGGCCAGGGCGGGCGCGTCGTTGACCCCGTCGCCGACCATGGCCACCGTCAGGCCCCGCGCCTGCAGGTCGGCGACCGCGCGGTCCTTGTCCGCCGGGAGCACCTCGGCGAACACCTCGTCCACACCGGGGCGGAAGCCCAGGTCGGCGGCGACCGCCTCGGCGACCGGGCGGGCGTCTCCGGTGATCATCACGATCTTCTTGACGCCCTGTTCCCGCAGCTCGGTGATCGCCTCCCGGGCTTCCGGCCGGACCTCGTCCTCCAGCGCGAACGCGCCGATCGTTTCGGGTCGGCCGTCCGCCGGCAGCCGCAGCAGATGCAGGACGGCCGCGCCGCGGGCCGACCACCGGCTGCTGGCGTCCGCCAGGTCGGCGGGCACAGTGGCATCGAGCTCCCGCAACAGCGCCGGACCGCCGACCGCGTAGGAGGTGCCGTCGACCACGGCCTGGACGCCGCGTCCGGTCAGGGAGCGGAAGTCCCGCGCCGTGGCAATCAGACCGTGCCCCTGGGCTGCCCGCACCAGGGCCCGGGCGAGCGGGTGCTCACTGTCGGCCTCCACCGCGCCGGCGACCCGCAGCACCTCGTCCTCGGTGAGCCCTGCGGTGGCGGCGGTGGCGGTAACGGTGTGGGCGCCCTTGGTCAGGGTGCCGGTCTTGTCGAACAGCACCGCGTCCACGCCACGCATGCGTTCGAGCGCCATGCGGTCCTTGACCAGGATGCCCGCCTTCGCCGACACCGCGGTCGACAGGGCGATGACCAGCGGGATGGCCAGCCCGAGGGCGTGCGGGCAGGCAATCACCAGAACCGTCACCGTACGGACCACGGCTTCGTTGACGTCGCCCAGTGCCCACCAGGTGCCGAAGGTGATCAGCGCGGCGGCGGTGGCGAGGTAGAACAGCCAGGCGGCGAACCGGTCGGCGAGCACCTGCGCGCGGCCGGCGGACGCCTGCGCCTGGGCGACGAGCCGGCTGATGCCGGCCAGGGCGGTGTCCTCGCCGACGGCGTCGACGCGGACCCGCAGGGTGGAGTCGGTGGCGACGGTGCCGGCGACCACCTTGTCGCCGACCGTACGGGGCACGGGCCGGGACTCGCCGGTGACCATGGACTCGTCGAGTTCGGCGGCCCCGTCGACGATCCGTCCGTCGGCGGGAACCCGGCCGCCGGAGCGGACCAGGACCAGGTCGCCGACGCGCAGGTCGCCGGCGGGCACCCGGTGCGGCTGCCCGGCGTCGTCGAGGCGTTCGGCGTCGTCGGGCAGCAGGGCGGCGAGGGCCGCCAGGGCGCCCTGGGCCTGCCCGATCGCCTTCATCTCCTGCCAGTGCCCGAGCAACATGATGGTGACCAGCGCGGCGAGTTCCCACCAGAAGTCGAGGCTGAACGCACCCAGGCTCGTGGCCAGCGAGGCGGCGTACGCGACGGTGATCGCCATCGCGATCAGCAGCATCATGCCGGGAGCCCGGTCGCGGACCTCCCGAACGGCGCCGGCCAGGAACGGCCAGCCGCCGTAGGCGAAGACCAGGGACCCCAGGACGGGCCCGACCCAGGTCATGCCGGGGAAGTCGAGGGTGTAGCCGAACCAGTCCATGATCATGTGGCTGGTGGCGACGATCGGCACGGTCAGCGCCAGGCTCAGCCAGAACTTGCGCCGGAACTGCTCCGGGTCGTGCCCGGCGTGCTTGTCGTGTCCGCCGCCGTGTCCCCCGTGGTGGTCGTGGTGCTGGGGCTGATCCGGCGGGCGACGCTCTGGCGTGTGATCTGCGTGCCGCTCGGCGACGTGGCCGTGAGCGGGGTGCGGGTGCTCGGGTGCCGTCGCGAGCGGGGCATGGTGGGTGTCGTGGCGTGTCATGAGGTCCACCTCCGCCTCGAACATATACCCCTAGGGGGTATAGGGCAAGGCTGCTGGTACGTGGTCTTGAGCGCTTCCTGTTACCGCTACCCGGAGGGGGTAGGACCTTCGACCGTACGGCCGGGGCCGGTAGGCGCTGCCGCCCGGCGGAACCCGGGAGCAGGCTCGGTTTGGGAGCTACGAGAAAGGAGACCGGTGATGAGGCGACATCTGCCGTTGTACGTGACCGCCTTGGTGATCCTCATCGCGGGGGCGCTGGCGATCGGCGTGCCGGCACGTTCGGTGGCGTACGGGCTGCTCGCGCTCGCCTGCCCGCTGATGATGCTGTTCATGCACGGCGGCCACGGTGACCACAGCGGTCACTCCGGTGGCAGCGAGCGCCGCGGCCCGTCGGAGACGAATTCGTCGGTCAGGTGAGCCGGCAGCGGCGACGGGTATGCCGGCGACGCCGTCAGGTCCAGGAGAACAGCAGGGTCCGACAGCGGAAAGGACGTGACCCACATGCATGATGGCAACGGTTGGTTCTGGCCGATGGGTCTGATGATGGTCGGCTGGCTGGTCCTGGCCGTGATCATCGTCGCGGCGGTCTGGCTCACGGTCGGCACCGGCCGACGCGCGACGGACCACGGCGACTCCGCCCGGCGGATCCTGGCCGAGCGCTACGCCCGTGGCGAGCTGGACGACGAGGAGTACCGCCGCAGGCTGGACGGGTTGCGCTGACGGGCCTCCCCCACGCGCTTCGTCAGCTGCCTGCGGCGGGCCCTGCGCCGGGCAGGGCGACGGTGAACATCGCGCCCCGGCCGGGGCCCTCACTGGCGGCGGTGATCCTGCCGCCGTGTTGGGTCACGATAGCGCGGGCGACGGCCAACCCGATGCCCGATCCCCCGTGCTCGCGGTCCCGGGCGGCGTCCGCCCGGTAGAAGCGTTCAAAGACGTGCGGCAGGTGCCGCGCGTCGATGCCGTCTCCCGTGTCGGTGACGCTGACGCGCACCTCGTCGGCAGCCCGGGTGGCGTGCACGCTGACGCGCCCGGTCGGTGGGGTGTGGCGCAGGGCGTTGTCGAGGAGGTTGCCCAGCACCTGCCCCATCCGTACCGGGTCGGCGTCGACCACTCCGACGTCCGGTGCCACCTGCTCGTGCAGGGTGAGGCCCTTCGCCGCGTACCGGGGCCGGGCGGCGGCCACGGCAGCGCTGACCAGCTCACCGACGGCGACCGGTCGGGGGCGCAGGTCGAGTTGGTGCTCCTCTGCGCGGGACACCGCGACGACGTCCTCGGCCAGACGGCGCAGCCGGGTGGTCTGCGCCCGCAGCACCGTCCAGGTGTCCTCGCCCTCGACCGCGATCCCGTCCTCGGCCGCGTCCACGTACGCCTCGATGGTGGCCAACGGAGTACGCAGCTCGTGGCCGAGGTCGGCCAGCAGACGGCGGCGGGTCGCCTCCGCGTCGGCCAGCCGGGCGGCCATCGTGTTGAAGGCGGCGGCGACCGTGTCGAACTCCGGACCGAGGCCGGGACCGTTGACCCGTGCCGCGTAGTCGCCCCGGCTGACGTCCGCGGCGGCGGTCGCCAACTGGGTGACCGGTCGGGCAAGGCGGCGAGCCAGGTAGGCGCTGACGGCGAGGGCGGCGAGCAGCGATACGGCGATCGCGACCCCCAGGGCGAGGGCGCTGGCCGAGGCGTACGCCTGCTCGACGTGATGAGCGGTCCCGGGGTCGACCGGACCGGTCACCCGCCTCAGATGGCTCCGGAAGATCGCCGGCCCGACCACGGCCGCCACCAGGCCGAGGGTTCCCGCGCCGACCAGCACCACGAGGGCCTGGGCGGCGAGAAGCCGGCCCGGCAGTCCCAGTTGTCGTCTCATCCCCGCCCCATCCGGTAGCCGATGCCGCGGACGGTGCGGATGAACCGGGGCCCGGCGGGATCGTCGCCGAGCTTGCGGCGCAGGTGGGCGATGTGCACATCGACGAGGTGCTCGTCGCCGACCCAGTCGGCACCCCACACCGCGTCGATGAGCTGCCGGCGGCGCAGCGCCGTGTCCGGCTGCGCGGACAACGCGGCAAGCAGGTCGAACTCCGTCCGGGTGAGTTCCACGGGCTGCTCGTCGACGTACACCTCACGGCCGGCCAGGTCGACCCGCAGCCCGCCGACCGTCCGGGTCGACTGCTCCGCGGCCGGGGCCACGGCGGCGCGGGGACGGCGCAGCATGGCGCGGATCCGGGCGACGAGTTCGCGCGGGCTGAACGGCTTGGTCAGGTAGTCGTCCGCGCCGACGCCGAGGCCGATGAGCTTGTCGACCTCCTCGCTGCGGGCGGTGAGCATGACCACGTAGCAGTCGGTGAACGTGCGGATCTGGCGGCAGACCTCGATGCCGTCCAGGCCCGGCAGGGCGAGGTCCAGCACCACCACGTCGGGCCGGTCCCGCCGGGCGGCCGCGACCGCCGACCGGCCGTCGAAGACGCAGCTCACCTCGTGACCGTCGCGCTCCAGATAGCTGGCGACGACCTTGGCCAGGCTGCGCTCGTCGTCGACCACCAGCACACGTACACCCATGGGCCAATCCTGCCCTGCCGGTCAGGCCGGGCGGACCCAGGTCACCGGCGATCGCTCATGAAGATTCACTGAAGAAAGCCGTGCGACGTGGCCGTCGGCCCGCGGCGAAGGTCAGGCTGCAGACAGGGTTCCTCGCAGCCGAAGGAGCAGCCATGTCCCCCACCCTCACCCGCCGACGACTGCTGGCCGGAATCGCCGGCACGGTCGGTATCGCCGGCACGGCCGGCGCCGCCGCCTGGGCCGGCGGGCTGTTCGACCCCCGTCTCGTGGCTCCGGGCGGGGACCTGGTGGCCCGGACCGAGGCAGCGCGACGGCGGGCCGGCGCCCGCACCGTGTCCGCGAGGCTCAACCCGCGCCCGGTCACCCTCGACCTCGGCGGCCGGCAGGTGCAGACCTGGGGCTACCAGGATTCCGCGCCGGGTCCGCTGCTGCGCGCGCGGGCCGGCGACGTGCTCCGCGTCGAGGTGGCCAACGGTCTGGCCACCGAGACGAGCGTGCACTGGCACGGCGTCGCGCTGCGCAACGACATGGACGGCGTGCCCGGAGTGACCCAGCGGTCGATCGCTGCGGGCGGAACGCACACCTACGAGTTCACCGCCCCTGACCCGGGCACCTACTTCTACCACCCGCACTCGGGAGTCCAGCTCGACCGCGCTCTCTACGGTGTGCTCGTGGTCGACGACCCGCACGAGGCCGGCCGGTACGACCAGGAGTGGATCGTGGTGCTCGACGACTGGGTCGACGGCACCGGCCGCACACCCGACGACGTGTTGGCGTCGCTGCAGTCGATGGGCGGCCACGACGACATGGCCGGCATGAACGGCATGGCCGGCATGGAGCACGGCGGCATGAGCGGCATGTCGATGGGCGGCATGGAGAGCATGACCTCGCCCCTGCTAGGTGGGGCAGGAGACGTGGTCTACCCGCACTATCTGATCAACGGCAGGGCACCGGACGCCCCGGTGACGTTGACCGGTCGACCGCGCCAGCGGGTGCGGATCCGCCTCGTCAACGCCGCCTCCGACACCGCGTTCCGGATCGCCCTCGGCGGCCACCGTCTCACCGTCACCCACACCGACGGCTTCCCCGTCACCCCCACCACCTGCGACGCCCTGGTGCTCGGCATGGGGGAACGGGCGGACGTCACCGTGGACCTCGGCGACGGCGTCTTTCCCCTGGTCGCGGTCGCCGAAGGCAAGAGCGGCCAAGGCGTGGCCGTGGTCCGCACCGGCGCCGGCAGCCCGCCGGCCGCGACTGTCCACCCTGCGGAGCTGGACCTCCGAGTGCTGCTCACCGGCGGCCTGAGCCCTGCCGACGCCGTCAAACTGGAGCGCCGCAAGGCCGATCGGGTGCACCGCCTGGAACTGGGCGGCTCGATGATGCCCTACCGGTGGACCATCAACGGCACCACCACCGACAAGCTCGACCCGCTGCTGGTCGGCCAGGGCGAGCGGGTGCGGCTGGAGTTCGTCAACCAAAGCACGATGTTCCACCCCATGCACGTGCACGGCCACACGTTCGCCGTCACCGACACCGGCGTCCGCAAGGACACGGTGATCGTGGTGCCGAAGCAGACCGTCGCGGTCGAGTTCGACGCGACCAACCCGGGCCAGTGGATGACCCACTGCCACAACATCTACCACGCCGAGACCGGCATGATGATCAACCTGGCGTACCAGGAGTAACAGCCTGACCTATCCCCCGGGGTGACAGGAGGCTCCCGCGGCCTTCGGCCATGGGAGCCTCCTGTCATCGACCGACGGTTCAGGTGACGCGGCGGAAGCCGGCGACCGGCATGTAGGTGATGCTCAGGACGTTGACCGGCTTACCGGCCCGCGGCGCGTGCACCATCAGGCCGTTACCCAGGTACAGCCCCATGTGGTGCAGGTCGCTGAAGAAGAAGATCAGGTCGCCGGGGCGGGCGTCGGCCCGGGACACCGGCCGACCCTCGTTCCACTGCGCGCCGGTGAAGTGAGTGAGCGAGATACCCGCGGCCTTGTAGGCGTACTGGGTGAGCCCAGAACAGTCGAAAGCGTCCGGGCCGTCGGCCCCCCAGACGTACGGGTCGCCGACCTGCTGGCAGGCGACGCGGATCGCCGTCTGCGCGGCGCTGCTGACCACGCCGCTGATAGTGGGGCAGCCCGTTACCTTCACCGTCGTCTTCGGCAGCGACGCGGTCAGGCGTTTGATCTCGGCGTCGATCTGCTTCTTCTTCGCCGCCAACTCGTCCTGCTGCTTGACCTCCGCGGCGATCAGCTCGTCCAGCTTCTTCTTCTGCGCCTGGTACCGGTCGCGGACAGCCAGCACACCGGCGATTTCCTGGTGCTGCTGGGCCGCAAGCCGGTCGAGGATCACCAACTGTTCGGCGAGGGTCCCAGGCTTGGTGCTCACCAGAAGGGCACCCAGTTCCTGCGAGGGGCCCCGCACATAGTACCGGGCGGCGATAGCGCCGACCCGGTTCATCGCCAGCGCGGACTCCAGTTCCAGCGGGGCCATCTTCTTCTCGAGGTCCGCCGCCTTCTTCTGGTTGACCTTCAGCTGGGCCCGCACCTTGTTGAAGCCTTCGATGGTGGGCTCGAGTTGTTCCCACTGCTTGTCGATCTGCGCTTCGATCTCGTCCGCCGAGGGCGCGGCGTGGACCGGTGCCGCCAGGAGCCCGGCGCCGAGCGCAGCGGCCGCGAGCAGGACGAGTGCACGGCGGGCCAGCCCGCCGCGACGGACGGGCGGGTGGCTCGCGGGGGGACGGCGAAGGGGCAGGGATGCCACCAGCACGGACTCCTTCTGGCCTTGGGAAGCGGGCGGGGCTGCGCGGTAGCGGCCCCACCCGCGGCGGGTTCGCCCACATCCTTACCTACTATTGGCCGATAGTTGAAGAGGGGACGGCCCGAGCAGCCAAAGTGTCACCGAGGGCTAGCGGCTGACCACGTACCAGAGCGGTCCGGCCACCAGCCCCAGCGCCAGGCTGACGGCCGACGCGAGGATGGCCGTCCGCGCCGTGACGCGCCGCAGGACGGCCTCGGAGGTCACCGCCGAGTCGCCGGGCTCTCGGTACACGGGAACGATCCAGCGCAGGTAGTAGAAGAGGCTGAGCACACTGTTGACGAACACGACGACGGCGAGCCAGGCGTACTCGCCGTCCCAGGCGGCGGTCGCGGTGGTGAGCTTGCCGACGAACACCGCCGTCGGCGGGGTGCCCACCAGGCCGAGGAGGGCGACCAGCAGGGCCGCGGCGAGCCCCGGCCGCCGGTAGGCCAGGCCCCGGAAGTCGGTGAGGTCGCGGTGCTCCGGAAGGGCGGCGGTGACCGCGAACGCGGCGATGTTCGTCACCGTGTAGCCGGCCAGGTACAGCAGCAGCGACGGCAGTGCCAGGTCGCTTCGTCCAATGGCCACGATGGGCACGAGCAGGAACCCGACCTGGCTGACGGTGGACCAGCCGAGCAGCCGGCGTGGGTCCGATTGCCAGTAGGCGGCCAGGTTTCCCAGGGTCATGCTGACGGCTGCCACGACAGCCACCGCGACCGCCCAGGACACGGAGGTGGGAAGGACGCCGGCGAGTCGGAAGACGGCGATCAGCGCGCCGATCTTCGGAACGGTGGTCAGGAACGTCGCCGCGGTGGCGGAGGTGCCCTGCGCGGCGTCGGGCACCCAGAAATGCGCGGGTACGCCGCCGGCCTTGAACATCAGCCCTGCGAGGAGAGCCACCGCAGCGACCGCGACCGCCCCGCGGGGCATGTCCGGCAGGCGCTGCGAAAGTTCGGGATAGGTGGTGGTGCCGGACAGGCCGGTCAGCACGGTGACGCCCAGCAGGAGCAGGATCCCGAACAAGGCTCCCAACAGGTACGTCTTCAGCGCGGCTTCGGCGCCGGCAGCGGTGTGGGCAAGACCGATCAGCGCGTAGAGCGGGATGCTGGCGAGCAGGAACCCGACGGCGAGGGCGAGCAGGTCGTTCGCCCCGGCCAGCAGCACCGCGCCGGCGGTGGAGAACAGGAGCAGGCTGTAGGTTTCGCTCTCCCGCGCGGTACCGGAGATCTCGTCGGCCGCGATCGCCAGGATGAGCAGGGTGCCGGACGCCGCGAGGATGCGGGCGATCCCGGTGGCCGTGTCGACGGCGAACGAGTTGTCAAAGGCGCTCGTCGCCGGCTCGCCCAACTGGATCGCGGCGACGACGATCGTGGCGACGAGCACGACGGCGGTGAAGATCCGGATGATCCACTGCCGGTGGCGGGGGACGAAGGAACCGCCGATCAGAGCGGCGAGGGCGCCGCCGGCGAGCAGCATCTCGGGGACCAGCAGCAGCGGTCGCATCATCTCCGTTTCCACCGGTCACCGCCCGAGCAGGCCGACGACGGCGTGGGCTGCCGGTTCGATGACGTCGAGCAGCGGGCGCGGCAGCACCCCAATCAGCAGGGACAGCAGCAGCAGCGGCCCGACCGACCAGAGTTCGCGGGCGCGCAGGTCGGTGAACCCGATGGACCTGCCGGTGGTGTCGCCGGTGAAGACGCGTTGCAGCGCGCGGAGGAACAGCGCCGCGGTGATCAGGATGCCGAGCACGGCGACGGCGGTGACCGGTGCCGCGGCGACGCTGCCGGTGAAGATCTGGAACTCGGCGATGAAGCCGGAGAAGGCGGGCAGGCCGAGGGAGGCGAACGCACCCACGGCGAACAGCGCGGCGAAGGTCGGCGCGGGCGCGCCGAGCCCGCCGAAGTCACGCATGTCGTAGGTGCCGGCGCGGTCCCGCAGGACGCCGGCGAGCAGGAACAGCGCCGCGGTGATCAGGCCGTGGCTGACCATCTGGGTGACCGCCCCGACGACCGCCACGCCGCGAGCCTGGGCGGTGTCGGCGGCGACCAGGCCGGCCACGCCGACGGCGAGGACGATGTAGCCCATGTGGTTGACCGACGTGTACGCGATCATGCGTTTGACGTTGGACTGGGCCAGCGCGACGAGCGCCCCGTAGAGCACCGACACGACGCCGACGACGACGACCACCCAGGCCCACGCCCTCCACGCCTGCGGGAGCATCGGCATGGCGATGCGGACGAAGCCGTAGGTGCCCATCTTCAGCAGCACCCCGGCGAGGACCGCCGAGCCGACGGCCGGTGCGTCGGTGTGTGCCGGCGGCAGCCAGGTGTGGAAGGGCACGGTCGGCGTCTTCACCGCCAGACCGAGCAGGATCGCCGCCAGCACCAGCCCACCCGCGACCGGCCGGCCCTGCAACGGCGGCGTGGCGACGAGTTCCGGCATGTCGAACGTGTGCGGGGCGGCAGCGACGTACAGGCCGATGAACCCAACCAGCAACGCGAGGGAGCCGAGGAAGGTGTAGAGGAAGAACTTCAGCGCCGAGTGTGCCCGGTTGCCATGGCCCCAGCCGGCGATGACAAAGTACATGCCGACGATGGACAGATCGAAGAAGACGAAGAACAGGACCAGGTCGGCGGCGACGAACAGACCGAGGCTGACGCTCTGCAGGAACAGAAACAGCGCCGCCTGCCCTCGGGGCCGGTGTCGCTCGTGCAGTGCGTACACCGCGCAGGCCAGGAAGATCACGGCGGTCATCACCACCAGCGGCAGCGAGAGCCCGTCCACACCGATGTGGTAGCTGCTGTTCACGCCGGGAATCCACGCCGCCCGCTCGGCGAAGGCGAGCTCACCGGTCGGCGGGGTGTGGTAACGCCACCAGACGACGGCGATCAACGCGAGATCGACGGCGGTCACGGCGATCCAGGTCCAGCGCGCCGCGGTGTCTCCCAGCCGCGGCAGCGCGACCAGTGCCACCGCTGCGAACAGGGGAAGGAAGACAATCACGCTGAGCACGGGTTCACCCCAACACCACGAGGACGACGACACCGACGAGGAGCACCACGACGGCCTGTAGGTAGTACTGGTAGAGCTGTCCGGTCTGCGGCCGGCGCGCGAACTGCCCGAGCCGGCGCATCCCGGCGGCGAACGCCTCCACCGCCCCGTCGAGCCACCGGTCGTCGGCCCGGCCGGCCCGAGCGGCCATCCGTAGCGTCCGGGCCGAGGCGAATTCGACGCCCCGGTCGAGGACCCGGTCGTCGAACGAGCCGGCCCGGCGGGACAGGCTCAGCACCGTGCGCGCCAGGGCTACCGCGGCCCGGTCCAAGACCCGGTCGTCGAAACGGGCCAACGCCTCGGCGCAGCGCAGCGTCGGTCGGACGACCAGGACTCGTGCTGCGGGCTCCAGCCCGAGCCAGTGCAGCGCCCAGCGCGGCTCGGGGATCGGGCGGCGGGCGACCGCCAGGACGACGACCAGTGCGATCACCGCCGACACCCCAAGCTCCGGCAGCGACACGTGGAACTTCTCCGGCTGCCCGACGGTCCGCGCGACCGTGGCGCCGACCGGTGGCAGAGCCAGCAGGCCAGCGAACCCCGCACCGATCGCGAGCGCGACCAGCGGCGCCTGCTGTAGGACGCCGACCCGCCTGGTGGCCGTCTCCTCCTCGTCCCGGTGGGCGTCGACGTCGGCCTGCTGGTCGGGGGGGACCCGCCGCCAGATGACCACCAGCACCTTCCCCGCGTAGGCGGCGGAGAGCGCCGACGCGGCCAACCCCACCGCGTAGAGCCACGGCGACTGCTCGAGGGCCGCCGCGAGGACCTCGTCCTTGGTCGCCCACAGCGACAGCGGCGCCATCCCCGCGAGCGCGAGCGCACCGACGGTTGCCGTCCACCCGACCCACGGCCACCGAGCGACGACCCCGCGCAGCCCGGCGAGCTGCTTGGTGCCCAGCGCCGTCAGCCAAGCTCCGGCCGCGAGGAAGAGCAAGGCCTTGGTGGCGGCGTGCGCGATCAGGTGCGTCGCGCCGCCCGCGATCCCGCCGGCCCCGGCGGCTAGCACCACGAAACCAAGCTGGGCGGAGGTGGAGGCGGCGAGGAGTTGCTTGAGGTCCCGCTGGGCGACCGCCACCGCCCCCAGCAGGAGCGCCGTCACCGCTCCGGCCCACATGGTGGCCGGGCCCGCCCACCCGGTCGTGGCCAGCAGCGGCTCGACGCGCAGCAGCAGGTAACCGCCCATGGCGACCATGGCCGCGGAGTGCAGCAGCGCGCTGACCGGGCTCGGGCCGGCCATCGCCCGAGAAAGCCAGAACGAGAAGGGCAGTTGCGCGGCCTTGCCCAGCGCGGCGATGAGCATCCCGGCGGCGATGAGGTGCCGCCAGCCGGGGCTGCTGTCGGGCAAATCGCGCAACGCCAGACCGGCGCCGCCCGCGAGGGCCGCGCCGGCGGCGAGGTAGAGGCCCAGGTCGGCGGCGCGCGTGGTGACGAACGCGGTCAGGCCTGCGGACACCCGGTCGGAGTCGCGCCACCAGAACCCAATCAGGGCGTACGAGGCGGCGCCCATGATCTCCCAGGCGAACAGCAGGGTGGGCAGCGTCGCCGCGGTGGCGGTGAGCGCGACGGAGGCGGCGAAGAGCAGCATCAGGCCGTGGAAGCGGGCCCGGGAGCGGCGGATCTCCCCTGCTGCGGCGAGTAGCACGAGCAGGGTGACCACCGTCAACATCGGCAGCACCAGGGCGGCGAGCCCGTCGACGGCGAGCGCGAACTCGGTGCCGGCGAGGAACGGCGCCGCCACCCGCGGCCGGGCCACCCCGACCACCGCCGACAGGGCCACCGACCCGGTGGCAACGGTGAGCGCGACGGGTGCCGCGAGCCGGTCAGCCCGCCGGTCGAACGCGAGCAACGCGCCGACGCCAGCCGGTAGGGCCACCAGTGACCAGAGCGCCGCCTGCGCAAGCCCGTTCATCGGGACAGGTCCGCGGCCATGTCGGTCATGTCGGTGCGGCGTACCCGGTGCAGGTGGGTGGCCACGGCGAAGCCCATCGCCATCTCGACGGTCATCGCCGTGATGATGACCAGCAGCAGGACCTGCCCGGACGGGTGCGGGGCGAGGAACCACCAGAATCCGGCGCCGGCCAGGATGAGACCGTTGAGCATCAGCTCCAGCCCCATCATCACCATGACGACGACCTGCTGGGACAGGGCGCCGTAGAGGCCGACGCTGAACAGCGCGGCCGCGACGAGCAGCACGGTCTGCAGGGTCATCGGCCGACCCCTCCGGGCTGCGGGTCGTCGGCCGGTCGCCGGCGCAGGTCGTCGCCGAACCGGTCGTAGCGGGTCCGGTGGGCGGCGAGGACCACGCCGGCGACGATGGTCACCGCCATGACCGCCCCAACGCCGGTCATGACCAGCATCTTCGGACCCATCAATTCCTCCCCCAACGCCTCGGTGACGTCGACGGGCGGGGCACCGCGCCGCGTGGGCCACGGCACGAGCAGCACCCCGGCGGCCAGCAGGACGAACACGCCGATGGACACCGCCAGGGCGTGCCGGTTGTCGTGGACCATGCTCATCGGCATCAGCGCCGGGTTCATGCCCATGAACATGACCATGTAGACCGCCATGACGGCCATCTCCATGACCATCATCAGGATCGTCACCACCCCGACGTAGTTCTGCTGCATCAGCAGCACCTGCAGACCGACGGCGATGAACGACACGGCGAGCGCGTAGCTGGCGCGGGCCATCGAGTCGACGACGAACACCGCAGCGCCGGCGAGCACGGCGACAACCGCCAGGGCCCAGAACACGACGTGGGTGACCACCTCAGCCCCTCCCTACGGCGACGACCGCGACGACCAGGTCCTGCAGCAGCACCGCGGGCAGCAGCACGATCCACCCGACCTCCATGAACACGTCCGGTCGTACCGCGGGCAGGCGGCGGCGCAGCCACACCAATGCGGCCAGCAGGGCAAGGGTCTTGATCAGCACCCAGGCCCAGTCGGGCAGCAGCGGGCCGGCGCCGCCGCCGAGGAACATCGGCACCGCGAACGCGGCCCCGGCGGCGAGCAGCGCGTACCGGCCACCCTGAAACAGCAGCCGGTCGACGCCGGACAGTTCGGCGGTCACACCGCCGGCCACGTCGGCGCCGAGGGCCGGGGAGAAGGGTCCCCAGACGGCGATCGCGAGGACGCCCAGGCAGAAGACGAGGAAGGCCACCGGCATCCAGACGACGAACCAGAGGCCCTGCTGGGCGGCGGCGATCGTCCCGACGTTCAGGCTCGACGCACCTACTGCGGGTGCCACGAGCGCGAACATCAGCGGCAGTTCGTAGGCCAGGCCGTGGGCGAGGAACCGGTAACCGCCGATCAGGGAGTGGGCCGAGTTGGCACCCCAGCCGGTCAGCCACACGAACGCCCACGCCAGAACGTCCATGGCGTTGAACCAGATCACCCCCACATCGAGGTTGAACAGCGTCCACCGCCCCAGCGGCACCACCGTGATGATCATCAACGCCATGAACAGCAGTCCCGCCCCGCCGATACGCCACAGCAGGCTGTCCCCCGCTACCGTGGTCCGCCGCCGCTGGCGCATCAGCCGGGCCACCTCACCGAACGGCTGACTCAGCCCTGAGGAGCTTGCGCCGGATGCCCATGAGGCCAGGAACCCGTCAAAGGCGGCGGCCGCGGCCGCCAACAGTCCGAGCAGTGCTGCGGCGGCCAGCGCCCAGCCGGCGGGGAGCACGGTGACGTCAGGCATGACTCACCTCGCGGTCCGTGACGAGGGGGTCGAGGTCGAGGCTGGCGACGATGAGGCGGGCGGTGGCGAGGTCCCACCCGCGTACGAGATCAGGGATCGCGTCGACGGGTACGCCGAGCGACGAGCCAGCGGGCCGCTGGCCGCCGATACTGTTCGCCGCGTGATTGAGCATGGCCAGCAGCCGGTCACGCACGTCGCCTGCCATGGTGGCCGGCAGACCCCGGCGGGCGAGGTCGTCCGCATCCAGTGGCCCGATGCGGTGCAGTGAGCGCCGCAGCCACCACGACCGGCCGACCACGCGGCGCAGCCGTTCGAGTTCCCCTGCTGGCCCGTCACGGTCATCGGTGAACAGCAGGGCGTCACGGATACGCCGAGCGCGGGAGGCGGCATCACCCCAGCCGGCGAGGCCCAGGAGGCTGGCGGCGTTGTCGCAGCGTCTGGCGGCGAACCGGCGCAGGTCCTCCGGCGCGTACCGGCGCTCCGGCTCGGCGGCGGGATCGGTCGCGGTGACGAGGCTGGTCTCCGCATCGACGATGACATCACCCTGAAGGGTGCACCGCAGGACGAGGCCCGCCGGCCAGTACGCCAGGACCGGGCCAAGTCGCAGGTGCAGGAAGTCCATCTCCAAGCCGTCGCGGTCCTCACCGCCGGAGGCGAGCGGGATACCGCCGGGGGCCATGTCCATACCCCCGTGCTCCATGCCGCCGTGGGCCATGCCGCCATGCTCCATTCCGCCGTGGCCCTCGTGCGTCATTGCGCCGTGGGAAGACTGCCCCATCCCCTTGTGATGGACGTCTTCAGAATCGGCGTGGGCGGCGTGCCCGGCATGGCTCATGTCGCCGTGGCCCTCAGAGGGCAGGTCCTCGTGCCCGGGGTGCGCCGCACCACCACCATGACCCGCCTGCCCACGGGCCGCCTTCTGGTCGTGGTCGCCATGCTCGGTGTGGCCGTGATCGCCATGCCCCTGGCCGCCGTCGTCGTCGGCGTGCTCACCGCCGCCGCGTGGCGGTTCCTCGTGGCCGACGTGGCCGTGCCCCTCATGCGCCGGCGCTGCGCGGTGTGGACGTTCCTGGCTTCCCGCGGAGTCGGCGCCGTTGCCGTGGTCGGCGTGCGGCTCATGGGCCGCCTCGTCCTGCTGTCCGCCGCCATGGCGGCGCTCCGGGGTGTGGTCGGCGTGCTCCTGTGGCGCGTGCCGTTCGTGGGGCAGCTGGTCGCCGGTGTGGGCATGGCCGATCGCGGTGTGGCCGGATGACCGGTCCTGGCTGTCGGTCCGCTGCCGGTTGAGGTCGAGCAGATCTTCCTGCGCTAGGACGAGGGCGGGCGGGACGGCATGCGGGGATTCGACATCGATGCGAGCCCGCGGGCCGGGCATCTGCTCCCACAGCCGGTGCAGCGGCTCCGCCAGCTGCGAGGGCGGTGGGCCGCAGACGGCCAGGATGTCGGCCTCTGCCGGGGACAAAGCCAGCCGCCAGCCGCGCGCCAGGACGTGGCGCTCGACCGCGGCCCGGGTCACCCAGTGCCCCGGCGCCTCTGCTACAAGCACGTGCGCGTGCCGGACGGCGAGCCGACTCACCGCGTCGCTCAGACCCATCGCAGCGCGCCTTCCCGCCAGGCCCACAGCACCGCAAGGAAGACTCCCCCGAGGAAGACGAACATCTCGACGATCGCTGTGGCCCCGAGCCGGGCGACGACCACCGACCACGGGTACATGAACAGCATCTCCACGTCGAACGCGAGAAAGAGCAGCGTGGCCAGGTACCACCGAACGTGGTAGCGCGACAACGCGTGCTCCTCAGGCTGCCACCCGGACTGGAAGGGCACGCTCCCCAGCGGTGAGGCAGCGATCGCCAAAGCCCGGTGGGCCAGGTACAGACCGCCGACAATGAGCGCGGCCACCAAGGCCATGCTCGCTGCCCCTGCGTACATTCCGCTTCCCTCCGCGCTGCTGACTCCCAAGCTGCTCACCGAGCGCTCGGCCATCCGGGGCCCCGCCGGCCGGTGCTGTCTCCCTTCGCCGCTCGCCGTCAGGCACTGTGCGAGATCTTGGGCCGAAATCAGAGGGTGCCCTGCCTTACCGGACCCTCACCCGGCACGTGACAAGCCCATCGTCGGGTCCGGCGTCTGCCGATCCAGCCGTCTCCTCACCCACTTCTACTATCATGAGGTAGTAGCCGACGCATGTTGTGCCGCGAGCACGCACACGGGTTGGAGCGTGCCCGGAGCACCTCGGTCAGCGTTTCGGGCGGAGGGAATCCACTCGCGCGACGGACTGGTCGATGCGGTCCTCGGTGATGCGCCCGGCCCGGACGAGATTGGTGATCGTGTCGACTGTTTCCTCGACGACTCTCTCGTTGTGTACCTGCTGGTTGGCGAAGACGAGCAGGTCGAGGCCGGCCTGCAACGCCAGGGCGACCGCCTCGGCGGCACCGTACCGGTCGGTGATGGCGACCGCCTGCATGTCGTCGCTGACCACCGGCCCGCGCCAGCCGAGCCGGCCGCGCAGCAGATCGGTCACGGTCGCGGCTGACAGCGACGCCGGGTACGCCGGGTCGAGCTGCTTGTTCAGCACGTGGGCGGCCATGACGGAGTCGGCGAGGCCGGCCTGGATCAGCCGTTGGAACGGTTCGAGTTCCTTTACCTGCCAGGTGTCGCTGACGTCGACGACCTCGAAATCGGTGTTTCCGGCGGCGCTACCCGATCCGGGAAAATGCTTCAGGCAGGTTTTCACACCAGCCGCCCGGTGCGCCTGGATCTCCTCCGTGGCGTTGCTGACGACCACGTCCGGGTCGGCCGAGAAGCTGCGACCCAGCTTGCCGATAGCCCTGCTGTCGGGGTTGATGTTCAGGTCGACGACCGGGGCGTAGTTCAGGTTGACCCCGATCCGCGTCAGCCCCGCCACCAGTCCTCGCGCCCAGTCGCCGGTCGCCGACGTGGAGTTCTCCGCGCCGATCTCGGCCTCCGACCTGGTCGCCGGGAAGCCGTTGCTCGGGTTGAGGCGGGCGGTACGGCCACCTTCCTGGTCGATGGAGACGATGAGCCGGCCGGGCGAGGCGCTTTTCAGGGTATTCACCAGGCCCGTAACCTGCTCGGGCGAGCGGATGTTACGCACCGACTTGCTCTCCAGGTCCTGGTCGAAGAGGATCACACCGCCCAGACCGTCCCGCACCGCCTTGATGATCCAGTTCGGGGCTTGGGCGCCGCGAAAGCCGACCACGAGCAGGCTGGCGATCTTTCGCCGCAGCGCCGCCCCGGCTCCGCGCGATGCGCCGGTCGGCCGTGGGCTGCTCGTTGGCCGGGGCGTCGAGGATGTGGCGCGGTGCGACTCGCAGCCGGCAACGGCTGCCACTGCAGCTGAGCCGAGTCCGGCGAGCAGCAGCCGGCGGGGCAGGTGAACGCTGTCCACCCCCGCACGTTAGGACCCATGCCCGCCCGATGCGTCCTCACCCAGAAGATGTCATCCGCTGGTGGGACGCCTCGACGAAGCGTGGTGAGAGTTGCGTCGGTTGGATCTGGTCTACCCGGGTACTGAGGGCCCTTGCCCGATGCTCACCACGCTGTCCACTCCGGAGGAGCGATGAAGCAGAACTATGTTCGGTTCGGTGTCGTCCTGGCGGTGAGTCTGGTCGTCATGTTCGTCCTGACCCTGTCGCAGATCCGCCGCTTCGGCGACTTCTACCTCAACCTGAGCAACTTCTACATGTCACTGATCATGGTGTCGATCATGGGCGTGATCATGATGGGCGTCATGAGCAGCATGTTCACCAACAAGCGTCTCAACATCATGCTGTACATCGCGTTCGCTGCTGTCTTCATCGGCGGATTCGCTGCCGTGCGCACCGAGCCGTTCGTGGGTAACGAGGGCTTCTTGAAGTCGATGATCCCGCACCACTCCCGGGCCGTGCTGGTCTGCCAGGAATCAGATATCACCGACCCCGAGATCATCGAGCTCTGCGACCAGATCGTGAAGTCACAGGAGGAAGAGATCACACAGATGAAGAAGATCCTCAAGGACCGCTACTGACTGGGTCGGCACTGAGGACGACCGAGGTCCGGTTGGGCCCTCAACCTCCCCCGGACGCGTCCCTACCGCGCCGTGACGGTCAGCGGGGCGACCGTTGCCAGCGCCAGCGACTGACAGGACTGACATGCGTCTTCAGTGGTCCTGTGGTGTGAGGTGCACCCAGCGCAGCGTCTGGGCGTTGAGGGCGACGACGATGGTCGAGGCGGACATGAGCACGGCGGCGGCGGCCGGGCTGAGTGCCACACCGGCCCAAGCGAAGACGCCCGCGGCGACGGGGATGGCCACCACGTTGTAGCCGGCGGCCCAGACGAGGTTCTGGACCATTTTGCGGTAGGACGCCTTGGACAGGCGGGCGGTGGCGGAGATGCCACGCGGGTCGGAGGAGGCGAGGACGACGCCGACGGATTCGATGGCCACGTCGGTGCCGGCGCCGATGGCCAGTCCGACGTCCGCGCGGGCGAGGGCGGGGGCGTCGTTGACGCCGTCGCCGACCATCGCCACCCGGTGGCCGCGCTGTTGCAGGCCGGCGACGATCTCGTCCTTGTCGGCGGGTAGCACCTCGGCGAAGACCTCGTCCTCGCCGGGACGGAAACCGAGATCGGCGGCGACCGCGTCGGCGACCGGGCGGGCGTCACCGGTGATCATCGCGATCTTCCGAATTCCGAGTTGGCGCAGCTCGGCGATGGCCTGTCGGGCCTCCGGGCGTACCTCGTCCTCGAGCGCCAGCGCGCCGAGCAGCTGGGGCGGGCCGTCGAGGCGGGCCAGGTAGAGCACGGCGGCGCCGCGCGCCGACCACGCCTGCTCGGCCTGGCGCAGTTCGGCAGGGACGTCGGCGTGCAGTTCCCGCAGCAGGGCCGGGCCGCCCACCGCGTATGCCGCCCCGGCCACGGTGGCCTGCACCCCGCGGCCGGGCAGCGACCGGAACTCCGAGCCGCTTGCCGGTCCGACTCGTTGGGCGGCGGCGACGATGGCCCGGGCGAGGGGATGCTCGCTGTCGGCCTCAACTCCGGCGGCCAGGCGCAGCACCTCGTCCTCGTTGGTGCCGTCGGCGGCGGCGACGCCGGTGACGGTGTGCTGGCCTTTGGTCAGGGTGCCGGTCTTGTCGATCAGGACCGCGTCGACGGTGCGCATCCGTTCCAGGGCGAGACGGTCCTTGACCAGGATCCCGGAGTTGGCCGCCACGCTGGTCGACAGGGCGATGACCAGTGGGATCGCCAGGCCGAGGGCGTGTGGGCAGGAGATCACCAGCACGGTGATGGTACGGACGACGGCCTGGTCGACCCGGCCGAGCGCGGACCAGACGATCAGGCTGAGCAGCGCGGTGGCGGTGGCGATGTAGAACAGCCACGCGGCGAACCGGTCGGCCAGCGCCTGCGCCCGCCCACCGGCTGCCTGCGCCTGCGCGACCAGCCGTTGGATGCCGGCCAGGGCGGTGTCCTCCCCCACCGCGTCGACCTGGACGCGGATCGCCGAGTCGGTGGCCACGGTGCCGGCGACCACCCGGTCCCCCACCCGACGTGGGACCGGCCGCGACTCGCCGGTGATCATCGATTCGTCCAGCTCGGCGCCGCCCTCGACGACGTGCCCGTCAGCGGGCACGCGTCCACCGGGGCGGACCAGCGCCCTGTCGCCGACCCGCAACTCGGCCGCCGCCACCCGCTCGACGGCTCCGCCCGGGCCGACCCGCTCGGCCTCATCGGGCAGCAGGGCGGCCAGCGCGGCCAGGGCCCCCCGGGCTTGGCCGATGGCTTTCATCTCCTGCCAGTGGCCGAACAGCATGATCGTGACCAGGGCGGCGAGCTCCCACCAGAAGTCCAGGCGGAACAGGCCGACACTCGTCGCCGCGGAGGCGACGTACGCCACGGTGATGGCCATCCCGATCAGCAGCATCATGCCGGGGGCGCGGTCGCGGACCTCGCGGACCGCGCCGACGAGGAACGGCCAACCGCCGTAGAAGAACACCACCGACCCGAGCACCGGACCAACCCACAAAACACCGGGGAAGTCCAGCGAGTAACCCAGCCAGTCCATGATTAGACGGCTGGTGAGGACGACCGGGATGGTCAGCGCCAGACACACCCAGAACCGGCTGCGGAACATCTCGGGGGTGTGGCCGGCGTGCTTGTCGTGCTGCGGGTGCGTCCCGGCGCCGCCGCAGGCATGGCCGGGCTGCCCGCCGCCGTGGTGCACCTGCCTCGCCTCCCGAAACCTGTCTGCGGCCGCCGGGTGCCACGCTCACCGCCCCGGCACATCAGCGGCTGGGGCGGCGCTGCGCCGACGCCCCAGGTCTTCACCATCGCGGGTGCGACGGCGCGCCGGTGGGATCTCAGCGATTCCGCCGCTGGCTGGCCTGGCCACGGATAGGGTCTCGCTGGAAGGTCTGCGGCTCCTGCCGGGCGGGCCTCCTCACCCGAAGGCTCGTGGAGGCGGGTGGTGACTACTTGCGGCGACAGTGGCATCGACGCGCGAGACAGCTGCGGTGCTGACAGGTTTCGCCTGCCCCTCGAACGTCTCGACGCGGTCCTGTTCGACCTGGCAGCGGTGTCGGAGCACAACCCACCGGCCACCTGGGGGCCGCCGACTGCGGTGATGGTCGCGGAGGCGCAGAGCCTGCTCGGGTCGCTGCGCCGGTCGGGGCTGACGTCCGGAGTCATCGGCCGGCCTGGCAACGGATTCGGCATCGACCAGCTGACCGACCTCGTGCTAGACGGCCAGGAGGTTACGGCGCGGCTGCCGGACCCGGCGGTCCTGCTGCAGGCGGCAAGGCTGCTCGGGGTGCATCCGGCGCGAACCGCGGTGGTGCATTGCGCGCCGGCGGGGGTGCAGGCCGCCTGTCGCGGCGGGTTCGGGCTGGTCGTGGGTATCGCGTACGGCGGGGCCTGGGCAGCGGCCGAACTGCGGGCGCACGGCGCGGAACCGGTGCTGCGCGGTCTGGCGTACGTGACGGTCGACGAACAGGCGATGCGACGCCGATGGTGGCAGCCGGCGTCGACGGCCGGCGCCGAGCACGCCGGCTGGCTTCTCGACTACACCGGCGTCGACCTCGCGACGGAGGGGATCCGCGAGACGCTGTGCACGATCGGCAACGGCTACCTGGCCACCCGCGGCGCGGCACCGGAGGCCGATGCCGGCCGCAGCCACTACCCGGGCACCTACGCCGCTGCGATCTTCAACCGGCTGCGGACGCGACTGCATGAGCACGTCCATGAGGACGAGAGCCTGGTCAACCTGCCGAACTGGCTGACGCTGCGCTGGCGACGGCCCGGAGAGCGGTGGGTGAGACCGGACGCGCGCGGCGTCAGCGAGCACCGGCAGACGCTCGACCTGCGAGCCGGGGTGCTGCACCGCCGCTACCGGCATGTCGACGGTTCGGGCCGAGCCACCACCATGGTGTCGCGCATGCTCGTCTCGATGGCGACGCCGCACCTGTCCGCGTTGGAGACCACGCTGGTGCCGGAGAATTGGTCGGGCACGCTGCAGGTGCGCTCGGGCATCGACGGTCGGGTCGCCAACCGGCAGGTCGCCGAGTACGGGCCGCTGGCCGGCCGGCACCTGCGCCCGGACGGGCAGGGACGAGACGGCGACGACGGACTGTGGCTGCGGGTCAGCACGACCCAGTCCCGGGTCGAGGTCGCGACCGCCGTGCGTACCCGGCTGTTCCAAGCCGGCGTCCGCGTGGACGCACAACGGCGCGTGGACATGCTGCCCGGTCGTCCGCAGGAGACCTGGACGGTCGCGGTGCGCGCGGGCCAGCCGCTGCGCGTGGAGAAGATCGCCGCCCACCACACCTCCCAGGACCGGGCGGTCACGGAACCTGCCGCCGCGTCCCGGGACGCGGCGGCCCGGGCCGGCTCCTTCGCCGAACTGCTCGGTGAGCAGGTCCGCGCGTGGCGGCGGCTGTGGGAACGCAGCCACATCGAGCTGCACACGGACCATCCCTGGCCATCGCTGGAGCTCAACCTGCACACCTTCCACCTGCTGGTCGCCACCTCGCCGAACGTCACCGACCTCGACGCCGGCGTCGGTGCGCGCGGCCTGCACGGCGAGGGGTACCGGGGTCACGTCTTCTGGGACGAGGTTTTCGTCCACCGGGTGCTGGCGCTGCACCTGCCCGAGGCCAGCCGCGCGCTGCTGCTCTACCGGTGGCGTCGCCTCGACGCCGCGCGGCGGGCCGCGGCCGCGATCGGCTGCCGGGGGGCGATGTTCCCGTGGCAGTCCGGCAGCGACGGCCGGGAGGAGACGCCGAGGGAGCTGTTCAACACCCGTACCGGCCGGTGGATGCGGGACCGGTCGGCGCGGCAACGGCACGTCGGCCTGGCGGTCGCGTACTCGGTGTGGCAGTACCACCAGGCCACCGGGGACCTGGACTTCCTGCGTACGCATGGCGGGGAGCTGATCCTGGAGACGGCCCGGTTCTTCGCCGACCTGGCGCGGCGCAACCCGCGCACCGGACGGTACGAGATCACCGGCGTGATGGGCCCGGACGAGTTCCACGACGGCTACCCCGACCGCGAGGCACCCGGCCTGGACAACAACGCCTACACCAACGTGATGACGGTGTGGCTGCTACGCCAGGCCCTCGCGGTGGTCGACCTGCTGGCCTGCCGAGACGGCACGAGCCTGCCCGACCGGCTCGGCATCGACGACGGCGAGCTGGCGCGGTGGGCCGAGATCACCACCAGGATGTACGTGCCGTGGCACGACGACCGGATCATCAGCCAGTTCGACGGCTACGCCGACCTCGCGGAACTCGACCTCGACGCCTACCGCCGCCGGTACGGGAACATCGGCCGGCTCGACCTCATCCTCGCCGCCGAAGGGGACTCCCCCAACCGCTACCGCATCGGCAAGCAGGCGGACGTGCTCATGCTGCTCTACCTGCTCTCCGCCGAGGAACTGCGCGAGCTGCTCGCCGGCCTGGGGTACCACTGGCCACCGGAGGCCCTGCCCCGCACCGCCGGCTTCTACCTGCACCGGGCGAGCCACGGATCGACGTTGAGCAGGGTGGTGCACGCCTGGGTGCAGGCCCGCACCAACCGGACCGCCTCCTTCGGAAACTTCACCGACGCGTTGGCCGCCGACATCCGCGACACCCAGGGCGGCACCACCCGGGAGGGCATCCACCTCGGCGCCATGGCCGGAACCCTCGACCTGGCCGAACGCTGCTACCTGGGAATCGAGACCCGGCAGGACGCCCTCTGGTTCAACCCCCGCCTACCGCACGAGATCACCCGGCTGCACACCCTGATCACCTACCGCGGCCACCAGCTGCACGTCACGGCCACCGGCAGCGCCCTCGCCCTCATCGCCTCACCCTGCAACGCGGCACCGGTCACCGTTCACGTGGCGAGACAGCCGCCGCAGACCATCGGCGGAGGCCAGCAGGTGTCGATCTCCCTGACCGGCTGAGGCCGCCGCTGGCACCCTTGCTGGTCAGGGCGGAACCCCTCGACGGACAAGTTGGGCAGGGCGGGAATCTCCCTCACGTGCCGGCCGGCTTACTGGCTGCGAGGCGTTCGATCACACCAGCGGCGAAGCGCTGATGCTGCTCGATGTGCAGACCGGCCGCGGCCACGTCACGGATGGGACGCCGCCGGAAATGCTCACCGGCCGCCGGAACGCTGACCAGTTCGATGAGGCGTTGAATCGCCCGAACGGGACGATTGGCGCCGACCACATGGTCGGCCAGCAGGAGCAGACCGCCGGGGCGCAGGACCCGGATCATCTCCTCGACCGCGCGGTGGTCGTCCGGGATGGCGCAGAGTGAGAGGGTGCAGACGACGGTGTCGAAGGTGGCATCGGGAAAGTCCAAGTCGTGGGCGGTACCGGGCCGCAGGTCGACCTCCCGGCCCAGTTCGGTGGCCCGCCGGCCCGCAATCTCCAACATCCTCGGGCTCAACTCGACCCCGGTGATCCGTACGCTGTCCGGGTAGTAGGGCAGATTTCGCCCCGTGCCGATGGCGACCTCGAGGGTGGCGCCGGTGGCCTGCCGGCAGATCCACTCCCGGGTGTCGCGCAGGAAGCGGCGTTCGATGAAGGCCATCTGCCGGTCGTAGCCGGCGGCGTGCCGGTCCCAGACGCGGCGCTGCTTCTCGTCGTCACTCATGGTGGCGAAGATAGGTGACCTGCACCAACTCTGCCGGCGTACCGACCTGCCGGCCGTCGCCGGACCCTGAGTGCCAGCGAGCACCCGCTGTGGCCACGGTAGCGGCCCGGCGACCTCACTGCGGCACGTACCGGTCGGTCCAGGTGGCGCCCGCGTCGGTGGTGGCGACGACCCGGTCACCGGCGAGCGCGGCGAAGAGCGTGCCCTTGTCGGTGGCGATGCTGTGCGGCTGCCCCGGCACCGCTCCGCGGCGCTGCCACTGCTGCCCGCCATCGGTCGAGGACCAGATCGCTCCGTCCTGGGCCACCCCCCACACGCCGGTGCGGTCCCAGGCGAGTAGGCCGACAGCGGGAGCGCCCGCGACCGTCTGCCAGCTCCGGCCGCCGTCGGTGGAGCGCTGCAGCCCGTCGCGCCCCACCGCGAGGATGCTCTGCGCATCGGTCGGGCTGACCGCGAACTCCCCCATCGCCACCCGGGACCGCTGCTCCCAGGTCCGCTGGTCGACGCTCACCATGAACGCACCATCCGTGGAGTTGTAGCCGTACACCGAGCCGTGGGCGGCCTGCAGCCCGTGGAAGTCCGCCGCGCCGGAAAGCGACTTCGCCCGCCAGGTCACCCCACCGTCGGTCGACTCGATCAGACCTACGTTGGCCGGGCCGTCCTCGGAGTGGCCGGAGGCCAGGAAATGCCCGGGGCCGACCACGGTGAAGCCCATCAGGTCCAGGGCGTCCTTCGATACCCGCACGGCGGTGTGCGCGTCGTCGACGCGGAACAGCCCGACGTGGGTGGCGACGTACAGGGCCCCGCTGCCCGGGTCGGTCGCAACCCCGTGCACGTGCCCGAACCCGTCGTGCCCGGTACCCGCCGCGCCGTGGTCAGCCGAGGAGCCCTGGTCCCGCAGGACGAACACCACCACGGCGGAGAGGACGGCCAGCGCGGCCAGCGCCGTCACGACGATCTTCCGGGTCGGCCCGGACTGCGGCTCGCCGGCTTGCGCCTTACGCGCGGAGCCGGATCTGCTGCTCGGTCGCGTCGGCTGCGACGTCCTGCTCATCGGCTGCGTCCACCTTCTCATCGTTGATCAACTTGCTGGCCGAGGGCCCCTGTCCTGGCAGGGTTCAGGGTGACCTTCCGCCCCCACCAACAATGACGCGAAGTCGGCGGAAGACCCGTCCGAAGACCATGAAGATTCGCTGAAGAACGGGCCCGGGCTTCAGTAGGGGCGGGGCGTCGGTCGCGTGGGAGACGCACCCGACCGCATCCCCGCGTACGTGTGATCGGGCGCACGTCACATGCTTCCCCCGCCTGCGTGCCGGCAACTCAGCGGGCCGGCATTGCGGGCAGGGTGAGGGTGAAGGTGGCACCGGCTCCGATGCCGGCGCTGGCGGCCGAGAGCCGGCCGCTGTGGGCCTGGGCCAGGGCGCGGGCGATGGTCAGCCCGATGCCGCTACCCCCGGTAGTCCGGCTGCGGGCCGGGTCGGCCCGGTAGAACCGATCGAACACGTGTGGCAGGTGCTCGGCGGCGATGCCCTCGCCGGTGTCGGCGACCGCGATGGCCGCCTCTCTGGCGCTGGAGCTGGTGGTGATCGTGACGCTTCCGCCGGTGGGAGTGTGGCGGAGCGCGTTGCCGAGCAGGTTGTCGAGGATCTCGCGCAGCCGGTCGGGGTCGGCGAGCGCCCGCGCCGGCGCGGGACCGGCCCGGTGTTCGAGGACGACGCCCTTGTCTGCGTAACCGGCGGCTGCGGCGCGAACCGCCTCGTCAACGACCACGTCGACGTCCAGCGGCTCGACCCGCAGGTCGGCCCGGCGTTCCTCCGCCCGCGAGAGGCCGTGGATATCATCGGCCAGGCGGTCCAGCCGCCTGGTCTGATCGCGAAGCGTCCGCCACGTATCCGGGATGGCGGGGATGACACCGTCCTCGATGCCCTCGAGGAAGCTGTCGACGGTGGCGATCGGGGTACGCAGCTCGTGTGCGAGGTCGGCGAGCAGCTCCAGCCGGCGCCGTTCGGTGTTCTGCAGCGTGGCGGCCATCCGGTTGAACGCGTCATCCACCGCGGCGAGCTCCGCTCCCAGCCGGCTCGGCGGCATCCGCGCGTCGTAGTCACCGTCGGCGACGCGGGTCGCGACTCCGGAGAGTTCGGACAGCGGACCGGCCAACCGCCGCGTGATGAACCAGCTCACCGCCAACGACGTCACCAGAGCGGCGCCAACCGCCACACCGAGCGCGACGAGCAGCGTGGCGATCAGGGCGGACTCGAGATCCTGGGTCATGCCGGCGGACATGCCCATCATGCGGTGCAGGTGACTGCGGAACAGGGCCGGCGCGACGGCGAACGCCACCAGCACCAGGGTGACCGCCCCGGCAGCCACGATCAGCGACTGCGCGATGAACAGCCGGGTCGAGAGCCGGTCGGTTCGCAGTCCGGGCCGCATCAGCCCGGACCCATCCGGTAGCCGACGCCACGGACGGTGCGGACGTAGCGCGGCTGGGTGGCGTCGTCGTCGAGCTTGCGACGCAGGTTACCGACGTGCACGTCGATGACGTGCTCGTCGCCGTACCAGTCGCCGCCCCAGACATGGTCCAGCAACTGCCGCCGGCTGAACGCCACCCGGGGCTGCGCGCTGAGCGCGTCGAGCAGGTCGAATTCGGTGCGCGTCAGCTCAACATCCTGGCCGCGCACGCGGACCTCCCGCCCGGCCACGTCGATCTCCAGGTCGCCGAATCGGCGGACCTGGGTCTCCGGTACGGCCGAAGGCGTACGCGGGCGGCGAAGCATGGCGCGCACCCGGGCGACCAGCTCCCGGGGTGAGAATGGCTTCGTCAGGTAGTCATCGGCCCCGACCGACAACCCCACCAACTTGTCCACCTCGTCGCTCTTGGCGGTGAGCATGATGATGTACGCGTCGCTGAACGCCCGGACACGCCGGCACACCTCGACGCCGTCGATACCGGGCAGCATCAGGTCCAGCACGATCACGTCCGGCTCGGTGTCGCGGGCCGACTCCACGGCGGCGTTGCCGTCTGCGGCGGTGACCACGTCGAAGCCCTCCCGGGTCAGGTAGCCGGAGACGACCTGCACCAGGGGTGGCTCGTCGTCGACCACCAGCGCGCGGAACCGGGCGCCCCCGGCGCCCGGCTCCACCCCGTCAACCCGCATGGCACCTATTCCTCGCTCATGGTGACGAACGTCCCGTGCCACGTGTGATCCCACACCGCGCCGGTGTACGCGTTCACCGACATCATCCCGACCGGCCTTCCGTCCCGCAGCGTGTGCAGGGTGTAGTACCCGCGGAACTCATCGGCCTCGCCGGCAACCAGTCCCCTCCCCTGCCGGTCGAGCCAGCGCTGGGCGATGGTGGTGGCTTCGGCCGCCGACACCCGCGCCGCCCCGGTCGTCGCGCGGGCGTGCATCCCGTAGCCGGTGTTCCACATCATCGCCGGACCGTACTCGACGCTGACCCCACCACTGCCCGGATCGATCAGCACCTCCGTGGCACCGCGCCCCGCTGCTGTGGTCAGTTCCGCGTAGTAGCCGTTGGCGAACTGCATCGTCTCACCGACGCGCAGACCGAGCCGGTCGGCGAACGCGGCCCCGCGTTGACGGGCCTGGTCCAGCGACTCCACCCGCTGCCCGTCACCGGCCAGGCCGTAGGAACCGCCCATCA
Organism: Micromonospora sp. CNZ297; assembly: GCF_007827625.1. NCBI lineage: Bacteria > Bacillati > Actinomycetota > Actinomycetes > Micromonosporales > Micromonosporaceae > Micromonospora > Micromonospora sp. CNZ297. Next base: position 88,837 of record NZ_VISU01000011.1, on the reverse strand, counting down.
TGCTTGCGCCGCTCATCATGCCGGGGCCGGAGTGGCCGCCCATCATGTTCCAGTTCGGGGGTGATGGATCGGCCGCCGCCCAGGCTGCCCCGGTGGTCACCGCTGTCACCGCCGCGACGATCGCCGCGGCCAGCGCCGCCCGCTTGTGCCTCATCGTCCTCACCTCCGGGCCGAACGGGCCGCCGCCAGGTCCTCGCGTGCCCGCCGGTACTGCTCGACGTCGATCTCGCCGAGGGCGAACCGACGGTCGAGGATCTCCTCCGGCCGCTCCGGCCGGCCACCCTGCTCCGAACGGCCCCGGGGCAGCAGAACGCCGACGCCCCAGACGATCAGCCCGACAACCACGATCCAGAACAGGGCCATGAAGATCCAACCGCCCATCCCCATACCCCAGCCGTAGCCCATCATCGCCGTCTCCCTACCTCGCTTCCGTGCCTTACGCCATTCATGCTCCGACCGGCGTCTCAACGACCGATGCGGCGTACCGTCAAGATTTCGTCAAGGCCTCCGCTCACCGTGCGGTGACACCGCATAGGCACACATTCATGGGCTACGCACGCAAGGCCGATGGCGGTGTCGATCGGCTTGCCTCCCCGAGAGGTCGGCGAAGACCGCGTCCTCCCCTGGACAAGACCAAGATCGACCGTGACCGGGCATGTGCCACGGGTGATCATAAGGATCTTCAACCACTACGAGATCGACAGAACGCGCCCCACTCGACCGGCGGTTGCCCTACCAGTCGAGCCAACAGGTCTGTGTGCGGGGCCGAGTCCAGCCAACCCCTGCGTCGTTGTCCACCAATATCGAGATGAGTAACTGCAAACCTCAGTGTGGGAGGTCCTGGTGCAGGACTCGGCGAAGCTCGACGCCCCCGACCTGCTCGGCTGGTGGATACGGCAGCCGAACCGGCGACGCCGCCCACGGAAGCGGCGCCCGATAACACCACATCCCCTGGGCATCCGCTTCGCGTTCTACGGCCGGATGTCGACCCGGGAATTCCAGGACCAGCTGTCGTCGGCGCGCTGGCAGCGCGACTTCGCCGAAGACGTGATCGACGGCCGAGGCGTCATCGTGGCCGAATTCTTCGACGTAGGCCATTCCCGGCAGTTGCCCTGGCCGCGCCGCCCGCAAGCCGCGCGACTGCTGGCAGCCCTCGCCGACCCCGACCGCGGATTCGACGCGGTGGTAATAGGAGAGTTCGAACGAGCCTTCTACGGCAACCAGTTCCGCGACCTCGCGCCGCTGTTCAAACTCTACGGCGTCGAGCTGTGGCTGCCCGAGCTCAACGGCCCGGTCGACGCCAGCAACGACCTTCACCTGTCGCTGCTGGCCCTGCTCGGCGTGCATTCCAAACGAGAGGTCCAACGCTCGCGGTTCCGCGCCAAGGCCGCCATGCGGGCCCAGGTCATCGAGCAAGGCCGCCACCTCGGCGGCCGACCACCGTACGGTTACCGACTGGTCGCGGCAGGACCGCACCCGAACCGGGCCCACGCCAAGTGGGGACGCGTGGCCCACCGGCTGGAACCCGACCCTGCCACCGCTCCGCATGTCCAGTGGATGTTCGCCCAGCGCCTCACCGGGCGCAGCGTCGCCGGAATCGCCCGCGACCTCAACGACCGGCACGTGCCCTGCCCGTCCAGCGTCGACCCCGGCCGAAACCGGCACCGCAGCGGCGCCGGATGGACGCTACGCACGGTGGCATCGATCCTGGCCAACCCTCGCTACACCGGCCGGCAGGTCTGGAACCGGCAGCACACCGACCGCGGCCCCCTCGACGCCGCCGATGACCTGCTCGGTCAATCGGAGGTACGCCGCTGGAACCTGATGCAACAGTGGGTCATCTCCCGGGACCTTGCGCATCCGCCGCTGGTCAGCGAACACGATTTCGTCGCCGCACAGCAGACCAACGCCCTGCCGGCACCCGCCGACGGGTCGAGCGGACGCTACCTACTCACCGGACTGATCCGCTGCCAGGAGTGCGGCCGGATCCTCGACTCGCACTGGGTCAACAGCCACGCCGCCTACCGGTGCCGTCACGGTTTCCGCAGCGCGGTCCCGGCCGGCACCACCCGGCCACGCATTGTCTACATCCACGAAGCCAAGGCCATCCGGCAGCTCGCCGAACACCTCGGCATGCCGCACACCGACCCCCACGCAGTGGTTGACGCCCTACTTGAACACGATGCCCTGGTCAGCTGCGCCATCGGCGGCGCGCTGGGCATCCATTCGATCCCAACCCCCACGCCGACTTATCGACCGCAAGCGATACCGCATCAGCGCCGAACAGCGGAAACCCCACCGAACGCCATCGCTGACACCCGTGGGGGTTAACGTGTCCGAGCACCTCCGCGTAGCACCCGAGACACAAAATAGGTGCTCATGCGATTAAGCCTAGCACTTCACGATGCGTAACATTACAGCTTGAGCTGGGCAGGAGCACCTCATCGGGCGGCTACCGCAAACCAATCCTGTTTACCTGTTCCCACGCCAGCGAGGCAGCTAATGCGGCGGAAGGATCGGTCGTAATAGGGACTGCCGAATCCAGGGCAGCGACTGGCTGATTGGGCAGGGTGCCCGCCACGGATCGGCTGGATGCCGAACTTCGACACCGCGTTCCTCGGGCGGCCGGCTGCGCTACTCGGCGAGCGCCTCATGGTATCTCCGGGTCCGGCAACGCTCGGCACGGGGTGGAGGGCTCGGTGGAGATTGCCACCTCATCCGCGGCAGGGCCTGCCGACGGCGCGTCGCGGGCCGTTCGGCCCTGGCCCGGGCGCGCCGGCGGCGGGAGCGTGAGGCTGTGTCGGACACGGTGCTGGTCGTCGAGGACGATCGGGAGTTGCGGGACGTCGTACGCCGCTACCTGGAACGGGCCGGGCACGCCGTGCACACCACCGGATCGGGTGCGGAAGCGCTGAGCCGTCTGGCCGCCGGCGGGGTCGACCTCGTCGTGCTGGATCTGGGCCTGCCGGACGTGGACGGCTTGGAGGTGCTGGCCGCCGCCCACGACGGTCCGCAGGTGCCGGTGGTGGTGCTGACCGCGCGCAGTACGGTCGAGGAGCGCATCGACGGGTTGCGCCGGGGCGCCGATGACTACGTCACCAAGCCGTTCAGCCCAACCGAGTTGGTGTTGCGGGTGGAGGCCGTGCTGCACCGTACCCACGGCACAGCCGGCTCCGTCGCTTCGGCTTGCTTCGGAGGTGGCCGGCTGCGGCTGGACGAGCAGCGCCACGAGGCGGTGCTGGACGGTGATCGGCTGGATCTGACCCCCACCGAGTGGGGACTGCTGACCACGCTGGCCGCCGCCCCGGGCCGGGTGTACTCCCGGTACGAGCTGATCAACCGGGTCCGGGGGTACGAGTTTCCCGGGTACGAGCGCACCATCGACTCGCACGTGAAGAACCTGCGCCGCAAGCTCGGCCCGGACGCCGCCGGCGTGGTGGAGACCGTCCTGGGCGTTGGTTACCGGCTGGGCTGGACCCGTGACCGCTGAGCTGTCGCGGCCGAGCAGCCGGGGGCGGCGGCCCCTGTCCGGCCCGCTGGGCCGGCGGCTGCTGGCCGCGTTCGTGCTGGTCGCGCTCTCCTCGGTGGCGGTGCTCAGCATCGCCGCGCTGGTGGCCACCAACCGCGGGCTCGCCAGCGCCCAGCAGGCCGAGCGGCAGCAGGTCGCGCGAAGGGTGGCGGCGGCGGCCGGTGCCGCGTACGCCCGGGCCGGGAGCTGGACCGGCGCGGAGTTGGCGCAGGCCGCGGCGTTGGCCGACGGCGCGGGCGCCCGCCTGGTGGTGCTGCAACCCGACGGCGGCATGGTGTGGCCCGGCCGCGGCATGGGCCCCATGGACGGCATGCACACCAGCACCGGCACGGTCGTGGAGGCGCCGGTCACCGCCGGCGGGCAGCGGGTCGGCACCGTGCGGCTGGCCTTCACCGCTGCGGCGGCCAGCGGCCGCGGCGTGGCCTGGTCGTGGATCGGCGGTGCCGCGCTGGTCGCACTTGTCGCGGCGCTGCTGGTCAGCGCGTATGTGGTCGGCCGGCTGGCCCGGCCGTTGGTCGCGCTGGCCGCCGCCACCCGTCGCTTCGCGGCCGGTGATCACACCGCCCGGGCGGCGGTGTCCGCGCCGGGCGAGCTGGGCGAGGTGACGCGCGCCTTCGACACGATGGCCGAGGAGGTGGTACGCGCCGAGCGGGTCCGTCGGCAGTTGGCCGCCGACGTGGCCCACGAACTGCGCACCCCGCTGGCCGCCCTGCAGGCCGGCCTGGAGGAACTGCGGGATGGGCTGCGCCCGGCCGACCCGCAACGGCTTGCCGCCCTGCACGACCAGACCCTGCGTCTCGGCCGGGTCGTCGAGGACCTCGCCGACCTGTCCGCCGCCGAAGCCGCCGTGCTGTCCCTGCACCCCGTCGACACCGATCTGGCCGCCGTGGCCCGCGCCGCGCTCGCCGCCCAGCACCCGCGGCTGGATGCCGCCGGCTTGACCGTCATGCCCGATCTCGACCGGCCGGTCCCGGTCCGGGCCGATCCGGACCGGCTGCACCAGGCCGTCACGAACCTGCTGGCCAACGCCGCCCGCTACTGCCGCCCAGGCGACCGGGTCGACCTGTGGGCGCGCGTCGAGACCGGCGAGGCGCTGCTCACCGTGGCGGACACCGGTCCCGGCATCCCGGCAGAGGAACTTCCCCACGCTTTCGAACGGCTCTGGCGCGGCCGGGACGCCCGGCACATCGCCGGCAGCGGCATTGGGCTGGCTGTCGTCCGCGAGCTGATCACCGCGCATGGCGGTGCGGTCGCGCTGGAATCACCCCCGGGCGGCGGGCTCACCGTCACCATCCGCCTGCCGGCCCGGCATCCGGCCGCCGCTGGTTGACCCGGCGATGAGCACCGAGGCCGGCAAGGTGTGTCGGGAAGGCCCTGCGCCCCGGCGGACGGCGGTGCCGGCTTTCGGCCGGCACCGCCGCGGTCGTGGGGTTGGGGTCAGGTCCAGCGGGTGAACGCGGCCAGGTGTCGCTCGGAGGCGGCGAGCAGGTTGGTGTAGACCTGCGTGACATCCGGGGCGGACAGGCCGGTCAGCGCGGCCTTCAGGTCGGCGATGTCGGTCTGCTCGACCTTCTTGCCGACTCCGAGGGCGGCCGTCTGGCTGGCGTTTCCTTCAGCGAGCAGCTTGTCGTACGTGGCCTGCACGGCCGGGTCGCTGAACTTCCCGTCGGTCGTGCCCGCGGTCGGGTCGGCCACGCCGTAGCGCTGCAGCAGGGTCCGCACCGTGGTCAGGTGTTGGGCCTCGGAGTTGGCGATGTGGTCGAAGACCGCCAGGTCGTACGTGGTGCCGAGGGCCCCGTACAGGTCGTGTGCCAGCTTCTCCTCCTGCGCCATCGCGGCCAGGGTGCTCTTCTGCGCGTCGGTGAGCGTGCCCTGCTGGGCGGTGACCGACAACGCGGCGCACCTGCCGCCCCGGGCCATCGCGCCCGAGCCCATCGGGCCGGTGGCGCCGTCGCGGGTGCCATAGCCCATGCCACCGCCCCAGCCTGGACCCGGCGTGGCAGTGGCTGCCGGCCGGTCGAAGGGCCCGGCGCCGGCCAGCGCCGGCGCGGCGATCGCCACCCCACCAAGGCCCAGCGCGCCCGCTGCTACCAGGATCACCGTCCGGCGGGTCGTTGTTCTCATCTCGTCCTCCTTCATCGGTGCCGACACCACCACCGTGGCGCCGCGGGGTGCGGCTGCCGTGGAGACGGTGTGGAGGCGACATGGAGAACGCCAGCGCCGGGGCGGTGAACGGCGAGTGCCCCTGCACATCGAGCCAGGGATGGAAGTGGTCGCTCATCTCGACGAAGTCGAAACCGGCCTCCTCGGCCCGCATGGCCTGGCGGAGCAGTTTCCTCGGGCCTGAACCCCCTCGCCGGACAGCTTGTACCCGAACTGCATGTTTCATCCCGCTCTGGAGGGCTACCTACTCCTTGTCAGGGAATGCGCAACCCGGACGGCGATATCGGAAAGCCGCCCATTTCGTCCGACCGGTCGCCGGGAGGGGAAATCCTCCGTCGCCGCCCTGGCGGTGCCTGGCGTGCGGACCGACGGGCGAACAGCGGCGGGACGACGACGAACGAGGGAGCAACCATGGATCGACCCCCCAGCCCCGTACGACCCCCCGGTGAGTCGACGAGCCTCTGGCACCAGGGCCTGTCGCTCGGGTCGAAGGCGTTGCAGGACACCGCGCCGCTAAAGGGGTTCGACGCGTACGTCGTCGGGTTCCACCCGGCCAAGGACGACCCGTCCATGCAGATGGAGGCGCACCACTACTGTCGGCAGGTCAACGACGACTTCCTGCAGTGCGTGCTTTTCGACGGCAACACCGCCGAGGCGAACCTCATCGGCATCGAGTACATCGTCTCCGGACGCCTGCACGACACCCTGCCCGAGGCGGAACGCCGCTACTGGCACCCGCACAACTACGAGGTGCTCGGCGGGTCACTCATCGCGCCCGGGCTGCCGGAGCCGGCCGAGCGGGCGCTGATGGCCATGCTGATGAACAGTTACGGCAAGACCTGGCACACCTGGCACACCGGCCGCCTCGACGCCCGCCCCGGTGATGCGCTGCCGCTGGGCGACCCGATGCTGATGTGGTCCTTCAACCGGGACGGTCAGTGCGACCCCGCCCTGGAACAGCACCGCAACCAGGCGATGGGGGTGGACCGGACCGACAAACGGCACTCCCGCTCCGGGCTGCTCGACAGCGCCCGTCCGCAGGACGGAGTCGCCCTGCTCGACGGCGCCTTCCCGCAGAGCACACCGGTTCCCGGGGTGGTGGACCGGCGCACCGGGCGATAGCCGCGAGCGGACCGGCGGGACGCTCTTCCGAGCGCCCGGCGGGAGTGGCTACAAAGCTGGCCCGACGTCGGCCCCGAAGGCGCCGTAGTGAAGCACCGGGACAGCCGGTACGAGCCGGGGCGCCGCGGTTGGCGCAAGATCCGCGCCCACCACGCGGGGAAACTGATCGCACCGGCAAAGACAGGCCGTTGCTGGCCGCCCACATCCAGATGCCCTCGGCAGCGAGCACCAGACCGACGACCGCGTTGAGCCCGCGCAACCGCCGGTAGAGGTCCCGCCCCGCCCCCGCTTGGTGTCCAATGGGCGCCACGATAGGTACCTCACCCGGCCGGCTGCCGGGGTTTGGAACAGGTTCCACCACCCACTTCCGAGGGCACGTCGACTGGACGCCCAGCACTCGGTGAAAGCGCTGTTTCCTCGCGACGCAACTGTCGGATGCATTCGAACCCGTCGAGCCCCGGCGGGCAGCACCCGCTGCGGCACGGTCGCGGCGACGAGAATTACCATCGCGCCCCACAACGTGGGCGCGGTCAACAACAGCGACCGCACCCATGGCCGGTCCGACCCCACAACGGTCACGAGAACGCTGACCACGGCTTGGACCGGTACCAGGCGGCGAACGCGTACGGGTCGGAGCCTGCCCGCCCGGCCCGTTCGACACGGCCGGGGGTCCGATACGGGCGGCAGCTTTTGGACCGGCGGCCCCGGGCCAGCAACACCGCGCCCTGGGCGGGCGCTGCTACGTGCCGTACAGCAGATCCGCCGCGCAACGTTCGCCCGGAGTTTCGTCGGGCCACGTGCGCCGCCGCGATGAGCAGCGGCACCAGCACCTCACCAACTCGGCGGCAGGGTTATCAGGTACGGCGACCGATCTTTCCCCGGCCGTCCGCGCGGCGATTGGCTGGTCTTCGTTGTCGTAGCTGTCGTGATGCATCCGGCGGCAGGGGCGTTTGTGCTGGTGAGCCGGCGAAGGCGGTCGTAAGGCACGGAGAGCGGAGTACACCCGCCCGAGCCGGGGCGGGGTGGCGCCGCAACCGACACACTCTGCTAGTAAGGAGTCGTGCCGGAACTCGACTCTCCAGGGATGACGCGAAGCGACGCCGAACGGAACCGCCGGATCCTGCTGAACGCGGCCGCCGAGGCCCTCGCGGAGAATCCCGGAGCCTCGATAGCGCAGGTCGCGCGGACCGCCGGCCTCGCTCGCGCAACGGTCTACCGTCATTTCCGCACCCGACAGGACCTGCTGGAGGCGATGCGCGCCGAAGCGTTGGTCAGCGCCGCCGAGGCGATCGCCGGGTCGCGGCTCGACGAAGGGGATCCCCTCGACGCGCTCCGCCGCGCCGTGGATGCCCTAGCGTCGCACGGCGTACGCTTCCGGGCCCTGCTCGTCGAGGGCGCCGAGCTGGATCCCACCTTTTTGCAGGGGCGTGCCGAGGTGCTCGCCCCCCTGCACGAGGTGGTCCGGCGGGGACAGAAGGCGGGGTTGATCCGCCCCGAACTGCCGGCCCAGTGGGTGGTTACGGCGATGGCCGCGCTGCTGGCCGCGGGCGTCCGCACGCTGGCCAGCGGTACCGATCACCGCACCGTGGCCAATCTGATCTTCGAGACCCTCACCGACGGCGTCGGCACCCACCCCTGAGGGGTGCAAGGAGGGCCTTCGTTATCGCTTCCGGTAGCGCAGGGGGCCACTGTCAACAGCGTCGGGCCGGTGCGCGCTGCCTCCCGTAGGGTGCGGCCGACCGGATACGCGGGCGACGGCCCAGATATGAAGAGGGCCGCTGGTGGGACCGGGTCAAACTCCGGCCAGAGGATAGTTGCTCGCACTGGCCGTCGATCGGTGCTCGGCCACCGGATCCCGGCGGGGTAGGCCAACACCTGTACCGTCTGCGCGGCTCCGGTAAGCGTCATGTCCTGCCACCCGTCGATCTGCTTGAGCGCCTGGAGGACGCCATCGCGGCGTACTCCGGGTCCGTGATCCGCTCGAGTGACACCCGCCCGCGCGCTGTGCCGGTACGCCAGGGTTGTCGCCGCCACCTTTGGCCCGGCGGGCGGGGAGCGGCGTGTCGCGCCTTCGTGCAGGTAGGCGCCCCGGCCGAGTGGCCGTTGCCGCCGTCGCCGTCGTGGCGGTGGTGAGCGCGGTCGGTGCGGCCGTTCAGATCTTGCGAATCGGGCTTGGCGGGTCGGAAGCCGCCTGTTCGGAGGTCCAAACCGGGGGAGATGATCTTCTCTCCAGAAAACTAGACTCCTGTGTCTCACTTAGGCTACGGTTGCCGCCGGCAGTCACCTCCCCGACCACTGCCTGGAGGAAGGAAAAAGTGACTTTCGAACGCGGTATCCCAAACGTCCCGCAGGCCCGTACCCGAATCGTTCTGCAGCATCAGCCGCAGCCGGCGCAGGACGTGGAACCCCAGGTTGACGTCCTGGTCGTCGGCGCCGGTCCGACCGGTCTGACCGCGGCGTCCGAAGCGATCCGACACGGCCTGACTGTCCGGATCATCGAAAGCAAGTCCTACCGCTCCACCTTCTCGAAGGCTCTTGTGGCCCATGCCCGGACGCTCGAGGTGTTCGAGACGATGGGAATCGCCGACGAGATCCTCGCCGAAGGCACCAGGTTCGCGGCCCTGAACACCCACGCCGGGCGCCGGCGCCGCGCCGTCCGCGTCAGCTTGCTCGATCAGCCCTGGGGCGACACCGCCTATCCGTTCTGGCTGTCCATCCCCCAGTACGCGACGGAACGCATCCTTGAAGACCACCTCAACGCGCTCGGCGGCGAAGTCGAGTGGCAGACCACCCTCGATCGCCTCCAGGACCGTGCCGACCACGTCGAAGCGACGCTGACCCGCGCGGACCGCGAAGACGAGGTGGTACGCGCTCGCTGGGTGGTCGGTGCCGATGGCGGACGCAGCCGGGTACGCGAGCAGGTCGGCCTGCGGCTGGACCGCTCGGACGCGGGTGCCACGTTCGTCCTCGCGGACGTCAAGACCAGCGCGAACCTGACCGAGGACGAGGGACACGTCTTTCTCCACCCGGCGGGACTGCTGCTGATCGTGCCGATGCCGGAGCCCCGCCGCTGGCGGATCATCGCCCACGTACCGACTCCCCCGGCGGACGCGCCGCTCACCATCGACGCCGCCTTCCTGGATGAGCTGATCCGGGAACGCTCGGGGATCGAGTTCGGCAGCCACGACGTCGTGTGGGAGTCGCAGTTCAACTTGAGCCACGGCGTTGCCGATCACTACCGCCGTCGGCGGGTGTTCCTCGCCGGCGACGCGGCGCACGTCCACAGCCCCGTCGGCGGGCAGGGCCTCAACACCGGGGTGCAGGACGCGCACAACCTGCTCTGGAAGCTAGGCCTCGCCCGACGGATGGACGCCGAGGCCGCTGAGCGGCTGCTCGACAGCTACGAGGCGGAGCGCCGTCCGATCGGCCACGCGATGGTCCGGGGCACCGCCCAGGTCACCCGAATCCTGACGACCCGAGGGAGTCTGATCCGAACGGTGGTGGGTGCGATGGCGCCAGCGGTCATCCGACGCTCCGCCGTCCAAGCCCGACTCGGCCGCAACGTCGGCATGCTCGACATCGCATACCCCGACAGCCCGATCGTGCCCGCCGCGGCGGTCCCAGCCGGCGCCGGCCGGCGCATGCCGAACCCGGAACTGCGGGCCTGCGGCCGGCTCTACGAGCGACTGGACCGCACCGGCCACACCTGGGTGGTACGAGGAGCCGCCGGCGAAACGACCCCGGACCCGAACCATCCCCGATGGAACGGCCTGCCGCTGGTTCACGTCACGGACGACGCACTGCTCCATCACGTGGACGGTGTGGCGCAAGTAGCGCTCGTCCGCCCCGACCGCTACATCGCCGCAGCCGGGGACACCCCGGAGGGCGTCTGGTCCCAGGTGGACGGCCGGCTGATCCCCGCTCCGGACGTCGCGGCCGGTACGCCAGCCACGAGCGACTGACCGGCACCATTCTCGTCCACACCCATCCACTGGCTTGGCCCTGGCAGAACTCTGACAGCGGCGTGCCCGCGCGTCTGCTACGGCGCCGCCTCGACGCCCTCGAACGCTAGATCGAGCAGGAGTGCCACGTGCGGCGCGACGTCCGCCGCTCGACCCTCGGCCCAGTCACGCATGGCGGCCTCGAAGGTCCGCGCGATGTGCGCGGTGATCAGCGCCGCAGGGATGTCGGTGCGAAGGGCTCCGGCTGCCGCGCCCTCCTCGATCATTCGGTCCACCACCTCGAGGACGGGCGGGCGGGCTCCCTGGCCCAGCAGGGCGGCATGCCGGATGGGAAGGGTGTAGACGAATCTGGCGAGCTGCTCGTTGGTCACCATCCGGGCCGCGGCGCCGATCAGGAGCTCCCGGATCCGAGGCAGCGCTTCGGCGGCTGGTCCCGGCGGCGCGGCCACGGGCTCCCGGCCGAGCAGCCGGGCGAACAGTTCGGCGAGGATCTCTTCGCGCTCGGAGAAGTGCTTGTAGAAGGTGGCGCGGGAGATGCCGGCCGCCTTGGCGATGTCCTCCACCCGTACGCCGACGTAGCCGCGTTCGACGAACAGCCGCAGCGCGGTGTCCAGCAGCTGGTCGCGGGCCCGTTCGCGCAGGTCGGCACCGACAGGGCCGAAGCCGGGCGGGCGTACGGCCATCTGATCCTCCAAGCCAGTCGCGCGGTCCGGAGCACGCCTTGACGGTCAACTGACCACGAATCTACGCCAGCCAAGTCCCTGTTCCGCCGTCGCCCCTTGGCGGGACTACTACTCGAACACGCGTGTATCGTTTGTTTAGACACGTGTCTTGTTTCGGACATCCCTTTCCCGGGGAGTGCGGCGTCTGCCGCACCCCCGTCCCGTTCAGGAGGTTCAGCCTTGCTTGCTGCTCTCGGTAGGTTTTCGGTACGACACCGCTGGCTGGTGGTGGTCACCTGGGCTGTGGTGCTGGCCGGCGCGCTAGCAGGCGGCCACCAGTACGGCGGATCGTTCACGAACGACCTGACGCTTTCGAACACCGACTCGCAGGCGGCGTACGACACGCTGCGGGAGCGGTTCCCCGACATGTCGGGCGACGGCATGCAGGTGGTCATCCACAGCGACGGCGGGGTGACCTCGCCCGAGGTCCAGCGCGCGGTCGACGGCGCGCTGGCGGACGTACGCGCCGACTCCGACGTCGCCGCCGCGCAGTCCCCGTACGGGCCCGGCCAGCGCCTGGTCTCCGACGACGGCCGGACCGCCATCGCCACGGTGCAGTTCACCGAACGCGCCAAGGACATCCCGGAGGGCGCGGTCGAGCAGGCGCAGGCATCGTTCGACCCGCTGCGCGACCAGGGCCTGGAGGTCGAGTACGGCGGCCCGGCCGTCCAGACGGAGTCCGGCCCCTCGGGTAGCGAGGTGTACGGGCTGATTGCCGCGGTCGTCGTCCTGCTGGTCGCGTTCGGGTCGCTGTTCGCCATGGTGGTGCCGATCGTCACGGCCCTGATGGCGCTGGGCCTCGGCCTGGCGGTGATCGAACTGCTCACCAACTGGGTGACGATCGGCACCTCCGGTCCGGTGGTCGCCGCCATGATCGGGCTCGGGGTCGGCATCGACTACGCGCTGCTCGTGGTCACCCGCCACCGAGAAGGACTTGCGCAGGGTCAGGACCCGGCCGAGTCGATCGAGCGGGCGATGAAGACGGCCGGGCGGGCAGTCCTCGTCGCCGGCGCCACCGTCATCGTCGCGATCCTCAGTCTCTACCTGATCGGCATCCCGTTCGTCTCCGCGCTCGGTCTGGCCAGCGCCGTCACCGTCGCGGCCACGCTGCTCGCCGCGGTGACCCTGCTGCCCGCCCTGCTCGGGATCTTCGGCCGCAAGCTGGACCGGCTGCGGGTCCGGCGCATCCGCTTCGACCACGGCAGCGACCGGGAGAGCGGCTGGCACCGCTGGGCCCGCGGAGTGCAACGCCGGCGCTGGCTCGCGGTACCGCTGGCCGCCGCGCTCCTCGTCGTACTCGCCCTTCCGCTGGCCTCGCTGCGGCTCGGCACCGGCGACGGTGGCTCCCAGCCGGCGGAGTCCACCCAGCGCAAGGCGTACGAGCTGGTGGCCGAGGACTTTGGTCCCGGTATGACGGGCCCGCTGCTGGTGACCGTCGACTACCCCTCCGGCACCTCCCCGCAGCAGGTCCAGCAGGCCAGCGCCGAACTGCGCGCCGACCTGATGGCGACCGACGGGGTGACGCAGGTGTCCCCGCCGCGCATCGACCCGGAGGGCCGGACCGCGGTGCTGACCGTGGTACCGACCGGCTCGCCCGACGACGAGTCCACCGAACACCTGGTGCACCAACTACGCAGCGACGTGCTGCCCGGGGCCGCCGACGGCGCCGAAGCCCACGTGGGCGGCGCGACGGCCACCAGCATCGACCTGGCCGACAAACTCGACGAGCGGATGCTCTGGTTCATGCTGCTCGTGGTCGGCCTGGCCTTCCTGGTCCTCCTGGTCGAGTTCCGCTCCCTGCTGGTCCCGCTCGTCGCGGTCGTGATGAACCTGCTCGCCGTCGGCGCCGCGTACGGCCCGGTGGTGGCGGTCTTCCAGTGGGGCTGGTGGCCCGCCGGACTCATCGGCTCCCAACCCGGCCCGGTCGAGTCGTTTGCCCCGGTGATGCTCTTCGCCGTCCTCTTCGGCCTCTCCACCGACTACGCGGTGTTCCTGCTCAGCCGAGTGCACGAGGAGTACAAGCGGACCGGTGACGCACGGCGTTCCATCGTCACCGGCATGGGCGCCACCTCGCGCGTGATCATGGCGGCGGCGTCGGTGATGGTGGTGGTCTTCGCCAGCTTCGTCCTCAACGACCAGCGCACCGTCAACCTGTTCGGGTTCGGGCTGGCGACCGCGATCGCGATGTACGCGCTCGTCGCCATGCTCGTACTGACCCCGGCGCTGCTCGCCATCCTCGGCCGGGCCGCCTGGTGGATGCCGGGCCGGAAGCGTCGGCGATCCGCCGGCGCGCAGGCGGGGTCGCCGGCGGAGCTGGCAGAAACGCGGGGTGAAGCCGATCCTCGGGCACTGCGGGAGGCCGCCAACGGGTCGGGTTCCGCTGCCTGATCCTTCCCGCAACCCCTGTTGGGGCCCGGCCGCGTCGCGGCCGGGCCCCAACAGGTCATCTGGGCACGGGCACCTGTTCCGGGTGGACGGCGAGTTGCGACCAGACCGACTCGACTGAGTCACCGGACCCGGCGACGTACCGGTCGGGCCGGACCAGGACCACCGGCGGCAGCGGCCCCGAGCCGTCAACGAGCGACCCGTCGCCAAGAAACACCACCGGGAGACCGCCCCACGTCGGGGCGGAAGGATGGGGAAATGCCTCGCCGTGCTTCTGCCGCACGACCCACGTGTAGTGGCCGGGGTCCAGCTCTTGATACAGCCGTCCGCCGGTGCGCAGTTCAGGGTTGGGCATGCGACGACCGGCGCGCGCCGAGGCGATGGCCGGATTGGCCAGCGGGCTAACCGGATAGGCGATTTCGAGCATTCCGACCGCCCGTCCGAGCCGCGCCTGCACGGCGGGATGGGAGAGGATCCGGGGGGCGACGGGACCGAGCAGCGCTCGGAGGAGGCCGCTGCGGGCGGTCAGTGCCCCGGTCGCCCGCGCGGTACCCCGAACCATGGCCCGGGCGACCGGACGCCGTTCTGCCTCATAGCTGTCGAGGAGTTCCTCCGTCCGGAGGACTTCCCGGCGCCGCGCGACTCCGAGTTTCCAAAGAAGGTTGTGGGCGTCCTGGACGCCGGTGTTCAGGCCCTGGCCTCCAACCGGACTGTGCACGTGCGCGGCATCGCCGGCGAGGAGCACCCGTCCCCGCCGATAGTGGTCGGCGATGCCGTGACGCAGGTTGAACTGCGACTGCCAGACGACGTCGTGGCTGCCGAACTCGATCCCCGATCGCCGTCTGATCAGCGCGTCGAGGAAGGCGGCGTCAATGGTGATCGGCGTATCCGACGGCGGTGTCGGTACGTGCGCGATGATGCGCCACCGGCGCGGCTCGGGCATCGGAACGATGAGCAGCAGGCCCTCCGGACCAAGAAAAACATGACCTTCGTCTTCGATCACGTCTGCGGTGGTCTTGACGTCGGCCAGGACGAATGTGGCTTTTGCATCTGCCCGGTCGAGGTGGAGGCCGACCTGCTCGCGCACCCGGCTGCGGCCGCCGTCACAGCCAACCACCCACCGCGAGCGCACCACGTCCTCGCCGTCGTCGGCCCGCTTCAGTCGCGCTTCGACGTGATCCCCTTCCTCATGGAGTTCATCGAGCGAGACCTGCCACTCCACCTCCCCGCCCAGCCGGTTGAGGTGCTCTTCGAGAATCCGCTCTGTGGCGTACTGCGGGATGGACAGCCAGTACGGATAGGCGGTGTCACCCCAGGGCAGCTCCATCAGATCGACGCGCACCGTGCGAGGACGACGACCGGCATGGATGTTCAACGCGGCGAATGGTTGCCCTTCGGCCACGGTGGCCTCGGCAACCCCCATGGTCTCGAACACCTCGAGCGTGCGGGCATGGACGACGAGCGCCTTGGAGAAGGTCGAGCGGTACGCCTTACGGTCGACGATCCGGACGCTCAGCCCGTGCCGAATGGCCTCGCAGGCCGCTGTCAGACCGGTGGGGCCGGCGCCGACCACCAGCACGTCGACGTCAACGGCACCTACCCTCTCCTCCGCCCCGGACGGCTCGCCATCGGGGTTGACAGCCACGGGCGTCCGGTGTTCCGGTGCGAACGACAACGCGACCCTCCCAGGTGTCAACAACAGGTGCCACGGCGTGGTGGACCCAGCCCGACGTCCGTCGTCAAGGGTCGTACCCTGGCCAAACGCAGACGTAGCGAGAAATCAGCGTCCGGGTTTGGCAGCTGAGATCTTGTTGGCGCAAGCGCATTTCCCAGGGCCAGGGAGGCAAAACGCAGGGCTCGGAGACTTTCCCTGGGACTCAGGCGCACGGACTGAAATGGGACCTCACCACCGCCCCACCGATCGACCGCCATGGGCCGGGCTGGGACGGAACCGCAGCGGTCCGGGGCGTGCTGCGATACCGCTGGGAGAACGCCGACGACAAGGTCCGACCCCGGCGCCGCGCCTACCCGCCGAGTGCGGGCTCCGGCGACGAGCGGCGACGCCGACATGGTCACCACCCACTCCGGCGGCAGGTCGGACCGGATCAGCCCCGCCTCCTCCTCACGCCGCGGCACCGGGCCGCTTAGGCTCCGCGTCGCTGCAGGACTTCCGGCGGGGGGGTGTCCCTATGGGTTTCGTCAAGCGGGGACGGGTGCCTGATCTCTCGGCCGTGGTTGGTAGGGGATCTTGTCGCGGAGCATGGCGTATAGGACGTCGCAGCGGCGTCGGGCGAGGCAGATGAGGGCGGCGTTGTGACGCTTGCCTTCGGCGCGTTTGCGCTCGTAGTAGGCGCGGCTGACGGGGTCCGCGAGGGCGGCGAACGCGGCGAGGAAGAACGCGCGTTTGAGGTTCTTGTTGCCGCCGCGGGGTGGGTGTTCGCCACGGATGCTGCTGCCGGATCGTCGGGTGACGGGGGCGAGGCCTGCGTAGGCGGCGAGGTGGCCGGGGGTGGCGAAGCTGCTGCCGTCGCCGACTTCGAGCAGGATCCGGGCTGCGGTCCTGACGCCGATGCCGGGCATCGAGGTCAGGACCCCGGCAAGAGGGTGCGCATCAAGCATCCTCTCGACCTGAGTGGCGACCTGGTCGCGTTGTCTCAGGACGTCGCGGAGGCTGTCGGCGAGGCGGGGCAGGATCGTTTCCGCCGCTGTCGTGCCGGGGACGGTGACGGTCTGCTCGTCGAGGGCGGTCATGATCTGCTCGACGAGGCGTTGCCCCATGCGGGGTGCGTGGACGGCGGCGATGGACAGGAGTTTGCGGCGGCCGGCCTTGCGCAGACCGACGGGTCCGCCGCAGCGCGACAGCAACTCCAGGACGGCCTTGTGGTGCAGTTTCGGGCCGAGGACCCGTTCCAGGGCGGGGTGGATCTGGGTGAGCAGTCCTCGGATGCGGTTGGACACGCGGGTGGCTTCGCTGGCGAGGTCGTCGTCGAAACCGACCAGGACTTCCATCTCGGCCAGGGTCTCGTCGCCGGTGTCGACCCGCCGCAGCGTGTGCGGCAGTGTGCGGGCGGCATCAGCGATGACGTGAGCGTCGCGGGCGTCGGTCTTCGCCGAGCCTGGGTGCAGATCAGCGATGCGGCGCATGGCCAGGCCGGGTAGGTAGGCCACCTGATGCCCGCACGCCCGAGCCACCGCGACCGGCAGGGCGCCGATCGACGCCGGCTGGTCGACCACCACCAACAGCCGACCATGACGGGCGAGTTTGTCGAACAGTTGCCGCAGCCGGGCCTCGGTGTTCGGCAGCGCCGCGTCATGCAGCCGCTTGCCGTCCGGAGCCAGCCCGACTGCGTGGTGGTCACCCTTACCGACGTCCAAGCCGAGGTAGACGCCGTATTCGTCGTTCACCAGACCCGCCTCCACGCATCGTCCGTGGCCTCGGCCGCTGGTCCAGGCGTCGGACTGCCGGCAGCCACGTTACGAAGAGACCTACCCCAACACGGGTGGCCGTGTCCCTATCAGCGGTCCGCCGACGCCACCCGACCCGGCGACAACACCCCCCGGATCATCCGTACGACAGGGGCAGGAAGTCATACCGGGCCGGGCGACCGAGGGTCCCCGGCTGGGGACGATCAAAAAGGTAACGGGTTGGGGGGCACGTGTCCCTAATGCGCAGGTCCTGCTCCCGCCAGGGACAACCCCCGCCGCCGATGCCGCTCATCCCTGCGGCTACGGGTTCGGGGACGGCAGCTCACCGGTCAGGTACCGCTGCACGGTCGCTCCGACGGTGCGGATCACGATGTCGGCCGCTGCCGCAGCCAGCGGCTCCAGCTCGACCAGGTAGCGAGTGAACGCAAGGCCGGCCAACTGCGAGGCGACGAACGCCGCCCGTAGGGGCGCCTCGCCCGGATCGAGATCGCATTTGCTCATCACCGCGTCGACCACGTCGGGAAAGATGACCTCCCGGACCAGCCGTGCGATGTGGTCGGCCGTCGCCGCCGTACGCAACAACGCGCTGGCGTTGGCGCCCGCGTCGCCCTCCCACAGTCGGAGGAATTCGGCAACGATCCGCTCCCCCAGCGTGTCGACGCCACCAGCAAGCAATTGTGCGAGGATCCGGTCCGGATCGACCGCGCTGCGCAGGACGGTGAGGAAAAGCTGGTCCTTGGTGCCGAAGTAGTGGTGCACCAGCGCAGGGTCCACGGCGGCGATCGAAGCAATCTGCCGCATCGTGACCCCACCGAAGCCCCGCGCCGCGAAGGCATCCCGCGCGGCGGCGAGAATTTTCTCGCGCGCGCCCGACCCAGCCGGGCGCCTGCCGGTTCGTGCCATCGGTCCTCCCACCGTTCACCGGCCTCGCGTGCCCACAGGCCGGTCTCGTGCTGTCAGAACGTGCCCCCGGGCCCGTGTGATTGCACAGCAGCGCGCGCGACGCCCCCTTGACCACCCCCAGAAGCTAGACAGTCATGTCGCAGTTCGTCTAGAGTCGGGCCGGCGGCCCCACCGGTCCGCCGCTCGCGGCAACGTCTTCGTCGCCGACGACGGGTACCGCTTCGCCGCAATAACGTCGCGGCGACATGGCTGCTCCCTGCTCGTTGGCCGGAAGGGTTGGAGCCTCATGTTCGACACCATTGCCGACCTGCCGATACACCCGTTGGTCGTGCACGCCACGGTGATCGTCGTGCCGGCCGCCGCGCTGGTCGTCGGACTTGCCGGGGTGTGGCCCACGTTCCGCGCCCGAACCGCTCCGCTCGCACTCGCGTTGAGCGCGCTGGCGTTGGTCCTGGTACCGGTGACCGTACAGTCGGGCGACGCCCTGCGCGGGCGTCTCCCCGCGAACGAACTGATCGACCGCCACCGCGATTTCGGCACTGGCCTGCTGCCCTGGGTGATTGCGCTTGTGTTCGCAGCCGCGGCGACCGGCTGGCTGCACCGCTGGGAGACGGCTCGGGCCGGCCCGGCCGGGCCGGACGGCGGGTCGCACAGTTCGGGCGTTCCCGCACCCGCACCGCGGCTGGCAGCCGTCGTGGTGGCCATCTTGGCCGTGATCACCGCCGCAGGCGTTCTCGCATCGGTTGTCCGCATCGGCCACAGTGGCGCGGAGGCCGCGTGGTCTGACGTGGCGACGACGACCGCGGGAAGCACCACCCCGAGCTGAGGAGGCAAAGATGACTTTGGGTGCTAAGGAGCAGCGACGGTGACCGCCGCAGAGGAGACAACCACCAGAGCGAGCACTCCAGGTATCCCATGGCGTCGGCTGTCATGGCACTTCCTGGAAATGGTGGTGGCCATGTTCATCGGGATGGCGGTGCTGGGCATGGCCGCACGACTCGCCCTCGCCCTGCTCGGCCAGGCTGACCTGCTGGATCGGGTTGAGGTGCGGGTCGTTGTCATGATGCTCAGCATGGGTACTGGCATGACGCTCTGGATGTACTACCGCCGCCACCAGTGGGCCGGCATCGTGGAGATGAACGCCGCGATGCTCCTACCGTTCGCGGTACTACTCGTGCCGTTCTGGGGCGGCGCGCTCCCTGAATCGGCGGTGATGATCGCGGGTCACATCCTGATGCTGCCCGCCATGGCCCTGGTACTGCTGCACCGCCGGGCCGAGTACGCGAACACCCACCGGAGTCACTCGAGGCGACGCTAGCAGGTCAGGACAGGGCCAGGAACAGTTTCTCAGTTCCTCTTTAGTCATCTCCGGCTACTCGACACGGCCACGCGCGACCGGGCGGTGCCGCATCTCGACGCGATGATCTTGTAGCCGGTCCGCGCGGCGGCCGCGAGGGCTTCCCCTTCAGGCGCCGCCCGCCGAGCGCTTGGCGGCGGGCAGATCGGCGCGCTACTGTCGGAGCGTCATACCCCCTGGGGTATCCACTCAAAGGAGTAGAGCTATGCGCGAGGTCGACATGGCAACCTTTTCCGCCGCCCACGCCGACGGGGCGACGGTGATCGACGTACGGGAACCCGTCGAGTACGTCGGCGGCCACGTCCCCGGCGCCCGGTGCATCCCCCTGGGCCACCTGCCCACCAGCATCAGGGACCTGCCCCGCCGCGGCACGGTGTATGTCATCTGCGCTAGCGGCAACCGCAGCCAGGTGGGCGCCGAGTTGCTCGAACGGGCCGGGATCGACGCCCGGTCGGTCGCCGGGGGCACGGCGGCGTGGGCCCGCGCGGGTCGCTCCCTGACCCAGGGCAGCCGGGCCTGAACCACTAGGCCAAGACATCAACCAAGAGGCCAGGAGGCCGAGTGCAACAGGGTGGCTTCTTCCGGACGCTGCTCGACGAGCAGATCCCCGTGGCCACAGCCGAGCGGCACTGATCGCCTCGGACGGGTTGCTGATCGACGTACGCGGCCCTGCCGGAATTGGAGGCCGGCCACGCGCCCCGGGCGCGGCACATAGACCGGGCGGCCGGTCGCCCGCAGCTCCGCGACCAGCGCACTGTCGCCGGCGTAAGCCAGCATCGCGACCAGCAGAGCTGCGGAAGACGCGGCGCGTCATGGGGGTGGCACTTCTCCAGCGAGCACCTTCGCGGCCAGCTCGACCCGCTCAGGGTGGAAATCGCCGCGCACGGGATGGCCAGGAACGTTAATGCAGCTCCGGCCGGGCGCGGCATCGCACACCGGGCACGGGGCGAACTGCCCGCCCTGCGGCTCTACCGCGACGCCTTGGGACGCGGCTGCCCTGGCCATCTTGAGGAGCGCCCCGAACAGCTCCTCGTCCCGGTACCGCGTCGCGGCGGCGGCCACCTCCCGCATTCCTTCCATGAACTGTACGGCAGCCTGCTCCCCGGTCATCTTGATGAGCGGCATACGGTCCGTCTCCCCGACCTCGTGTGTGCCAAACCTCGGCTACCGAACCGGGACCGCAAACCGGCAAGCAACACAACTACAAGCGAGAGCACCGCCAAAGCGAATGGCGCGGCGACGAACCAGCGGCGGCCCGTCGTCGCCCGGCCGAGCTGGTACCTCCCCTGGTCCCATGGAAGGCAACATATGTTTCTCGCGGGTGTCCCCCAATGAGTTCGGCAGCCGCAAAATCTGGCCGAGGAACCGGTGCGATTCCCAGAAGGCAAACCAGCGACCCGGGGTTCAGCTACATCACCGTCGTGCAGGTCGGGAACACCGTAACGGGGTCCGGCGTAGCATCGGCCGCCGACTGGGTGCGCAATCTCGCCGAAGGCGTGGGGGCCCGGCTCGGGTAACCGTCGACCATGGCGCCGAATCCTGCGTCAGGGCTGGGATCTCGCCGTCGCCCACGCGGTCCTCCCATCGGGTGTCTGCCCCCGGGCCTTTCGCCGTCCGGCTGCTCCGGTCGGCGGAGACCGGTTAACGTCAGATCGGCACCCTGCCGGTTAACCAACATCACTCGCCTGCGCGATGGGCGTGCCGCTCGGGCCACTCCCGGGCCGGCACGCCGGTGATCGAGCGAGGAGGCGCCATGGGCCCGTGGGGTGTCGGAATAGGTTGGA
Organism: Micromonospora sp. CNZ297; assembly: GCF_007827625.1. Lineage (NCBI taxonomy): Bacteria > Bacillati > Actinomycetota > Actinomycetes > Micromonosporales > Micromonosporaceae > Micromonospora > Micromonospora sp. CNZ297. The sequence goes on along the minus strand of NZ_VISU01000011.1, from coordinate 67,484 downwards.
CGTGGCTGTGGTGGCTGCTGCTGCTCGTCGGGGTGGCGGCCATGGTCGCCGGCCTTGCCTTGGCCGCGCGGTCGCCTTCCGGGGAAGCGACTGGCCGGGGCGCGACGGCACGGGAGATCCTCGACGTGCGGTTCGCCCGCGGTGAGATCGGCGAGGAGGAGTACCGGCAGCGACGGCGGGAGCCCGATGAGCACTGAACGTCGCGACGGACGCCGCCGCGGAATGACACGCCGGAAGGCGCTGCTGCTGGCTGGCGCGGGCGCTGTCAGCGCCGGAGTCGGGGCGGCGGGGCTGCTGCGCGGCTGGGGTTCCCCGACGTCGACCGTGAGTGGCTCCCCCGGCGCCGTTCCGACCGGCGACCGGTTCGTCGAGCCGACAGTGATCGCCAGCGAGGGCGGTCGGCTGCACGTCACGCTGAGCGCCGCCGCCGGTCGGGTGACGATCGCCGGTCGCTCAGTGCAGGCCATGTCGTACAACGGCTCGGTGCCCGGTCCGACCCTTCGCCTCAGGCCGGGCGACCGGGTGACGCTGGACTTGGTGAACCGCCTGGGCGCCTCGACGAACCTACACACGCACGGGCTGCACGTGTCGGCTGAGCGGAATGGCGACAATCCGTTCCTGCACATCAGGGACGGCGAAACGTTCCGCTACGAGTACGAGATCCCGCGCGACCACCCGGCCGGAACGTTCTGGTACCACCCGCACCTTCACGGGACGGTCGCTGACCAACTCTTCGCGGGCCTGATGGGGGCGATTGTCGTACAACGGGATGACTCGGTGCCGCTGCCGGCGCAGCGCGAGCGGGTCCTGGTCATCACCGACACCACCCTCAACGGCGACCGCATCGCGCAGGCCAACCAACGCGGCCGGATGCTCGGCCGGGAGGGCGAGCTAGTGCTCGTCAACGGCCGACTGAAGCCGACCATGACCGTCTCCCCCGGCGGCTACGAACACTGGCACATCATCAACGCCTGCACGTCGCGCTTCATGCGACTCCGGCTAGAGGGGGCTGAGCTGCTGCAGGTCGCCGGAGACACCGGTCGCCTTGCCACGCCGACCCAGGTCGACAACATCCTGCTCGCCACCGGCAACCGGGCGGAGCTGCTGGTACGGATACCAGGCCCTGGCCGGCACCAGCTGGTCGCCGAGCCGGTGGACCGGGGCGGCATGGGCATGGGCCTGGGGCGCGGCAACGCGGGCGGCGACACGCCCGCCACGCTGCTGCAGGTGGAGGCGGCGGGCGAGGCGGCGGCCACACCCCAGCTACCCGGCCGACTGGTCGAACCCGAGGACCTCCGGGCAGTCGCCGTGAACGGCCGGCGCACGCTGACCTTCGCCATGGAAATGGGCCGAGGCATGGGCGGCGGCATGAGTTTCACCATCGACGGCAAGGAGTTCGACCCCGACCGGGTCGACGCCGCCGTCCGCCTCGACACCGTCGAGGAGTGGACGGTCCGCAACACCAGCCCGATGAACCACCCGTTCCACCTGCACGTCTGGCCGGTGCAGCTGGTGGCCCGCGACGGCAGTCCGGTGGAGGGTAACCCCCAGTGGTACGACGTGGTCATCCTGCCGGCCCGGTCGAGCGTGACGGTGCGGGTGCGCTTCACCGACTTTCCGGGACGGACCGTCTACCACTGCCACATCCTCGACCACGAGGACCTCGGGATGATGGGAGTGGTCGAGGCGCTACGTTGACGAGGATCGTCTAGCCGTGGGCGATCAGCAACAATTCACGCTAGCGGTCGGCGAGGTGCTCGGGGGCGTCCGGCCAGACCGTCGACGCGTGTCACGGCAGCCCGGGTACTGGCCAGTACCAGCACGGCCGATTCATTGCCGATGGCGATGGCGAGCGACCAACGCAGAGTACCGACGGTCACCACCTTGGGCGAAATGGATTCTTTGCTTAATCTGCCTCGGTATGCCGAGCGGCCGGTCAGCGACTCATTGAGCCCATGTCGGATCCCGTAGGAGATCTACATGTAGGTTCGCCGCCCGGGTCATGGGCCACCGGTCTTCCCGACGATTTCCGTCCAGGCAGCGGCCGCTCCCCCGCGACCGACCCAGACGACCAGAATGGAGGCGCCGATCGCGGCGGCCAGTGACAGTGCCTCGCCGCCCGTACCAGGCAAGGCACTGTCAGTCGAGCCGAGGCGCAGCAGCCGCCGACCATCTTGTCCGCCGCACCCATTCACCGCACCGAAGATGGAGGCGCCGATTCTTTCCGTGGGCCGGAGCCGGTTTCCTCGTCCTTCCAGGCGCTACCTCGCTGCCACGGTTCCACCAGGAATGGCTACTTCTTCCATTCGAACCGGGTGAGCTAAATGCGCAGTGGCCTTTTGATGAACTTGATAGCCTTGAGGGCGGCCTTTGTTGAACTACGCTCCCGTAGGGGGCGTGCTCGCGTGGACAATGGGCACCGTGCATTTTACCTCCTTCCGTTCTCGCGCAGGTAGGCTTCGCCCGCTTCGACGGCTAGAGGGTGGTTTATGCCTGGACCAGGCCGGGAAGGCACCGAGATGGACCGGGTGGAAGAACGCATGACCGAGCAGCAGGCGGCCGACCAGGTGTGGGACGCGCTGATGAAACTTTCCGAGATCGCAGCCAGGTCCCGGCACCAGCAGCGGGAGCTGTACCCCCTCATTCGCCAGATCGTTGACGCGGTGGTGGCCCGAGGGGTGCGTGCACCGGGTACCGGCCTGTTCGTCCCGTGTCCGGTGTGTAATGCGATGGTGGGGCAGAGATGCATCACCATTCCCGGACACATCCTGCACGACAGCATCCACCCGGAGCGCGTCGAGCTGTGCAAGGAAACGATTGGCCGCTAGAGGTTAAGCGCCATCGGGTCGCGGAACGCCTGTCCAGGTTCCACTTGTCCTGGTACCAGCAGCGACATACGGAACGTCGGGCTGCTGGCGCATGTACGCCAGGTTGTCGCGCATGGCCTGCGCCGCCTCGCTGCCGTCGGTGTCGTAGGTTAGCGGTCGACCCCCACTCACCGAGGATCAGCAGCCTCTTGACCTCGGTCCGGCGTGCGTACTGCAGCGGCACCGCTTTGCGCTCGGTCGGGTGCGTTAGGTGCTGTCGCCCGTGTCATAGAGTTCGAATCCGATGGTCTCCACCCCGGCGTAGCTGGCCACAATTCCGACGTCGTCCCAGAAGGCCGCGCAATGGCACTTGGCGTAGTAGTCGGTAAAGATCGGCGTCAGCCGGACCTCGCTGCGGCGTGGGTGGCCGGCGAGCGGGTTGATCAGCGCCTGCCACTCGACCGGTAGGTGGCGGGGTCCGGGCGGCCCAGGTGCCCTGCTCAGGCTCGTGGTCCAGCCCAGATAGAACGGCGTGGTCCAGGCCGCCGGCCGCGAGCTGGAGCAGAGGTGGCCACATCGACCGGCCAGTCCTAGAAGCTGTACAGCAGGGTTGCGGTACGGGGACTTCGTTGAAGACGGCCCCGGTCCACCTCTTGAGCCCGGAGCCCGGCGTCGGGTACAGGCGAATCCCGTGGGATCGCCGTACTTCGCCTTCATGTTCTGGATGTCCGTCGCGCCTCAACGGTGCGGCATCGACGGTTACCGGCCGGGGGCGGTTCCGGCCCGGCGGACCCGCGGCCCTTTGAGCCGTCAACTACCGGCTGGGGTGTCGGCAGGACGGGATGCTCCTGGAGTCTACCCGTTCCGCAGAGGTTGGCGAGGTCGTGGCCGACCACGAGGACTGTCCCGCCTGGGCGCACCGCGTCTCGGCCGTGCGCCAGTACGACTGGGCCAACCACACCGCGGTGCCTCCCTCGCCGGCGGCCACGTCGAACGCCCTGGCCGGACGCAGGCCGGCCCACCTTCTCCACCACGAAGCGGTTCGGTTGGACGGTCCACACCAGCGAGGCGCTCGCGTACCGCTCGCCCCAGTTCCTGCTGTCCATGGCCGCGCTTCTGTCGACGCACGACCGAAGAACGTTCACGGCGTGGCCCTCATCCTCACCAGTTCCGTGGCTGCTAAGCGGCCGGTTCCGGGCCGAGTCCGTCACCCGCCTGCCGTGCGAGCAGCGGCCGGACTGCCCGACGGTAGACGGGCGAGGGGCGTCCGGACCTGCCGGACGCCCCTCGTGGTCGCGCTCAGTGGCGGGGCGAGGATCCGACCGCCGCCGTAGCGATCCGTTCACGCTGCGGCTCGGGCTTCCTCCGGCCACGCAGCACGGTCACCACCACGGCGATCGCGGCGGCAACGCCGACGCCGATCCAGAGCAGCGGGTTGGTGCGCAGCTGGTCGGGCAGCTGCTGGGCGAGGACGAAGACGCCCATCACCACGACGAACCAGCCGAAGGCCTTGCGCAGGGCGGCCTCCGGGATCTTCCCGGCGAGCCGGCCGCCGACGAAGCTGCCGATGATGGCGGCGACGGTGACCGCGGCGGCCAGGCCCCAGTTGATGTGCACGCTGGAGAGGTAGCCGGCCAGGCCGGCGAAGGACTTCATCGCGATGACCACCAGCGAGGTGCCGACCGCGACCGGCATCGGCAGGCCGCCGAGCAGAGCCAGGGCGGGCACCACCAGGAAGCCGCCGCCGGCGCCGACCAGGCCGGTGACGAGCCCGACGACGATGCCGTCGAGGATCACATGGAGCACGGGCAGTTCGTGCGGCACGGGCTTGCCCTCGGCGGAGCGACGGCCGCGGATCATGGCGACGGCGGTGGCCAGCATCATCAGCGCGAACCCAGTGAGCAGGAAGCCAGCCGGGATGAACTCGGCCAGCCGACCGCCGGCGTAGGCGCCGGTCATGCCGGCGAAGCCGAAGATCAGTCCGGTACGCCAGCGGACCCGTCCCGCCCGGGCGTGCGGGAGGACGCCGACGGCGCTGGTGGCGCCGACGACGAGCAGGGAGGTGGCGATGGCCTCCTTGGCCGGCAGGTCGGCCACGTAGACCAGCAGCGGTACGGCGAGGATCGAGCCGCCGCCGCCGAGCAGGCCGAGGCTGACGCCGATGAGGACGGCCAGTCCGATGGTCAGGGCCAGGGTCGCGGTCATGCCCGCCCCCCGGTGCTCTCGCGGAGCTGGCCGACGATGGTGTCCAGGTCGCAGCTGGCACCCCGGTTGTACGGCAGCTTGCCGAGCATCATGCCCATCGCGCAGGTGTTGGTCACGGCAGCGAAGGTCAGGCCGGCGCCGATGAACCCGGCGACCCACTTCAGACCCGGCACGAACACCGAACCGAGGATGCTGAGCAGGACGATGGAGCCCGCGACCAGGCGGACCTGGCGCTCCAGGTCCCAGCGCTGCTTGCCCTGCCGGATCGGCGCGTTGGCCGCCTGCCAGGCGAGCATGCCGCCATTGAGCACCTTGAGGTTCGGCAGTCCGACCCCGGCCAGGGACTGCTCCGCCTGGGCGGCGCGGGCACCGGAGCGGCAGATCAGCACCACGTCCTCGTCCAGGTGGTTGCGCAACTCCTCGCGGTGCTCCTTGAGCAGGTCCAGCGGCACGTTGTAGGCGCCCGGGATGTGGGAGGTCTCGAACTCAGCCGGGGTACGCACGTCGAGCAGACGGGGCGCCCGGCCGGCGTCGATCAGTTCGCGCAGGGTGGCGCCATCGAGCGTGGTGGTCTCGGAAGCAGTCATGTCTCCTCGTTCACAGGATGTCGGGGGCCGGCCGGCGCCCGGTGGCGCCGGCCGGTGGGGCGCTGATCGGTCAGGCGCCGCTGACCATCTCCAGACCGGCATCACCGGCCTGGTCGACCTTGTCGTCGATGACGACGACCTCGCGGCCGGCGTTGGCCAGCAGCGACGCCGCGGCGGTGGCGCGGTAGCCGGAGCCGCAGTGCACCCAGACGGCGCCGGCCGGTACGTCGGCCAGCCGCTTGGGCAGGTCCGGCAGCGGGATGTGCACCGCGCCCTTGATGTGGCTGGTGCGCCACTCGTTGGTCATCCGCACGTCGAGGACCACATCCGGGGCGGGCAGCCCGGCGGGCGTGTTGCCCGCGCGCCCGGCGGCCAGCGCCGGGAAGTCCGAGAGCCGCATCTTCCGCAGCTCCTCCGGCTTGGTCACCCACTTCTCCGGCTGACCGGTGGCCTGCGCGGTGGGCCGGTCAATGCCGATGCGAACCAGCTCGCGCTGGGCGTCGGCGACCTGCTCTGGCGTCTCGGCCAGCAGGGTGATCGGGACACCCCAGTCGATCAGCCAACCCAGCCAGGTCGACATCGGTCCGTCCAGCCCGAGGCTGACCGTGCCGGCGACGTGCGATGAGGCGTACGCCTTGCGGTGCCGCAGGTCGACGACCCACTGCCCGTCGGCGATCCGCTCGCGCAGTTCGGTGGCATCGGCCCGGGTGACCGGCGTCAGGTCGACCGGCGCGGGGCCGGCGAAGTTGGCCACGCCCATGTGGGCGTAGTACGCGGGGTATGCGTCAAGGCCGGCGAGGGTCTCGGTCACGAACTCGTCTGCGGCCAGCTTGAGGGCAGGGTTGGCCGTCTTCTCCCGGCCGATCGTCGATTCGGGTGCGTCGGACTGGCTGGCCGAGCAGAAGCTGCCGAACCCGTGGGTCGGCCACACCTCGGCGCCGTCGGGCAGCAGGTCGGCCAGCCGCTTGGCGGAGGCATGCTGGTGGTGGGCGAGTTCGTGCGCGTGCTCCTTGCCGAGCAGGTCTGTACGCCCGGTGGTGCCGAAGAGCAGCGAGCCGCCGGTGAAGACGCCTACCGGCCACCAACCGCCCTCGGTCGACTCGTCGAGGACGTACGACAGGTGGTGGAAGGTGTGACCCGGCGTCGCGATCACTCGCAGCCGCAGAGAGTCCGAGACCGGAACCTGGTCACCGTCGGATACCGGCATTCGGTCGAACCCGACCTCGTCGGCCGCGGCCACCAGGTAGTGCGCACCGGTCACCCGGGCAAGCTCGAGCCCGCCGGACACGTAGTCGTTGTGGATGTGCGTCTCGACCACATGCGTGATCCGTACGCCCTTCTCACCGGCGAGGTACAGGACCCGGTCGATGTCACGCTGCGGGTCGACCACGATCGCCACCGTGCCGTCCGAAGCCAGGTAGCTCCGGTCGCCGAGGGACGATGTCGCGATAACGGACACCTCAAGTGTCACTGGCCGTACTCCCTTCAAAGACTACATACCCGGGGGGGTATATAGGGGGCAGGGTCCTGCCCGGCTCATGTGAAGCGGTTACCGCCCGCGCCGCCGGTGGCGGCACGGGACAGGTGGCCCGATCAGGCGAGGGCCAGGAAGAGCTTCTCCAGCTCCTCCTCGGACATCTCCGGCACCTCGCCGCGCTCGCGCGCGGCCTCGCAGTACCGCACGCCCGAGGCGATGATCTTGTACCCGGCCCGGTCGATTGCCTTGGACACCGCCGCGAGTTGCGTCAGCGCCTCGCGGCAGTCCTGATCGTTTTCCATCATCTCGATGACCGCGTTCAGCTGTCCCCGCGCCCGCTTGAGCCGGGTCAACGCCTCACTGGTCATTTCAGGTCGGAGATTCATCGCGCCACCTCTCGCGTTCCACTATACCCCCGGGGGTAACGGTTGGCGAAGGGGATACCCCCCCGGGTATGGTTAACCTCGAAGGTCGCCGGAGGATTCCCGCCCCTCCGCGGTGCCCCCGGCGGTCGCCCTTCTCCTACCTGAGAGGTCCCATGACTACCGTCCGGCACCATCATGTGGTCATCGTCGGCGGCGGCACCGCCGGCATCAGCGTGGCCGCGCGGCTACATCGCCAGGGCGTCACCGACATCGCCCTGGTCGAGCCCTCCGAGCACCACTACTACCAGCCCCTATGGACCCTGGTGGGAAGCGGCCTCACCAAGGCGGGCGAAACCGTACGGCCGCAAGGAAAGCTCATCCCCAAGGGCGTGACCTGGATCCGGGACCGGGCAACCAGCGCCGACCCGGACAACCGCACCGTCACGCTCGGCAGCGGCGACACGCTGGCCTACGACCAGCTCGTCATGGCTCCCGGGCTGCAGCTCGACTTCGACGCCGTACCCGGCCTGGCCGAATCGGTCGGGCGCAACGGGGTGTCGAGCAACTACCGGTACGACCTCGCACCACGCACCTGGGAGTTCATCCAGAAGGTGCGAGGCGGCACGGCGATCTTCACCATGCCGGCCGGACCAATCAAGTGCGGCGGCGCGCCACAGAAGATCGCCTACCTGGCGGCCGACTGGTGGCGCCGGCAGGGCCTGCTGGACGGCATCCGGATCATCCTGGTGCTGCCCACGGCGACCATCTTCAGCCAGCCGGACTGGGCGAAAGTGCTCGTCCCGGTCGCCGCGGACTACGGCATCGAAGTGCGCTATGAGTCTCAGCTCGTCGAGGTCGACGGGGACAGCCGGCGGGCGGTCATCCACGACAACGCCTCCGGCACCAAGGAGACCATCGACTACAACCTGCTGCACGCCGTACCGCCGCAGAGCGCGCCGGACTGGCTCAAGGACAGCGCTCTCGCCGATCCCGCCAGCCCGTTCGGCTACCTGGCGGTCGACCAGTACACCCTCCAGAGCACCCGCTGGCCCGAGGTCTTCGCCCTCGGGGACGTGGCGAACCTGCCGACGTCCAAGACCGGAGCCGCCATCCGCAAGCAGGCGCCGGTCGTGGTGGCCAACATGCTCGCCGCGCCCGGGCGCAAGCCGCTGCCGGCCCGCTACGACGGCTACACCTCCTGCCCGCTGGTCACCGCCCACAACCGGATGCTGCTCGCCGAGTTCGACTACCAGCTCAAGCCGAAGCCCAGCTTCCCAGTCATCGACACCATGAAGCCGCGCTACGACATGTGGTTGCTCAAGCGCTACGGGCTTCCGGCCCTGTACTGGCACGGCATGCTACGGGGGCTGGTCTGACTGGCCCGAACGGTTTGCCGAATCACCCACGCCGATCGTTCGCGACCGGCACCATCTCACCTGAAGGAGAGCAGAGCATGAGCTACGCGATGACCACCCGGCTGACCGCCGGATTCACCCCGACCCTCGAGCGGGTCCGGGCCGCGCTGAAGGACCAGGGCTTCGGAGTGCTGACCGAGATCGACATGCGGTCAACGCTGCGCGAGAAGCTCGGGGTCGACATGGAGGAGTACGTCATCCTGGGCGCCTGCAACCCGCCCCTCGCGCACCGCGCCATGGAGGCCGACCGAAACATCGGCCTGCTCCTGCCGTGCAACGTCGTGGTCCGCGCCGACGGTCCGGACGCCACCCTGGTGCAGGCCCTCGATCCGCAGGTGATGGTGCAGCTCAGCGACGCAGCCGAACTGCGGGAGGTCGCCGACGAGGCGACCCGGCGGTTGCGCGCGGCACTGGACGCGCTCACGGGCTGAGAGGTGGCAGGGGAATTCGCGCCCGCACCCCTGGGCGGTCGCACCGACAGCGGCGGGCGGCCTGCCCGGCGGTCTTGGCCCGCACGTCGACCATGTCCAGGTCACCGGAACGAATCGCCCGCTTCAGCGCGCGGACCGGCAGCCCACCGGATCGAGAGCATCGACTCCGAACGCGGCGCACCGGCTGCGGACAGCCTGCAAGCTCGCAACCGGTCGGTGCGCTGTACGCGGTGTCCAGCAAGGCGCGGGCGCGCGGCCTGCGTCAGCGCAGCGAGATCCTCAACCCGGCAAACGCGCCGGAATCCGGCGGTCGCGGACCGGCTAAGCACCGATGCTGACACGAGTTCGTGTGCCTTGAGCGGCCACGGTACTCGAGCAGCCACTTGCCCTGGACCGCACCGCGAAGCGGTGGCCGAGCGATACCTGGCGCAGGGTCTCGCGGGAATGATCGACCGGTCCGGACGTTCGCAGTTCACCCCAACGCACTCCGGCGCCCGCCGAACGCAACGTGCTGCATCTGCGGCGAGGCGACCATGGGATCGGCGCATCCGCTGGCCGGCTCGGGCTGGCCGCGAGGTGTCACGCCGTGCTGTGGCGGGCCGCCGCGAGTAGGACGGCGAAACCAGCCAGGGCCAACAATGTGGCCGCCGTCGCGACGCCGACCACCATCCGACGGTCCGCCACGGCACGACCAGAACCCGCTGCCGCCACCATCAGTCGATAGCGCGGTCGCGCCCAAGCGAGCAGGACAACGCCAGTGAGCAGCCCAAGTCCCCCGGGGATGGCGAGCGCCGGTCCGCGGGACAGGCCGGTGTAGAGCAGCAGCGCGCCGACTCCCGCGAAGGCCAGGGCGGTGCGCTGCCAGGCGAGGTAGGTGCGTTCGCTCTGCAGGCCCACGTCGATGACTTCCGTTGGATGTGCGGGCTCGGGACGTCTCATTCTTGTCCTCGCACCACTTCCATCAGCACGAAGACCAGCGCCAGCACCATAACCACGGACAGCCCGATGCCAACCACCCGTGGAAGCACCGACCGGGGCAGCGGCCCGCCGAGCCGGATCGCCCGCTCGCGGCGCTCCCACCGCGCGTAGCTCGTCGCGGCGATGACGGTGGACATCACGATGAGTATGACCCCGAGCATCGGCCGGGCCCCCGCGAACGCGAAGTCCGGCACGATTTGAACGACCGCCACACCACCGGCCAGCAGCGCCAGCGACGTGCGGATCCAGGCGAGGAACGTACGCTCGTTCGCCAAGCTGAAGCGGTAGTCCGGCGTCTCCCCCACCTCGTGCAGCGGGGGACGATCCGGTCGCGGACGGAACAGCGTCATGGTGACCCACCCCTCCCGCGCCGGTCACTGATCGTGGTGGCCATGTGTGCTCCTCCCATGTAAATGCTGGCCGCTCCGTCCGGCTGTCGGGTGGACCTAGACCCGTACTCCCAAGCCAATCCAGGTAGGCGGCCGCAATTCGACTGCGGTTACCGTTGGCGCAGATGACGTTGACCGCCTCACCGCGACGAATCTCCGCGGCGCACGCCGGCACGTGTCCCAGCAGAACCACGCGTGCATGAGCCGCGTGCCCGATCATGTACTCGTGCGGCTCGCGGACGTCGATAACCACCGCAGCGTCGGAGCGCGCGTGGGAAAACGTCGCAAGGTCTACTTCAATCATCGCAGAACCGTCTCCTACATACCCCCCTGGGTATATGCGGCGATAGTAGCATGCCGCAATTCCATACCCCCCCGGTGTACATTTGGCGCCGGACATGGAGAGGGGCTTGAACATGCAGGTCGACGAAAATGCAGTCGGTGACGTGATCAAACGGCTTCGCCGCGCCGAGGGCCAGATTCGCGGCGTCATCGGCATGCTTGAAGACGGTCGAGACTGCGCCGACGTGGTGACCCAGCTCGCAGCGGTGTCGCGAGCACTGGACCGCGCCGGGTTCAAGATCATCGCTAGCGGGCTGCAGCAGTGCGTCAGCGGTGCCGCGGGCGAGGACCAGAAGGCCAATCTCGAACAGATGGAGAAGCTGTTCCTGTCTCTTGCGTAACCACCATCTGATGGGGGTGCACCCCGTCGAGGCGCGAGTCCCCCACAAGGTTGTCGGCTCCGCCTGATAACTGACCCCATGGTTCCGGGCCGCTGAATTCTGACCCCTTCCGGAAGCATCGGGAGGTGCTGGCCGTGGAGGACCGGGCGGAGATCCGCTGGTTGTACCGGGCCGAGGGTTGGCGATCACGGCCATCCCTCGTCGGCTGGAGGTCTCACGGAACACGGTGCGCAAGGCGCTTGGGAGCCATGAACCGCCCCGCTATCAGCGGGTCACTCGCGGTTCGATCGTGGATGCGGTCGAGCCGCAGATTCGGGCGCTGCTGGCTCGTCGCCAGCGCCGACCACGCCGGATCCAGTGCGTCTCCGACACGCCGCCCCTGCGGTGTGGTCGTCCGCGACTGGTCGGCGAAGTCGCCGAGGCGGATCCGGCGCCGTCGGCTTCCGCGTCAGGACCTGGTGTGACGCAACAGCGGCCTGCCCGAATATTCGGAGGAAGCTGTTGACCGAGCGCACTCACTGAGTATGCTCAGTGAATGAGCGAGGAGTCAAAGTCCGCGCCTACGGGGGTGCGGCAGCAGCGCAAGGAGCAGACCCGGCATGAGCTGCTGGCGGCCGCGCGGCGCGTCATCGAACGGCGCGGGCTCGCGGCGACGACCACCCGCGAGATCGCCGCCGAGGCCGGGGTGGCGGCCGGAACCTTCTTTGTCCATTTCGCGGACATGAACCTGCTCGTCGAGACGCTGCTCGACGAGCGCATCGGGCAGGCGCTGCAACTGGGCATGGACACCGTGCCAGCCAGCGCGGACCTGGTCGGACAGCTGGTCCATGTGGCCGGCTGCCTGTATGAGGGCTATGACGACGAGCCTGACCTGGCCCGGCAGTACTTGGCCGCGACCCTGTTCCGATCCGGTCCACACGGCCCGGCACAGCAGCGCATCCAACAGTTTCAGGACTGGGTCACCGAACGGATCACCGAGGGCGTCGGCGCCGAAGCCATCCCCGACATCGACCCAACTCTGGCCTTCACGGCGTACTTCGGGCTGTATTTCGCCTTCCTCGTGGCCGGCCTACGAGGCGAGTTGGAGCGACCGCAGCAATTGGCCCTGCTCGCAGCATCGCTGCATCGCCTATTCCGCATGGAGGATGGAGCATGAAGACACTCGTTGTCGGCGGTGGCATCGGTGGACTGACCGCCGCCATCGCGCTGGCGAGGACCGGCCACCAGGTCACACTGGCGGAGAAGATGGAGCAGTTTTCGCCAGTCGGCGCGGGCATCATCATGGCACCCAACGCCGCCAAGATCCTCGCCGAGCTCGGCGTCGACCTGTCCCGGCACGGCCACGCTCTACCCTCGCTCGACCTGGTCGGCGCCGGCGGGCAGCTGCTACAACGGCTGGAGACCCAGCGCCTGGCCGGGCAATACGGTCCGATGTGGGCACTGTCGCGGCCCGACCTGCACGCCGCCCTGCTGGAGCAGTTACCCGAACGGGTGCAGCTGATCCTTGGTAGCAGCGCCAACGGAATCCGGCAGGATTCCCGCGGGGTATCTGTCTGGTTCGGCGACGAACCGGATCCACACACCTTCGACGTGGTCGTCGGAGCGGACGGCCTGCACTCGACCGTCCGCAGGCTCAGCTTGGGACAGCAGCCGCTGCTCTACAGCGGTGCCACCTCTTGGCGCGGCCTCACTCGCAACCCCGGCTTCCTTCGGGCGGTGGAGGCCTGGGGCCCGGGCACCCGCATCGGCGTCGTCCCGCTGCGCGGCGGTCAGCTCTACTACTACCTGGTCAGGTCGGCGCCGCGCCGCGCGCCCGAACTCGACTGGCCGGACGGCTTCCGGGCCGCCTTCGCCGCGCATCACTCGGATCTGACCAGGCTGTTCGACATGCTGACCGATCGGCCGCCGCTACACCACGACCTGGAGGAACTGGCCGCGCCGGTGTGGGGCAGCGATCGGGTGTTCCTGCTCGGCGATGCCGCACATGCCATGACCCCCAACCAGGGGCAGGGCGCGGCCATGGCCATCGAGGACGCTTATGGCCTGATGAAGGCGCTGCGGCCGGGTATCGCCGGAGCCCTGCAGCGGTACACGACGTTGCGGCACGAGCGAGTGCGCGCGATACAGCTCACCTCCCGGCGCATTGGGAAGTTCTCGCACTGGACCAATCCGTTGGCCCGCACCGTGCGCAATACGTTCATGCGATCCCTGCCGCCGTCCCTGGTCGAGGCCCAGTACCACAAGCTGGTGCAGCCCGCGCTCGACCTGCTGGCAAAGGCGTAGGGGCCCGGAAGAGCACTCAGGTACCCGCGGCGGCGGACTGTTGCCGTCTTCTTCACGGGGTAGAGCCGCCCGCCGGGGCAGGTGAGCAGAGGCGCCCCTCGCACCGTCCCTCACGCCGCCGGTCCAGCATCTGCACTGCAACTCGCCTCAACCCCAAACTGTCAACGCCAGCTCATGACCAGCACTCCTGGTGCCGCCCCACATCTGTGCCCACACGGCCCGACCGGAGCGGGCGGGACCAGCGACGCCCGGAGCCGCATCTTTGAAGCGCGCTGAACTCTTGGTCGACCTCATTCAGCCATCTGCTACCGCAGACTCCTCAGATGATCATTCTCGCGCGACGCATACCGGTGCGACGGCGCCTCAACCGGTGAACACGGGCGGGCGAACGTATCCCGCCGCCACGCAACCTGATGTTGTGCCCGCCAGCGTCGCCGGGTCAATGAATCGCAGGTACTCATGGTCGCCGAGCAGTTCCAAGCGGCGGCGCAGCACCGGATTCTCGATGGACTGACTGCGGTGGCAGGCGATGGCGGCTGCTTGGAGCCGGCGACGCACGACAAGCGCCGCGTCCAGTTCGGCCGGGTCGCGTCCCATGAAGGTCGTGCCGAGTTCGGCATTCAGCTGCTCCGCGACCCACCTGGGCACCGCCCAGGCCAGCACCGGCAGGCCGGCCACGCCGGCAGCGGCTAGGGCGGCCTGGGTGGCGCGGTGGTGGTCAGGGTGGCGGGTAACCCCGCCGAGGTCGAAGACCATCAGGTGACTGGGGCGTTCCTCACCGATCAGCCGCAGGATGTGACCGGCCAGCTCATCGAGGGGCACCGCGCCGAGGTTGCCGTCCGGGTAGTCGTGCAGCTCGACCCGGGACACGCCGAGTGCGGCACTGGCACCGTGCATCTCCTGCGACCGGGTGACCGCGAACTCTCCAGGGCTGCCGTGCAGGGTGGAGGCTCCGCCGCGGGTGAAACAGAGCACGCTCGCCCGGGCGCCGTGGGTGATCAGCTCCTCCAACACGGCACCAAGGCCAGAGGATTCGTCGTCGGGGTGGGCGACCACGGCGAGCACCCCGGTGACCTGCCAAGGAAGCTTCGGCCAGGTGCCGGTAGTCGGAAGCGTCATGGCTATCACCTCTCCACCAACCACAATACCCCCTAGGGTATATGGTTCGCCCGGTCATCGCCGCGTTCGCCGTGCCGATCGGGGACATGCTGATCACCGAATCGACCACGGCGGGAAAGCTTGCCTCCCGGACCAGCCGTGCGATCTGGTCCGCGGTCGCCCACGGGCCACACCACACTGCGCAAAGCCCACGAACACCCTGAACCCGCCCATACCGCCGCGCGAACGTGCCGGTCCGCCCCGGGCGGCCGGACCCGCCCGTCTCTCCGTGAACGGCGACGTTCCCGGCTAAACGCTTGCGGTCCGCAGGGACCGGCACCGTACCCGCCATTCCCCGACGCCACCGTCTCCGACCAGTCGGACCGGCACGGCGGCGCGGTCGAGCAGGCTCGCCGCGATCGCGGCCCGGTGCCCGTTCGAGCAGATCACCCACACCGGTTCGGTACGGGGGAGTTCCTGCCGGCGCGCCGGGAGGTCGGCGACGAAGACGGTGTGGCTGCCGGGGATGGTGCCCCACTGCCACTCGAGTGGCTGACGGACGTCGAGCACCGCCGGCTGGTGGCCGCGGACGTACGCGTCGCAGAGATCGTCGGCGCTGACGAGGGGGTACGACGACACGTCACCGCCGTGCGAACGCCACCGCTCGACCCCACCCGGCAGGTACCCCTGCACGTTGCTCCAGCCGATCCGGATGAGCTGGGTCATCACCTCCCGCAACGACTCGGGTGCCGGCTCGGGCAGGATCAGCAGCATGGGGGCGTCGAACGGCAGCAGCCACCCGACGTAGCTCGCGAACCCGGAGTTCAGCTCGATGTTGATCGAGCCGGGAACGTGCGCGGCGGCGAATGCGGCCCGATCGCGGGCGTCGACCACCCACAGGCCCGCCCACAGGGCCTCGGTCACGTCGGCCGGGGTGACCTCGGGTGGTTGCGGGACCGTGCCGAGCGCGGGAGCCCCCGCCCTGTTGATCGTCCCCATGTGCGCGTAGTAGCTCGGGTAGGCCATGAGTTCCCCGGACAGCTCCTCGGCGAAGCTGGCGAAATCTGCGGCGAGCAGTAGCGGATTGCGCTGGCGCTCGGTACCGATGAGGCTGGTCGGCGAGGTGGACGGCATAGCCGCCACGCAGAAACTCCCCGCGCCGTGGGTGGGCAGCACCCGCACGTCGTCGGGAAGCGTGGCGAGTCGGGACAGGCTGGCGTACTGGTCCTGGGTCAGGCGGTCGGTGAAATCCGGGCCGAGCAGGTCCGTACGCCCGGCGCTGCCGAGTAGCAGGCTGCCCCCGCTGAACAGGGTCTGCGGCTCCGTTGTTCCTGCCTGGTAGGCGAGCCAGGCGAGGTGCTCCGGGGTGTGGCCCGGCGTGGCCGTGGCGACCAGCCGCAGATCGCCCACGGCGACCTCGTCGCCCTCGTCGACCGGCCGGTGCGGGAACTCGTAACCGCCTCGGGCGGGCAGCACCAGCTCCGCGCCGGTGGCGGCGCGCACCTCGTGCGCACCGGAGACGTAGTCGTTGTGCACGTGCGTCTCCAGCACCGCACGCACCCGTACCCCCAGCGTCTCGGCCGCGGCGAGGAACCGCCACGCGTCCCGCTGGGGATCGACCAGGACCGCCTCGTCGCCCGAGCGCAGCAGATAGCTGTTGTCCCCGAGCCCGGGCGTGGTGAAGACCTCGAAGTCCATGACACACCGCCTCACGTTTTTGGCCAGCAATCAATTGACTAATTGAAGACCCAAGAACTAGCGTCTGTCCATGGCGCTTGGCCCCGGACCGATGCTCGACGAGACCGCCGCACGGTTCGCCCTCCTCGGCGATCCGACGCGGCTGCATCTGGTGAGCCTGCTGTGCGAGCGCGGGGAAACATCCGTCGGCGAGCTGGCGGAGGCCGCCGGGATCTCGGTCGCCAACGCGTCCCAACACCTACGGAAACTGACCCTCGGCGGGGTCCTCGGCCGACGCAAGGTCGGCAACCAGGTCTTCTACCGGGTCGTCGAGAAGACGATCGAGCGGCTCTGCGAGATCGTCTGCGCCAGCGTGCAGCACCGGGCACGCCTACTGGAAACCACGACCACCGACTCCTAGCCGGGAGGGCGCAATGCCACACGAGCCCGCGCCGCCAATCATCGCCCGCTCGATCGGAACGGGGCCACCCAGCCCCGCGTGGGCGAAAGTCATCGACCAGACTAAATGCGTGGGCTGTCATGCCTGCACCACGGCATGCAAGTCGGAGAACGACGTGCCGCTCTCGGTGACCCGCACGTTCGTCAAGAACGTCGACGTCGGTGCATTCCCGCAGGCCCGGCGGGCGTTCCAGGTCACCCGCTGCAACCAATGCACCGACGCACCCTGCGTGGCCGCCTGCCCCACCAGCGCGATGTACGTCCGCGACGACGGCATCGTCGACTTCGACAAGAACGCCTGCATCGGCTGCAAGTTCTGCATGGCGGCCTGTCCCTACGATGCGATCTTCATCAACCCCGAGGACCACTGCGCGGAGAAGTGCAACTTCTGCGCACACCGCCTCGAAGTGGGACTGGAGCCGGCCTGCGTGGTCGTCTGCCCCACCCAAGCGATCATGGTCGGCGACCTGAACGACCCCGACTCCGCCGTGGCGCAGATCGTCAACCGCGAACCGGTGTCGGTCCGCCGGCCCGAAAAGGGCACCAGGCCGAAGCTGTTCTACAAGGGAGCCACGCAGGCCACGCTGGATCCCCTCGCCGCCGGCCGACCGGAGGGGGACACCTACGCCTGGGCCGAGCAACCGACGGGTCCGCACATCGTGCAGGGACCGACCACGGCCCAGTCCAGCAGCGCCGCCGCCATCATCTCGTACGACATCGCGCACCGCGCGCCCTGGGACTGGCGGGTCAGCGCCTACACCTGGACGAAGAGCATCGCGGCCGGGGCGTATCTGGTCCCCCTGCTCCTGGTGCTGCTGGGCAGGCTCGACGCCGCCAGCTCGCTCTGGGTCTGGATCGCTCCGGTCGTCGCCGCCACGTTTCTGGCCCTGACCGCAGCCCTACTGATCTGGGACCTCGAACACCCGGAACGGTTCTATCTGATCCTGACCCGGCCACAGTGGCGCTCCTGGCTGGCCCGCGGCGGGATCATCCTGGGCGGCTTCGCCGCCGTACTGGGGCTGCACCTGCTCGCCGCGATCATCGACGCCCCCGCCCTGCGGACCGGCGCGGCCGTCGCGGGACTGCCGCTGGCCCTGCTCACCGCGGTCTACACCGCGTACCTGTTCGCTCAGGCCAAGGCACGCGACCTGTGGCAGAGCCCGCTGCTCCCACCACACCTGGCGGTGCAGGCGTTCCTCGCCGGCGCGGCGGTGCTGCTCCCGATCCAGGCATGGCGGACCGATGGAGTGACCCACGCCCTGGGCTGGGTGCTCGGCGGCGCCACCCTGGCACACCTGCTGTTCGTGCTCGGCGAGGTCACGCTGCCGCATGTCACCGCCCACGCGAGGCTCGCCACGTACGCGATGACCGGCGGCCGGTACCGCTGGCCCTACCGGGCGAGCCTGGCCCTGGTGGCCCTCGCCCTGCTGGCCGCGGCCGGAGTCGTGTCGGTCGGCCTCGGCGGTGGGCTGGTCGCCGCGGCCGCGGTGGTCGCGCTCGCCGGCCTGGCCCTGCACGAACACGCCTACGTCCAGGCCGGCCAATCGGTCCCCCTCGCCTAGGAGACACCGCAATGACACGAGTTGACGACATCGCCGGCCGGGTCAGCGCGGCCCGGGCCGAGGCCGACGCCCGAGGCGAGACGTTCTACCCGGGGCCGAGCCGGGTCCACCTGGCCGCGTTCCCTCCGAAGGAGCGTTGGGACGACTGGGTGGAGCTGGAGTCCCGGGACTGGCCGAAGCGGACCGAGCGGCACTACCTGCTGGTGCCGACCACCTGCTTCAACTGCGAGTCCGCCTGCGGCCTGCTGGCTTACGTGGACCGGGACACCGCCCAGGTCCGCAAGTTCGAGGGCAACCCCGAGCATCCCGGATCGCGTGGGCGCAACTGCGCCAAGGGCCCGGCCACCATTAACCAGGTCACCGACCCCGACCGGATCCTGCAACCGCTCAAGCGGGTCGGCGCGCGCGGTGAGGGACGGTGGGCGCCGGTCAGCTGGGACGTTGCGCTCGACGACATCGCCTCCCGGATCCGCACCGCCGTCGTGGAGGACCGGCGCAACGAGATCATGTACCACGTCGGACGGCCCGGCGAGGACGGCTTCACCGAGCGGGTGCTGGCCAGCTGGGGCGTGGACGGGCACAACTCGCACACCAACGTCTGCTCCAGTGGCGCGCGGGCCGGATACCACTTCTGGACCGGCATCGACCGGCCCAGCCCGGACCACGCCAACGCCGACGTCATCCTGCTGGTCAGCTCCCACCTGGAGGCGGGACACTACTTCAACCCGCACGCGCAGCGGGTGATGGAGGCGAAG
This sequence comes from Micromonospora sp. CNZ297, assembly GCF_007827625.1. Lineage (NCBI taxonomy): Bacteria > Bacillati > Actinomycetota > Actinomycetes > Micromonosporales > Micromonosporaceae > Micromonospora > Micromonospora sp. CNZ297. The sequence continues at coordinate 48,313 of NZ_VISU01000011.1, read as the reverse complement.
CAACGTGGTGCCAAGCTGATCGTCTTCGACACCCGGTTGTCCAACACCGCCACCCACGCGGACCACTGGCTCTCCCCGTACCCCGGTTCGGAGCCGGCCATCCTGCTGGCCGTCGCGTCGTACCTGCTGCGCAACGGGCTGCATGACCGGGAGTTCATGCGCCGCTGGTGGAACTGGGCCGAGTACCTGGCCGCCGAGCATCCCGAGCGGGCGCCCGTGTTCGAGGAGTTCGAGGAGGTGCTGCGCGAGCTCTACGCGCCGTACACGTTCGAGTTCGCCGCCGCCGAGTCCGGCGTCGACGCCGCGACCATCGAACGAGTGGCCGAGCTGGTCGGCGGCGCCGGTACCCGGCTGTCCACCCACACCTGGCGTTCGGCGAGCGCCGGCAACCTGCACGGATGGCAGGTCTCCCGCACCCTGTTCCTGCTCAACGCGATGCTGGGGGCAGTCGCGACGCCGGGCGGCACCCACCCGAACGCGTGGAACAAGTTCGTGCCGCGGCCCATCCACACCCCGCCGCACCCCGGCACCTGGAACGACCTGACCTGGCCGCTGGAGTACCCCCTCGCCCTCAACGAGCTGTCCTTCCTCCTCCCGCACTTCCTGAAGGAAGGCCGAGGGAAGCTCGACGTCTACTTCACCCGCGTCTACAACCCGGTCTGGACCAACCCGGACGGGCTGAGCTGGATGGAGGTTCTCACCGACGAGTCCAGGGTCGGACTGCACGTCGCGCTCACGCCGACGTGGAGCGAGACGGCTTTCCTCGCCGACTACGTCCTGCCGATGGGGCTCGGCCCCGAACGGCACGACCTGCACTCCTACGAGCAGTACGACGGGCAGTGGATCGGCTTCCGCCAGCCGGTGCTGCGCGCCGCGCGGGAGCGGCTGGGCGAGCAGGTCGGCGACACCCGCGAGGTCAACCCAGGACAGGTGTGGGAGGAGAACGAGTTCTGGATCGAACTCTCCTGGCGCATCGATCCGGACGGCAGCCTGGGCATCCGGCAGTACCACGAGTCGAAGGAGCAGCCGGGTACGAAGCTGTCGGTCGACGAGTACTACGGCTGGATCTTCGAGAACTCGGTACCCGGCCTGCCGGAGAAGGCCGCCGCCGAAGGGCTGACCCCGCTGGCGTACATGCGCCGGTACGGCGCGTTCGAGGTGCGCAAGGGAATCGGCCCGATCTACGAGGAGCCCGTCCCCGACGACCAGCTCGTCGACGTCGGCGAGGACAACTTCGGCCGGGTCTACACCCGCGCCCCGGCGCCGACCTCCCCCAACATCGTGCCGATGGCCGCCCCGGAACCCGACGACCAGGGCCGCCGGCCGGTCGGCGTCCGCATCGACGGCGCGGTCCGCCGCGGCTTCCCCACCCCCAGCGGCAGGCTGGAGTTCTACTCCCGCACCCTCGCCGACTGGGGTTGGCGGGACCAGGCCGTCCCCCGGTACGAGCGCAGTCACGTGCACCCCGAGGCGATGGCACCCGACCAGCTCGTGCTGATCTCCACCTTCCGCCTCCCGACGCAGATCCACACCCGCGGCGGAAACGCCAAGTGGCTCGACGAGCTCGCGCACACCAACCCGCTCTGGATCCACCCGCGCGATGCCACCCGGATCGACGTCGGCAACGGAGACCTGGTGACCGTGGAGACGGAGATCGGCTGCTACGTGGTGAAGGCCTGGGTCACCGAGGGCATCCGGCCCGGGGTCGTGGCCTGCAGCCACCACATGGGCCGGTGGAAGCTCGCCGCGCAGGGTGAGAACAGCCAGCGGCAGATGATGGCGACCGTCGACCTGGCCCGGGACGACGGCCGGTGGCGGATGACGCGGCTGGCCGGGGTGTCGCCGTATCAGTCCAGTGATCCGGACACCGCCCGGATCTGGTGGAGCGACGTCGGCGTGCACCAGAATCTCACCTTCCCGGTGCACCCGGACCCGATCTCCGGGCAGCACTGCTGGCATCAGGCGGTACGGGTGCGCAAGGCCACGCCCGCCGAGGCGTACGGGGACATCGTCGTGGACACTGCCAAGGCCCACGAGGTCTACCGACGGTGGCTGGAGCTGGCCCGGCCGGCCCATCGGCACTCGCCGGACGGCACCCGGCGGCCGTACTGGCTGATGCGGCCGCTGAAGCCGGCCAAGCCCATCTTCAACCTCCCCGCAGAGGATGGCTCCCCGGTCCGAGAGGGGGAAGCGCTCCGATGACCACGCTGCCGCTGGCCGGGTTCGCGCCCGGACGCACCCGGAACCGGGCGGAGCTGTTCCGAGCGCTGGGGGCGCTGGCCGAGGCGCCCGGCGAAGCTCAGCTGCGCCTGGCCGACCTGCTCAGGCTGCCCCGGCCCAGCGGCGAGCAGTGGACCGAGGCATTCGTGGTGCAGTTGGTGCCGCACGCCTCCGTCTACCTCGGCGCGGAAGGCATGCTCGGCGGTGAGGCCGCCGACCGGGTCGCGGGCTTCTGGCGGGCGCTGCGGCTGCCGGTACCGTCCGACGCCGACCACGTCGCCGCCCTGCTCGGGCTCTACGCGGCGCTGGCCGACGCGGAGTGCGACGAGCCGGCCGGCCCGCGGCGGACGATGCGCCGCCAGGCCCGGGTCGCGCTGTTCCACGAACACCTCGCGAGCTGGCTCCCGGCGTACGCGCGTGCGATGGCGGACAGCGGCCCCGCACCGTACGCGCAGTGGGCGCGGTTGCTGCACGACGCCCTGCTGGCGGAGGCCGCCGAGATCGGTCTGCCCGACCGCCCACCGGCGCACCTGCGTGACGTGGCGCCGCTCGGCGACGGCGGCGGCCTTGACGGCCTGCTGACGGGTCTGCTCACGCCGGCCCGCAGCGGCGTCATCATCACCCGCGCCCATCTGGCGACGGTGGCCCGCGGTACCGGCTTGGGCCTGCGGCTGGGTGACCGGCGACGGGTGCTGCGGGCGCTGCTCGAGCAGGATCCCGCTGTGACGCTGGCGGCCCTGGCCGAGCAGGCGCGCGAATGGTGGGCGCGGCACCGTGCCGACGAGCCGGTCGTCGGACCGGCAGCCCGGCACTGGGCAGAACGTGCGGCGATCACGGCGGATGTGCTGACGGCCGCCCAGCGAGAGGCACACATGATCGCAGAGAAGTTCAGTCACGACGATCGCCTGTAACGGCAGGAGATGGAGGAACGAGATGACCTCCGAGCTTCACACACAGGTTCCGGCAGACGCTCCGGATGGGTCCCCGCCGGGAACCAAGTTCGGGCTGACTGAGGAGGATGTCCGCAGCATCGTCCGCGACGAGATCAAGCGGGCGTGGGCAAAGAACCCGGCTTCCCGCCGCGCGGCCCTGGTCGCCTCCAAGGGGACACTTGACTGGGCGTACCCGCCACTCATCCTGAGCACCGCGGCGGCCGCCGCCGGCCTGCAGACGTCGGTGTTCTTCACCTTCTACGGCCTGAACATCATTCACAAGGACGCCGAGCGCAAGCTCCTGGTCGACCCGGTGGGCAACCCCGCCATGCCGATGCCGGTGCCAATGCCTGACGTGCTGACCGCGATGCCGGGCATGAAGGCGCTCTCGACCAGGATGATGAAGTCGAAGTTCGCGAAGAACAACGTGGCGAGCATCCGGACCCTGCTCGACGAGGCACGCGAACTCGGGGTACGGCTCATCGGCTGCCAGATGACCATCGACGTGTTCGGGTACACCCACGACGACTTCGTGGACGGTGTGGAATTCGCCGGCGCGGCCGCGTTCATGTCCGAGGCCCGCAAGTCCCACGTGACCATGTTCATCTAGGAGGAGACGCATGACTATCGACATCCACGTCGACGAGGTCGTCGACGCCCGTGACCTGATGTGTCCGATGCCCGTGCTCGCCGCCACTAAGGCCATGCGGCGGCTGGGCCCGACCCAGGTGATCAAGGTGCTGGCCACGGACAAGGGTGCGTTGTCCGACATTCCGGCCTGGGCTGAGGACAATGGCTACGAGCTGCTCTCCAGTGGCATCGAGGAGGGCATCCTGGTCTTCTTCATTCGCAAAACCGAGGAGTCGTGATCAAAGCCGGACAGGTAAACGCCCTGGCGCCGAAGCATTCCACCCGGCTTGGACCCGGGACGAGCCGAGCAGACCCCCGCCCGGCCCGCCAGCGCCTGCGCGCGCCGTCAAAGTCAAACTGACTTGGCGCAACGGACGGCGGCACGCTCCCCCGCGCCGACGACGAGCCCTTCGGCCTCGGCACCGGGTTGGAAGAGCTGATCACCCATGGCACCGGGCGAGAGTGGCCACCCACGGCGAAGCCCCCACCCTGCACTACAGCGGCCCGCCGGTCCTGGCCTTTGCAGTGCACTGTCGGCGAGGTGCGGCGTAGGCAACTCTGGCCAGCGGCGGTAATTTCCTCCTCGCCCCGCTCTACCTGCTGATCCTCCGCTTGCCGATCAAACGGGCGCTCGCGACCTCGCTGGCGGTCTCCGCCGCCCTGGCGTTGCCCGGCACTGTCACCCACTGGGCACTGGGTCGCGTCGACCGGCGGGTTGTCGCAACATACACCGTGATGGCTGTGCCCGCCGCCTACCTCCGCGCTCGCCTGGCCATCCGCTCCAACCCGGCTGGCTCACCCGCATGTACGGGGTTGCCCCCGCCCGGCTCGCGTCAGGGCTACTTCTCTTCGGCCGCTGATGATTCCTGCCACATGCCGCCAGCAGCCGACGACTACGCGAGGATCACCTTGAGTGACCGGAGCCGTAACGGCAGGGCACAAGGTCCTGTTGTCGGATCCAGGTGGATCTACCAATCGGGCCCGGCGCCGGTGTTGGCTGAACGAGCACCACATCGAGGGGAGCGGTCCGATGGGCCAGCTGAACGTGCAGGCCGTGGGCGGGGATGCCGGGACGGTGGATGTCCGCTTCGTGACTGGGGAATCCTATGAGTTCGCGGTACGGGGACACCGGATGCTGGTGGACCAGCCGCCCGAGGCGGGGGGTGAGGACGAGGCGCCGACGCCCACGGAGTTGTTCGTCGCGTCGCTGGCGACCTGCGTTGCCTTCTACGCCGGCCGGTACCTGACCCGGCACGGCTTGAGCCGCGACGGTCTGGGCGTCGCTGTCAGCTACCGGATGGCCGCTGACCGCCCGGCCCGGGTGGCCGAGGTCCGGCTCTCCCTTCGGGTGCCCGAGGATCTCCCGGAGGCGCGCAGGCCTGCCCTGCTGGCCGTGGCCTCGCACTGCACCGTGCACAACACTCTGACCTCGCCGCCGACGGTCACCATCGACCTGCTCTGACAGCGAGGCGCCTCGCAGGGACAGGAGGGTAGGACGTGGGCGTAACCGGCGATGCGACGGCGGCCAGCCGTAATGATGAGCTGCTGGCGCGGATCCGCGACGGCATCATCGGTGAGGGCGAGGTGCTGGACTGCCCCTACGGGCCCCGGCGGATCACCTACGCCGACTACACCGCGTCGGGCCGGTCGCTCGATTTCATCGAGGACGCCATCAGGGAGTGGGTGCTGCCGCGCTACGCCAACACCCACACCGAGAGTTCCGGCACGGGCCTGGCGACCGGACGGCTACGCGAGGATGCCCGGCAGATCATCCACGACGCCGTGGGCGGGACGGACGAGCACGTGGTGATCTTCTGCGGTTCGGGTGCCACCGCCGCCGTCAACAAGCTGATCGGAATCCTGGAGCTACGGCTGCCCGACGCACCGTCGCGTCGCTACGACCTTCAGCGTCACATTCCGGCTGAGCAGCGGCCGGTGGTGTTCGTCGGTCCGTACGAACACCACTCGAACGAATTGCCGTGGCGGGAGACGTACGCCGACGTGGTGGTCATCGGCGCGGACGCCGACGGGCACATCGACCAGGCGGAGCTCGCCGTGCAGCTGGCCCGTTACGCGGACCGGCCGTTGCGGATCGGCAGCTTCTCGGCGGCCTCCAACGTCACCGGCATCCTGTCCGACGCCGACGCGCTCGCCGCACTGCTGCACGCCCACGGGGCGCTGTCGTTCTGGGACTACGCGGCGGCCGGCCCGTACGTGCCGATCCGGATGGGTGAGTCGAAGCCGGGGGCCGGGGACAGCAAGGACGCCGTGTTCCTGTCCCCGCACAAGTTCGTCGGCGGCCCGCAGACACCCGGCGTCCTGGTGGTGCGCCGGGATCTCATCCGGAACCGGGTACCCACGGCCCCCGGCGGCGGCACGGTGGCCTTCGTCGACCCCGTCAGTCACCGCTATCTCGACGACCCGGTCGCGCGAGAGGAGGGCGGCACCCCGGCGATCGTCGAATCGATCCGAGCCGGACTGGTGTTCGCCCTCAAGCAGGCCGTCAGCACCGATGTCATCCAGGCCCGCGAGGAGCGGTTGTGGTCGAGGGCGCTGCACCGCTGGTCCGACAACCCGGCGATCGAGGTGCTGGGGAACCCCGAGGCCCGTCGCCTGTCCATCGTGTCACTTCGGCTCCGCCACGGAGCCCGCTACCTGCACCACAACTTCGTCGTCGCGCTGCTCAACGACCTGTTCGGTATCCAGACCCGCGGTGGCTGCTCCTGCGCGGGACCGTACGGACATCGTCTCCTGGCAATCGACACTGAGCGCTCGCACGCCTTCCGTGACGAGATCGGCCTCGGCTGCGAGGGGATCAAGCCCGGCTGGACCCGGATCAACTTCAACTACTTCATCTCGGACACGGTTGCCGACTACCTCATCGACGCAGTCGACCTCGTCGCCCGGTACGGGCACCGGCTGCTGAGCGACTACCGCTTCGACCCCCGCACCGGGCTGTGGCGCCACTACGAAGGTCCTCCTCGACCGCCGCTGCGCCTAGCCGACCTGAACTACCTGTTCGGCGGCGGGCCGACGCGCCCGGGCCGGATAGAGAGGGCCGGCGAGGACGCCCTGACCGGCTACCTGCGCGAGGCACGGGACATCTTCCGCACCCGCAAAGATAGTCTTGATGAGGGAGTGACCGGCCTACCGGACGACTTCGAGGCGCTGCGCTGGTTCCACCTGCCCCCGGCATGTCTCGGGCCGGTCGACCGGGTCCGGGCGAACAGCGGCCGACCGTAACGACCGGCCCGGCCGACCACGCCGCACCCTGTGAACGCCGCGCGCGGCGACGATCTGCAGGTTCGCGGACCGAGGCGATGTCCCGTCCGACGTGCTTGGCGGCGGAGCAACTGATCGATGTCTCTCAACCTCTGTGAGTTGCCTAACCGAGATCCCCTATGTCGGCCCGCCCCGGCTACGGTTGGAACATACCCCCGGGGGTATCCGACAGGAGGTTTTCCGAATGATCAAGAAGATGATGGTTCTGCTGGCTGCGACCCTGGTGGCGCTCGCGGTGGGTGTGGCGCGCCCAAGTGTCGCATCGGCAGCCCCGGCCGGCACAGATGTGGTCGTCTACGTGGGCCAGCTCGGAGCGAGCACGTACGAGCAGACCCTCAACGGCGTCCTCTACACGGAGGACCAGATCGGCAGCATGGCCGATCGAATTCTCTGGACCGAAGAGCAGATCGGCATCATGGCCGACCGCATCGTCTACGTGACCGAGGTGTCGCAGGACAACACCGTCAAGGTGATCTACATGGTCACGGCCCTGTGGGCCACCGGCACCCAGGATGGCGGCTACCTCTACCAGGTCGCCCTGATGCCGGTCGCCATGCTGCCCGCCGGCTGGTGAACCCAGTTCGTCGCCGACCTGTGAAGGCCGGGACCGTCGTCGGCACGGGCGTACCAGCTCGACGCTGGCGCCGGCTCCCGGCCTTTTGAGCGACCTGCCTGGTCCGCATCCGCGGTAGGCAAGCCGGAGGTTGAGTGCCCGCGCACCTGCGGTTGCAGGGTGTGAAAAGTGCCGGGACGGGTATCTCGCCGGCCGATCTCAGCCCGATGGACGGGGGATGACGTGGCCACTGCCTCGCCCGACGAACTGCGCACGCAGCTGGTCGATGCGGTGCGCGAACTGTTCACAGCCGGGGTGATGTCCCACTCCGGCCACGCCAACGTCAGTGCGCGAGCCGACGTCGACACGATGGTCATCAGCAACACGGGACGCGTCCGCCAGCTGGGGGCCGACCAGTTCGCCATCGTCCGGCTTGACGGCGAGGTGGTCGAGGGCGACATCACGCCCGAGAACATGGAGATCGTGTCCATGCACACGCGGGTCTACCAGACCCGTGGTGACATCGGAGCGATCATCCATACGCACTCCCCGGCGGTCACCGGCTTCGCGCTGGCCAGCCGACCCCTGCCGTGCCGATACGAAGCCCTGCTCAGATTCGGGCAGGCCGAGGACGTCCCGGTCGTCCCCTGGGCTCCCCGGGGCACCGCCGAATCGGTGGAAGGCATCGTGCGGACCCTGCAGTCGCACCCCCTTACCTCGGCAGTGATCCTCGCCAACCACGGCCTGCTCGCCTTCGGCGTCCGTCCGATGGACGCCGCCCATCTCGTCGAGGCGCTGGAAGAGGCGGCCCGCGCCGAACTCGAGGCCACCGAGCTCGGCGGTGCGGTGGACTTCCCCGAAGGCGCGCTCGACGCCGTCCGCGCCGGTATTCGACGGGCCCTCTGACCCGTCCGGGCGAGGCCCGGCCCGCACGACCGGTATCGAGGCTGACCGGGTCTATGGGGTGACGACCGGCGGTCGGACGTGTCCGGATTCCCTGCCCCGTGTCGTGGGCGTCCGTCCCGACGGGTGGATCGATCGCAGGTACTCACGGTCGCCGAGCAGTTCCAACCGTCGGCGGAGCACGGGATTGTCGGCCGACTGGCTGCGGTGGCGGGCGATGGCGACCGCCTGGAGCTCACGGCTAACGAAGAGCGTCGCGTCCAGTTCGGCCGGGTCGCGTCCGACAAAGGCCGTACCGAGTTCGGCGTTGAGCTGCTCCGTGGTCGATCGGGGCAGGGCCCAGGCCAGCACCGGCAGTCCGGCCGTGCCAGCGGCGAGCAGGGCGGCCCGGGTGGCGTGGTGGTGGTCAGGGTGGCCGGTAACCCCGCCGAGGTCGAATGCCAGCAGGTGGCTGGGGCGCTCCTCGCCGATGAGTCGCAGGACGTGCGCGGCCAGCTCATCGACGGGTACGCCGGCCAGGTTGCCGTCGGGGTAGTCGTGCAGCTCGACCCGGGACAGGCCGAGTGCCGCCCCCGCTTCCGTCAGCTCCTGGGACCGGACCACTGCCAGCTCCCCTGGGCGGCCGTGCAGGGTGGAGGCCTCGCCGTGGGTGAAGCAGAGGACGCTCGCCCGGGCGCCCTGGGAGATCAGCTCCGCCAATACGGCACCGAGGCCGAAGGACTCGTCGTCGGGGTGGGCGACCACAGCCAACACGCCGGTGACCTGCCACGGGAGTGTCGGCTGGGTATGGGTGATCGGGAGAGTCATAGCAGTCACTTCCTCACGGACTACTATACCCCCCCCAGGTATGCGACATATGCCCTCGCCGCTTCCCCCGCAGCTGTCGTCAGGAGCGTTCGGCGACCACCACCGTGTCCAGCGCGTCGACGGTCCGGCCCTGCACAGTCACCGGTCGGTGAGCGGTCTGGGCCCGGCGGATCCGCAGCCCTTGCAGCTCTTTCGCCACCGACTCACGGGTGAGCAGGACGTCGGGGTCCTGCGGCCCGCCCGTGCCGCCGGAGAGGTTGGCGAGGTCGTGGCCGACCACGAGGACAATGCCGCCGGCTCGCACGGCGTCCCGGGCATGGGACAGCACGACTGCGATCTCGGCGGCGGGCAGGTGCAGGTATGCGATCAGCACCAGATCGAAACCGTCGGCCGGCGGCGTGTACGTGGTGACGTCGGCGACGTGCCAGTCGACGGTGACGTTTCGCTGGCGGGCCAGTTCCCGGCCCCGCTCGATGGCCACCGGGGAAAAGTCGACCGCCGTGACCTCCCAACCCTGCTGGGCCAGCCACACCGCGTTGCGTCCCTCGCCGGCGGCGAGGTCGATGGCTCTGCCGGGGGACAGACCGGCGACCTCCTCCACGACGAAGCGGTTCGGTTCGGCGGTCCACACGAGTTCCGGGGCGCTCGCGTACCGCTCGTCCCAGGCTCTGCTGTCCACGGTCGTGCTCCTCTCCACAGGATGCGAACGATGGTTCCCGGCGCCCTCATCCTCGCGCCGGTTCCCGGCTGGTGGGGGTCGGTTGGGCTCGGATTCGTCACCCGCCGGCCGGACGGGCGGCGGCCGGACCCGCTGCCGAAGGTGGGGAACCAGCGGAGCAGCTGGCACCCTGGACGAGCAGGCCCGCGGATGCCACCGCGACGGCGGGTGGTCCGGTCATGAGCAGTCCGATGGCGCTGACGGCGACGAGGCGATGCAGGATGCGGGGTCGGGCCGGTGGTGCGAGCATCCGGCGTACCCGGTCGACGGCGCCTGCCGCGGCGCCGAGAGCGTGCTGGGGAGTGCGGTCGGCGAGCCGGACGATGGCGGTGGCGACAGCCTGCCGCCCGTGGCGCTTGCTGGCCCGGTCGTCGGCCAGGTGCTCCACCAGCCGTCTGATCTCCGTCTCGGCCGCGGCGGCCATGGGCAGTCCGGGCAGAGCGCGGTGGAACGCGACGGCGAGGGCGACGAGGAGGTGGTGCCGGCCTCGGAGGTGTGCCCGCTCGTGCCCCAGTACGGCTGCGAGCTCGTCGGCGGTGAGGGTGTCGATCGCGGCGCTGGTGACGATGACATTGCCCGGGCGGCCGGGCAGGCAGTAGACCGCGGCGGTGGCATGGTCCACGAGGGTCCACTCGTCGCCGGCGTCCTGCCGGGCCAGCGGCAGCAGCGCGGCGAGGTGGCGACGACGCCAGCGGCGCGCACGGATGAACGTCACGATCAGACTGATCAGGAGGCGGGCGACGAGGGCCGCAGTGGCCAGCAGTCCGATGACGGCGAGAGTCTCGTTCGGGGCTCCCAGGCCCGCCAACGCACGGGTGCACGCCGCCACGATGCCCTCCAGACCAGCGGCGAGGGCAGCCGGCGGTACGGCGACGAGCAGCCCGGCGGTGAGGACGGCGACGGTGACGGACAGTTCCGCGCCGAGCCACAGCCCAACCGTGAGCCGCGGCAGGGAGGTCGTCCATCGTCCGGTCAGGGCAGGACGGGCGAGGACCGCCACCGCGGCCGCCCAGGCCAGCAGTACCAGGCTGGTCACGGGCTCGACTTTCCGCGCTGGTCCAGTAGCTCGCGCAGCGCCGCCGCCTCCTCGGGAGCCATGGCGTCGACGAACCGGGCCAGTGCCGCATGCTGGTCGGCGGCCGAGGAGAGCGCCTCGGCCATGAGCTGTCCGACGTGCTCCTCCCGGCTGGCCTTCGGGCGGTACCGGTACGCCCGGCCGGCGAGGTCGCGCTCCGCCCAGCCCTTGCGATGCAGGTTGTCCAGGACCGTCATCACCGTGGTGTAGGCGAGGTCGCGGTCCGCCATCGCGTCGACCATCTGCCGCACCGTGAGCGGCCCGGCCGCTTCCCACAACGCGTTCATCACCGCGGATTCCAGCGGACCCAGCGGGCGGTCGTTGCCGGGGTCCTTCCTTCGGAGTCGGCTCACCGGTGGACCGTACCGTCGGCGGTGAGCGGTTCCGACGCGGCCGGAGCCGGACAGGCCCGTTCGCCGGCGAGCCGACGCCGCAGTGCCCAGGCGAGCAGGACGATCGAGCCCGCGGCGAGTACGGGCTGCGCCGGAGCGAACCAGCTCATCGCGCCGCTGTAGCCGAGCGCGATCAGGACGATCTTGTTGCAGACGGGGCAACCGACGGCGAACAGGGACAGGGTCGCCCCGGTCACGCCGGTCCGCGACTCGCTGCGGCCCGCCGCCTTGTCGCCGGTTCCGGCGACGGGCGCGACGTAGGTCGCCAGGAGCAGTCCGGACAGCGCCGCGGTCACCACCAGCACCGGCCACGCCCACCAGGTGACGGCCATGTCGCGGCTGAAGTAGGGGGTGTCGATCAGGTCGGTGGGAACCGCGATCACCACCGTGGTTCCCACGGCGCCGGCGACCGCCGCCATCCACCGCCGAGCCGGCCACTCCGAGGGGCCGGTCGTGAGGTTCACTCCGGCCACGTCCGTGGCGGACGGCAGCGGGGCGCCAGCCGTTTCCGGGGTCGCGGAACGACGCCAGCGCAGCACCAGGACGGTGACCGCGGCCAACCCCGCGACGAGGAGGACCAGTTCGTCCGGTACGTCGCCAAGCGTTCCCGTCACCCACTCCTGCGCGGCGCCCTCGACGTCGGTCAGGCCGAAGCCGCCGGCTAGGCCTGCCGTGCCGTCGAAGACCAGGAAGAGCACGCCTAGGGCGACGAAGAGCAGGCCGGAGACGGTTGACGTGGTGTGCAGGTGCAGCCGACCCACAGAGAACTGTCGGCCCCGCAGCCACCGACGCTCGCCGATGCGCCACCGGTCCCAGACCAGGGCGAGCAGCAGCAGGGGCACCGTCATGCCCAGGGCGTAGACAGCCAGCAGGGCACCACCGGCCGCCGGCTGCTCGGAGGTCGCGGCGACCGTCAGGATCCCGCCCAGGATCGGACCGGAGCAGAAGCCGGCCAGCCCGTAGACCGCGCCGAGGGCGAACACCGATAGCGGGGAGTCCCCGGTGATCCGCCCCATCAACCGTTGCGCCGGCCCGAAGGCGAACCCCTTGCCGGCCAGCTGCATGACGCCCAGCGCGATGATCGACCAGCCCGCGACCAGGATCAGCGTGTCGCGGTGCTGAAAGAATGCACCGGCCACGACCGAGGACCCGGCACCGAGCGGTACCAGGACGGCGGCGAGGCCGAGGTAGAAGACGGCAGTGCGGGCAAGCAACTGGCGCGGGTTCTGGAAGGCATACGCGAAGAAGGCGGGCAGCAACATCGCGCTGCACGGGCTGAGCAGGGCGAGAACCCCCCCGAGCAGGGCGGCGAGGTAGCCGATCTCACTCACTTCGCATCCAGCTGCTTGTCGATGGCCTGCTTGAACGCCTTGTACGGCTGCGCGCCGATGATCGGCGTGTCTCCCACCAGGAACGCCGGGGTGCCGGTGATGCCCATCGAGGTCGCCTCCTGCTGATCGCGCAGGACGGCCGCCTCAGTAGCGGCGGAGGCGCGGTCGGTGTCGAACCTGGCGAGGTCCAGCCCGATGCTCTTGGCGATGTCGCGCAGCGCGCCCTCGTCCAGGGAACCGCTGTTCACCCGGCGCTCCTTCGCGTACACGGCGTTGTGGAACTCCCAAAACTTCCCCTGAGCGGCGGCGGCCCGCCCCGCGGCCGCCGCGTCGTCCGACTCGGCACCGAGGTAGGGCAGATCACGCCATTCGATGCGAACCAGCCCCTTGTCGACGTACTCCTGGACCAGCTTCGGCTCGGTCTCACGGGCGTGCCGCCCGCAGAAGGGACACTGGAAATCGGCGTACTCGATGATCACGACAGGCGCCTCGGGCTTCCCGAGCGCGAGCGGGTCGTTGGCCGCCCGCCGGGCCAGGCTGGCAAAGGGATTCTCTGTCTGGCCACCGGCCGCTCCTCCAGCGGCGGTCCCGGCGGCCGGCTCCGCCGGCTTGTCGGCGGGCCGGGCGAGGATCGCCAGGACGGCGACGATCGCGATAACGACAACCGGGCCCAGCCAGCCAGCCGCCCGACGGATCGGGGGCGTACGCCTGGCGCTCTTGCGCGTCGGCTTCGTCGGGCGTTGCATGTCTCCTCCAGCTGTCATCGGATCTACTATCTGCCTTAGTACTATCCACCTTAGTACTAGGTCTGCTAGTAGAGCAGGCGAGGGGCGCCCGGATCTACCGGGCGCCCCTCGTGTGCCAGGAGCTCAGTGGCAAGACGAGGACCCGATCGGCTCCCGGCCGACCGGCTCGCTCTGTACCGGCATCGGCAGGCCGCCGAGCAGCGCCAACGCCGGCACCACCAGGAAGCCGCCGCCCGCGCCGACCAGACCGGTGACGAGCCCGACGACGATGCCGTCGATGATCACCCGGAACACTGGCAGCTCGTGCGGCACCGGCTTCCCCTCGGCGTTCCGGCGGCCACGGATCATCGCGATCGCGGTGGCCAGCATCATGATGGCCAGCCCGGTGAGCAGGAACCCGGCCGGGATGAACTCGGCCAGCCCGGCAGGGGTGCGGGATCTGCCCGCACCCCTGCGCCGGTCGCGTCAGCGGCCGGCCGTGCTCCCGGCCAGCTTCGCCCGTACCTCGTCCATGTCGAGGTCGCGGACGCCCTGGATCACCTGCTCCAGGGCGGCGGCCGGCAGCGCGCCGGGCTGGGAGAAGACCAGGATGCCGTCGCGGAAGGCCATCAGCGTCGGGATGGACCGGATCTGAGCCGCGGCGGCCAGCGCCTGCTCCGCTTCGGTGTCGACCTTGCCGAACACGATGTCCGGGTGCGTCTCGCTGCCCTTCTCGAAGATCGGCGCGAAACTGCGGCAGGGGCCGCACCAGCTGGCCCAGAAGTCGACCAGAACGATGCCGTCGCGGGTGACGGCCTGCTCGAAGTTGGTCGCGGTCAGCGCCACGCTCGCCATGTTCCACCTCCGTGTGTTGACGGTCCACCCCCGCAACAACATACCCGTGGGGGTATCTGTTCCCGGTGGTTCCCCCACCCCGCCCGCCCTGGGGAATACGGACGTGCCTGCGGCAGGTGAGGGTCGACGTCCATACCCCCCGGGGTATGACGGAGCCTGAGGAGGAGAGATGCGAGAGGTGAATTTGGCGGACTTCGCCGCCGCGCACGCCGATGGTGCCGCGGTGGTCGATGTCCGGGAGCCGTTCGAGTACGTCGAGGGCCACGTGCCCGGCGCGCGTCTGGTGCCGCTGGCTCAACTGCCCACGGTGCTGGGGGACCTTCCCCGTAACCGCCCGGTGTACGTCATCTGCGCCAGCGGTAACCGCAGCCTCGCCGCCGCGCAGTTCCTGGCCCGCGCCGGCGTCGACGCCCGCTCGGTCAGCGGCGGCACCGGCGGGTGGGCCCGCAGCGGTCGTCCCGTCGTGACGGGGCCGGACGCATGACGCTCGGCGGGATGCTGAAGAAGATCTTCGGAAAACCGTATGCCTCCGTCGGGCCCGAACAGGCGGCCGCCCTGGTGGCTGGCGGAGGGTTGCTGCTGGACGTGCGGGAGCCGGCCGAATGGCGGGCCGGTCACGCGCCCCGGGCGCGGCACATCCCGCTCGGCCAGTTGGCGGAGCGGATCGGTGAGTTGCCGGCGGACCGGCCGGTGGTCACGGTGTGCCGCTCGGGAGCACGTTCGCGGCAGGCCGCCGCGCTGCTGGCCCGCGAGCGGGACCAGGTCCACAACCTGGCCGGCGGCATGCGTGCCTGGGTCGACGCCGGGTTGGCGCTGCAGGCGAAGGGCGGCCGGCCGGGTCGGTTGATCTGACCCGGCCATGACCCCTGCCGAGGGTCACCGGAGGACGGGACCTTCGGCCCGGAATATACCCCCGGGGGTATACGCTATCGTGGGTACATCGCTGGTCATCACTGCGAAGGAGTTCAGCACGATGTTGTTCACCCAGTACTACCTGGACTGCCTGTCCCAGGCCTCGTACCTCGTCGCCGACGAGGCCACCGGACGGGCGGTGCTCGTCGACCCGCGCCGCGACATCGACGAGTATCTTACCGACGCGCAGGCCCACGGCCTGACCATCGAAGGGGTGATCAACACCCACTTCCACGCCGACTTCCTCGCCGGTCACCTCGAGGTGGCCGCGGCGACCGGCGCGTGGATCGGCTACGGCCACCGCGCCGAGACCGAGTACCCGAGCCGCAAGCTCCACGACGGGGAGCGGATCAGCCTCGGTGACGTGACCCTGGAGATCATGGAGACGCCGGGCCACACCCCGGAATCCATCAGCATCCTGGTCTACGAGCACGCCGACGACGCGGTGCCGTACGGGGTGATGACCGGCGACGCCCTCTTCATCGGTGACGTGGGCCGCCCCGACCTGCTCGCCTCGCTCGGCGTCACGGCCGACGATCTGGGCCAGATGCTCTACGACAGCGTGCAGCGCAAGCTCATGGGTCTGCCCGACGAGGTCCGGGTCTTCCCCGCCCACGGCGCCGGCTCGGCCTGCGGCAAGAACCTCTCCACCGAGCGGCAGTCCACCATCGGTGAGCAGCGCCGCACCAACTACGCCTGCGCCCCGATGAGCCAGGAGCAGTTCGTCGCCCTGGTCACCGGCGGCCAGCCGTCGGCGCCCGGCTACTTCGCCTTCGACGCCGTGCTCAACCGCAAGGCCCGCGAGCTGTTCGACCACAGCAAGGCGCCGCGCCCGCTGGACGTCGCCGAGTTCGCCCAGGCCCGTACCGAGGGCGCGGTCGTGATCGACGCCCGCGACCCACAGGAGTTCGCCGCCGGTCACCTGCTGGGTGCGATCAACATCCCCGCCGACGGCCGGTTCGCCGAGACCGCCGGCAGCGTGGTCGCCCCAGACCGCAAGGTGCTCGTGGTGGCCCCGCAGGACCGGGAGGAGGAGATCGTCGTACGCCTCGCCCGGATCGGCTTCGACCAGGTGGTCGGGTACCTGCGCGAGCCGGAAGGGGCCTTCCTGGAGATGGTCGCCGACATGACCCGGGCCAGCCGGGTCACCGCCACCGAACTGCGCGAGGCGCTGAACGGGGCCGAGGTGCCGCTGGTGCTGGACGTCCGCAACGCCGGTGAGCGCGAGCAGGGCGCCGTCGACGGCTCGCTGCACATCCCGCTCGCCGAGCTGACCCGGCGCCTCGACGAGGTGCCGACCGACCGGCCGGTCGTCGTGCACTGCGCCGGCGGGTACCGCTCCTCCGTCGCGGCCAGCCTGCTCCGCAACGCCGGACGGCCGGACGTCTCCGACCTGCTCGGCGGGTACGGCGCCTGGCAGACCATACTCGACCCCGCCGCCGCCTGAGACAAGCGGCGGGAATCGCCGCGGCGGGTGACCACGGGCTCGGGCCCGGCGGTCACCCGCCCCGCGGCGCCTGACCGGCCTCCGCTTCCGGACCCTGCCGGGACTGCTGACAACCGAGGGGGTGGCTTCGCCGTCGGGGGCAGCAGCCCAAAGGCGCTCGCCGAAGCGCTCCTACTACCTGCCGCCGCTGGACGAAGGAAGCCTCGAGGAGAGGAGCTCACATGACCACCGACAAGGACCTGCTGGACGGGCAACTGGAGCACTGGCAGCGCACCTTCGTCGCCAACCCGGAGATGTACGGCCCGGATCCCAGCGAGCCTGGTGCCTACGCGAGGGACCTCTTCAGGCGCGAAGGAATGACCGACGTGCTCGAACTCGGCGCGGGGCAGGGACGAGACACCCTCGCCTTCCTGCGGGCTGGACTCAACGTCACCGCGCTGGACTACGCCTCCGACGCCCTGGCCGGATTGGAGCGCGCCGCGAAGGCGTCGGGTCACCGGGCGCAGCTGACGGCCGTCGCGCACGACGTCCACCAGCCGTTGCCGTTGCCGGACGCCAGCGTTGACGGGGTCTACAGTCACATGCTGTTCAACATGGCGCTGACCATGTCAGAGCTCGATCACCTCGCCGCCGAGGTGGCGCGCGTGCTGCGCCCCGGCGGGCTGCACGTGTACACCGTCCGGCACACCGGCGACGCGCACTATGGTGCCGGGACCGCCCACGGTGACGACATGCACGAGAACGGCGGCTTCATCGTTCACTTTTTCGATCGCGCCCTGGTCGACCGTCTCACTCCGGGCTGCACCCTGCTCGATGTGACCGAGTTCGAGGAGGGTGGCCTGCCCCGCCGCCTGTGGAGGATCACCCTGCGCCGCAGCGAAGCCCCGCAGTGAGGCGAGCCTTCAGGGATCACCCAGACAACCCATGGTTCGCGGCCTGATGTTTTCGGGGTGGACTGCTCGGCTCGAACGCACCGTCCCACCCCTGCTCGCCGAGCAGGAATTCCGCCTCGCCGGAATGGAACAGCCATTCGCTACGGCGCCGCCTCGACGCCCTGAACGCCAAGTCGAGCAGGAGCGTCAGGTGCGACCGACCTCCGCCGCCCGGCCCTCGGCCCAATCGCGCATGGCGGCCTCCAAGGTCCGCGCGATGTGGCGGTGATCAGCGCCGGCGGGATGTCGGTGCGGACGGCCCGGGCCGCCACACCCTCCTCGATCATGCGTTCCACCACGTCCAGGACGGGCGGGCGGGCTGACGTGCTCGCCGGCGTGGCGGCGCCCTGCCGACCGGTGCGTCGGGTGCGGGCGGTGGCGGTGACCTGCCGCATGAGGGCTTCGATGTCGCTGGCGGTCACCTCGTCCAGCCGCAGATGGCCGAGCGTGGCCGCCATGCGGTTCCAGTAGGTGCCGTAGGTGCCGTAGGTGCGGCGGGTGCCCGGACTGGCCGCGGCCGCGACGCGCTGGAGGTAGTCAGCGAGCTTCGGTATGCGCCGCGACGGGTCGGGGTGGGCGGCGAGGTCGGCCGAGGTGGGCCAGGAGCAGGCCGCGTCGATAGATCAGGGCGAAGCAGGTATACGCGTCGCCGGGGCGGCGGAGGTCTCGCGGGTCACCGCGAGTGGGTGCGGCTGTCCGGTCATCGCCGACAGCGCGGCGGCCACATCGTTGAGGTCGGCTTTGATGTAGGTGGTGGTGGAGGATCCGGGGCTGTCGGTGTGGCCGGCGTAGGCACGCGCGATGCCGTAGCCGAAGTGGCGTTCCACCCAGGTGAGGGTGGTGTGCCGCAGCCAGTGGGTGGAGATGCCCTGGGCGGCGACCCAGGGCATGCGCTCGCCGATGCGTTTCCACAGGTGGTCGTAGCGGCGGCTGCTGATGGGCTGCCCGTTGCGGTAGCGCAGCAGCCGGTCGGTGGGCTGCACAGCGCCGCGCGTGTTGGCGTGTTCGTAGAGGTGTTCGGCGAGGTCGAGGGTGATCGGCTGCCACCGTACGGTGCCGTTCTTCTCGGTCAGGCGCACGAGCCCGTTGGTGCGATCCAGGTCGACGAGGCGTAGGGCGAGAGCGCCGCCGCGCCGGCAGGCGGTCTCGGTGTGCAGGCGTAGCAGGAGGGCATCGAGAAAGACGTCGTTGCCGCTCGTGCGCGCCACCGCGTTGATCTCCTCCAACCCCTGCGGGGTCAGGGCGCGGCGTGTGCTGGGGAGGCGGCGGGGTTTGGCGACGCGGTGAGCGGGACTGGCCGAGACGTCGATCAGGCCGTCGGCGATGGCCCGGGAGTAGAAGGCGCGGGCCGCGGCGATCACGTGCTCGCCGGCGTGTCGGCCGTTGCGGCTGTTGCGCCGCGACCGAGCCGTGGCGGTCATCTGTTGCTTCATGGCCTCGACGTCGGTGGCGGCGACCGCGTTCAACGGCCGGTCGCCCCAGGCTGCGGCCATGCGCTGCCAGTAGGTGCCGTAGGTGCGTCGGGCGCCGGGGCCGGCTGCGGCGATGACGCGGGGCAGGTACTCGGCGACGGTCGGCAGTGTGGCTGGGCCGCTGGTGTGGGATTGGAGGTCGGTCAGGGTGACGCCGAGGTGAGCCAGTACCTGCCGGGCGGCGGCGATCGCGGTCGGGTCAGCGGACACGGCCGCCTCCCGCCAACTGGGTGTGTAGATCGGCGACGAGCCGGGCGACCGTGCTGACGGGATGAACGACGAGCAGGCCCTGGGCAATGAGCGCGGCGAGCAGCACCGGCTCACCGGGCTCGATGCCGCACATTCGCCGCGCCGACGACGGTAGGGGCAGCGCGCCTCGACTACCCACCCTGTACCGGCCGTTCTCAGCCATGCCGATGACGAGCATCCGCTGATGCGGTTGGATGTCGAGACCGTGTCCCGGCTGCCAACCCAATGCGTGCAGAATCTGCTGGTCTGTAATGCGGCCGCACGGGGACGGGAGAGCCATTCCCAACAGCAGATCAGGAGCGTTGAGGGACGCCGGAAGTGAGGGCCGGGCGGGCAGTACTGGCATCGGTGCCGGACAGGGGCGTGGGCAAGCCGGCAGGGTTCTGGGAACGAGCGGACGGACGAGCTGTTCGCCGTTCGATCGAGAAGGTGTCATGACCGTGCAACCGCGCCGCGCCCCTCGCAAGCGCCCGGACCACGACACCTCCCGCCAAAGCCAGTCAGGCCACGAGGCGACGGCCAGCAGGAAGCGCTGCCGCCGCCTGTGATGGGTCGCGGTCTCATCGCGTCGACGCTGGCGCTTCAGCCGACAGAGCGAGGTCCTGCGGAGCTGGCAGCGGCCGACGATCACTACCTGGTAGTGACCGCACCGCACCTAATCGGCGAAGAAGTCACGCACGCCGAGGCGATACTGAACAGGGGCAGACCATGAACCGCGACGACGCAATCGAAGCCGCAAAGCAGCCAATCGACTGGACCGACGCAACCGTCGACACCACCGCCAGGAAGGCCACGATGGTGTACTCCACCCGCCTGCCTGACGACCTCGCCACCTGGCTTGAGGACGAAGCACCCCCCGCGGCATCAACCCGTCAGCAGCCCTGCGCGAGCTTGTCGCCGACGCCAAGCGCACCGCCGAACAAGACAAGACCGTCACCGTACGGCTGTCAGAGCTCCATCAGGTGATCAACCAAATCGCGGACCGAGCCGCCTGACGTGCGTATTCACGACGTCGAGAGCTGACGCGCAACCTGCTCGGCGGCCTGCTGACTGAGTTTCTGTCTCGGCGGTCGGTGCTGCTGGTCAACGTTCCGGTCGGCGTGGTGACGACGGCGCTGGTCGCGGGGCTCTCCCGGCAGCGGCCGGGCGTCACCTCGGCCTGCCGCGAAACAGGCCGGGGCCGGATCGGGCTCGCCGCGCTGACCGCGTTCGACCGCCCCAGGGACAGGTAAGCCGACAGGCCCTGCCGACGGGTACGGCCGCGCGTTCCTCGACAGCGGTGTGCTCCTCTGGGGGCGACCAGCACGCGTCCGTCAGGCAGCGGAGCGACCGCGATGAGCGCCCTGGCCCACGACGCCGTCCGGCTGCTCACCGCCCACGGCCGCCGGGCACGACGCGCCACCGACGGCGTCCTGGATTGGCGCGCGGCCGGCCTGCCCGTCCAGGCCAGGGCCGCCTGAACCCGACCACCTGTTCGGCACGCTCGCCACGACGGGCGCCGACATGCCGACCGACACAGCCGCGACCGCGGAACTCCACCCGCTCCCAACGGGCCGGTGAAAGACCTGCATTAGGGGCCCTTTGCCCTATTCCGTCCAACACCAGCGATGTCTACTTACGGCCATGAAGGTACTGCTCATCATCAACGGCTCGGCCTACGGCTCCGACGAGACATTCAACGCGATAAGGCTCGCCAAAGCCCTGGCAAAGCGCCAAGACACCGAGCCCCGCATCTTCCTCATGGGTGACGCGGTCACCTGTGCCATCGCTGACAGAAAACCCCGGACGGCTACTACGCCCTGGACCGTATGCTGAAATCCTTCACCCGCCACGGCGGACGCATCGCCTGCTGCGGAACCTGCCTCGACGCCCGCGGCCTGACCAAGGAGCACCTCATCCCCGAGGCACCCCGCTCCTCGATGGATGAACTCGCCGCCTGGACCGTCGAGGCCGACCAGGTCCTCACCTTCTGACAGACCCAACGAAGCCACGTCCAGTGGCGACCCTTGTCGCGGCGCTGCCGACCTCCGACATCTTGCAGGCTTGTCGGCTCCTTCGCGGACCCGTCGCCACCATGCTGGTCGCTCGCCTGGCCGCCGCCGTGTTCCTCGGGCTGGGCATCGCCGCGGTATACCCACCCTGCTGACCGCCGTCGGCGACGGCGTTCATCCGGCCTGACGCGCCCGCGCGCGCTCGGCGTCTACCGCATGTAACGGGATAGCGGCTTCGCCGCCGGTCTCCAGTCTTCGGAGCCGTCGCCAACCTCGCCGGTATCCGCGCCGCCATCGAGTCGTCGCCGCCTTAACGCCGCCTCCGGCCGCTACGCCGCCCTGCGCATGGACGAGACACATCAGGTGTCATCACCTGGCGGCCCGTCGACACGCTTGTCGGGGGCCGGTTCAAGACATCGGGTGGGCGGCTTCGGCTGCGGTTGCGCATCGGCGAGGGCGTGGGGCTGGCCGGTCATGGCGGCGAGGGCGGTGGCGACGGCGTGGAGGTCGGCTTTGATGTAGGTGGTGGTGGCGGGTCCGCGGCGGTCGGTGTGGCCGGCGTAGGCGCGGGCTACTCCGTAGCCGAAGTGGCGCTCGACCCAGGTGAGGGTGGTGTGCCGCAGCCAGTGAGTGGAGATGCCTTGGGCGGCGACCCAGGGTAGGCGTTCGCCGATGCGTCTCCAGAGGTGGTCGTAGCGGCGGCTGCTGATCGGCTGGCCGTTGCGGTAGCGCAGCAGCCGGTCGGTGGGCAGGACCCCGCCCCTTGCCTGGGCGTGCTCGAGGAGGCGTTCGGCGAGGGTGGGGGTGATGGGTTGCCAGCGCAGGGTGCCGCCCTTCTCGGTGAGGCGGACCAGGGCGTGGGCGGTGTCGAGGTCGACCAGTCGGAGGGCGAGGGCGCCGCCGCGGCGGCAGGCGGTTTCGGTGTGTAGGCGCAGGAGAAGGGCGTCGAGGATGACGTCGTTGCCGCTGGTACGTGCGACCACGTTGATGTCCTGCAGTTCCTCGGGCCTGAGGGCGCGGCGGGGGTTGGGCAGCCGGCGTGGTTTGGCGACCCGGTGGGCTGGGCTGTCCCCAGGGGTGAGGTAGCCGTCGGCGATGGCCCGGCGGTATACGGCGCGGGCGGCCGCGATGACGTGCTCCCCGGCATGACGGCCCTGCCGGCCGGTGCGTCGGGACCGGGCGGTGGCGGTGACCTGCCGCATGAGGGCTTCGATGTCGCTGGCGGTCACCTCGTCCAGCCGCAGATGGCCTAGGACGGCGGCCATGCGGTTCCAGTAGGTGCCGTAGGTGCGGCGGGTGCCCGGACTCGCCGCGGCCGCGACGAGGGGTAGGTACTCGGCGAGCGTCGGTATGCGGCAGGACGGATCAGGGTGGGCGATGAGGTCAGCCGGGGTGAGGCCGAGGTGGGCCAGCATCTGCCGGGCGGTGACGATGCGTGACGGATCAGTGGGCATGAGAAGCCCCTCGGAGGACGGCGGCGTGCAGATTCGAGAGGAGCCGCGTGATGGTGTTCGAGGGGTGCACGACGAGCAGATCGCGCGCCGGAACTGCCGCCAGCAGCACCACCTGGTGCGGGCCGATGCCGCACATCTGCTGGGCCGCGACCGGCAGAGGTAGTGCCCCGCGGGCGCCGACGGTGTGCCTACCGTCAGGTCTCGCGGTGACCAGGAGAAGGCGGTCGGTGACGTTGACGTGGAGGCGGTGACCGGACGGCCAGCGCAGCGCCCGTAGCAACGCCCCGGCGGCCACCCGGCCGTCGGCGTCCGGGCGGGCCACGTCGAAGACGATGTCGTCGACCGGTTCCCGCGCAGCTGGGAGGGCTGCGGGCAGCTGCGGCATTGGAGCCGGTGGCTGTGCCGGGCGAGGAAGCGGGGTGGGGATGACCGCGCCGATGAGCTGCTCGTCGAGGGTTCGGCGGGGCGGTTGCCGGGCGGTCGTCATGGTGACCGCCGCAGCCGTTCGCGCGGCCTCAGCGTGTGGCGCTGAGAGCCCTGATCGTCGATGGGTGCACGGGTGCTACGGGGTGTCCTCATCGGGAGCCACCGGGGTGGTGAGCTCCCGTGATCCCACACGAAGACTGGTGTCCGAGGGGGGATCGGACACTCGCGGGTAGCACCCATATACAAAATGGGTGCTCATGCGACTAAGGATAGCTCAATGCAGAGCGTAAACGCTACAGGCGCAAGCCGGCCACAGGCACCGTCGCGCAACCAACGAAATAGATTTCATGCGCCTCTCCAATGCCCAGCGTCTTTGCCGCGATGGAGGAAGCCACCTTCCTCACCCGCTTCGCCCGCAGCGTCACCATCATCCATCGCCGGGACACCTTCCGCGCCAGCCGGATCATGTCCGAGCGGGCGCTGAGCAACGACAAGATCCACGTGGCGTGGAACAGCGTGGTCGAGGAGATCCTCGGCAGCGACGGCGCCGTCGCCGGAGCTCGGCTACGGGACGTCCACACCGGCGGGACCCGGGTCTTGGACGTCACCGGCGTGTTCGTCGCCATCGGCCACGACCCGCGCAGCGACCTGTTCCGCGGCTACGTCCCCCTCGACGACGACGGCTAGTCACCGTCGACTCCCCCCGGCACCCGCACCAACCTGCCCGGCGTGTTCGCCGCCGGTGACCTCGTCGACCACACCTACCGCCAGGCCATCACCGCCGCCGGCACCGGCTGCTCCGCCGCCCTCGACGCCGAGCGGTACCTGGTCGCCCTGTCCTAACCGGCGCCGCCCGAGGTCCGGCCGGCTCGGCCGGACCTCGGGCTGACGGCTATCCGCGCATGCGGGAGGCGATGTCGGCGACCGTCGCTTTCGCGGTACGGCCGGCACCCACCAGCGTGGCTGACGCCAGCCCCGTCCAATCGCCGTAGCCGAGCAGGTAGAGGCGGGCCTCGTCCACCGACCGGGTGCCCTCGGTGGCCACCTCCCCCTGCCGCCATCCGGGCAGCAGCGGCGCGAGGTGGGTGAGGTTGGCCTAAAAACCCGTACACCAGATGGCGGCCTCGCAGTACTGCTCGGCGCCGTCCGCCCAACGCACGCCGCGGTCGGCACGAACATCGGGCGGGGGTGCAGAACCCCGCGATCCCGCGCTTCGCGGACGCTGAGCAGCATCACGATGTCCCCAAGGTCGCTGACACCACCACCGGCACCGCCGGCGGCCTTGCGGGTGGCCACACCGAACAGCACCCGGCCGTCGACGTCGTCCGGCATGAACCGCGCCGGGCGCAGGGTGACCCAGGTGGCCTCGGCGACCCGGGACACCTCCGCCAGGATCTGCGCCGCCGAGTTACCTCCGCCGACGATCACGACCCGCTGCCCCTGGAACTCCTCCGGCGAGGTGTAGTTCACCAGCGCCGTTCTCGCGAAAAGAATTCTGCGTCAGGACGTCGCGTAGGTCGGTGCCAAGGGCGGAGAAACGGCTGACGATGTGCTCAACCCTGATGCGCTCTGCGGCGCCCGCGCCGGCCGCAGCACTCAAGATGGCCTTCACATCGTCGATTCTCCGGGCGTAGTCCCAGTACTTCGGGCGGTTGTCGAGCCACGTCTCGAAGATGTCGAGGCAGGCCGGAGCGTGCTGAGTGGCGTTGCTGCTCATTCGTTGCAGAGCCCGGAAACTCGGATGGAATTCCGGGTCGCTGACCATGATGTTGCGCAGCTGGGCAAGGGACCAATCCTCGTCGAAGGCGCCGCTGAGGTACCAGTCGTCAAACGTCTGCAGCTCGCGGTGCCCCGAACTCGGGTTGGCCGTCGCGAGCCGGTATTCCCAGAGCTTCATGAGGCGGTCGCGGTGGGCTGGGTCGAGCGGAACAGCGGCGGCGAGCGAATTTCCCGACATCTCCACGATGACGGCCGCAGCTTGGACCGGCGCTTGTTGATAGAACCTGTGCAGCAGTTGGTCCGGGTCATCCAGGCCGATGTCGCCGAACCAGTAACGCCGACCGAGGTGGCTGGCGAGCCGGCTGGCTCGCATCACCGCCCAATCGTCGTCGCCGTCCGAAGACAGCTCGCGAACAGCGCGCTCGTAGTGGGGCAGCAAAAGATCCCAGAGCTGATCTGACGGGGCCGGGTTGTCGAGGAAGCCATCCCAGGCGGCCGTCCAGGTGTCGTTAAGGCTGCTGTCTTCGGGCAGGATCTGATCGAGGTGCTCGCGTGTCCAGGAAGGATCGATGAAGTGCAGCACCGGCAGGTTACGGCCAAGGGTTTCAGAGACCGCTGCTGACCCATCGAGTCCGCTGAGGTGCTGCTCGATGAGGGCTAGGACCTCTGCCGGCGGCTGGGAGTCTGCCCGGCGCTTCCACAAGCCGAGCTGGATAGCGGTGTGCAGCGCGGCCGGACGGACGGCGTCGAGCGCGGATGAGGCGGGATCGGGCTCGTACTGGGGATCGGGATCAGCGATGGCGGAGCGGACGATCGCCCAGATCCGGGGCTCACATCCCGCCGGAATCGGGCTGTCGGTGTAGCTCAGCGCGGTCCCGAGGATGTGCAGGACGTTGTAGCGCGCCCGCCGCCACTGCCGGACGGCGCGCGTCGTCGCCATGGCCGCAAGCTCCGCCGCGGCTTGATCGTCAACCCAGCCGAAGAATTCGATCAGCGCGGCCCAATCGAGCTCGCGGCGATCACGCGCGGCAACGGCGAAGCCTTCGAGGATCGCGCTGGCGTGCGCAGGATCGACTCCGGCGAACGCGCCGGCATCGTGGGACCGCTGCTCGGCGGCGGCAGCGATCGACGCGCTCAGGGCATTGCAGATCGCCGAGCGGTCGAGGCCGCGCCAATCCTGAGGGGGCTGCCAGCGTGCCAAGAACTCAACGAGCTCCGCTGCCGGAAGTGCCTGGAGCTCGCCGGCGTCAACCAGGGATTCCTGGGTCCAGGAGCTGGTGAAGCGCACGGGCACGACGGATAGATCCGAAGCCGGCCCGCATTGGGTCACGAGCTGTTGGTATCGGTCTCGAGCGACCGAATCGAGGACTGGTTCGAGGGGTGCGAGGCGGTCACGTATCCACATGCCAGCGAGTTGCTGCACCATCGCGTCCGGATCCGGATGGTCGTGGGCGTCGGAGAAGCGGTCCCGCCACCGGCCGGTGTCTGGGCCAGCCAGGATCGCATCGACAAGCTGCTGCACCTCGTGCGGCTCCAGCAAGGCATGGACATCGCGCAGGAACAGCTGAAACTCGTACTCGGCACCGCGGTCAGCCAGCAGGTCTCGCTCGAACAGGTAGCGACGGACCAGGCTCAGGTCGTCCCGACCGTGTTCTCGTACCAGGTGCAGCGCAAGCCGACGAAAGATCAACGCGTGGTGCTGCTCCAGAACATCGAGAGCGTGCTGCAAGGTCGTTTGACCGGACGAAACCAGCTTCTCGGCAATGGAACGCACGGCGTCCACGAGGGCGTCTCGCGCATCCGGGCCGGACGAATTGTCCTCGTCGGCGAGCAGCGACGGCCGCCAGAACCGCGAGTTGTCCTCGCCGTCCGCCTTGAAGGTCTCGACCGCGGCATCGAGCAGGCCTGCGGCGAAGGCCAGCATCGGAAGGCCAACGACGGACGCAACGGCTGGCAGCGAGGTTCGAATGATGCTGACGTAGTCGTAGATCGCGACTGCCTCCTGGCCGCGTTTGGGCACGTCTCTCAGCACACCGCGGATGAGGTCGTCGGCGGCCTCGGCATATCCTGCCTCCGCCAGCCGAACAGCGAGCTCTCCAACCTCGTCGGCCGCGATCACGCCGAAGGGGCCGGGCATCGAGGCGACGATCGTCGGCACCAGTCCCACTCCGTGAGCTGGCGAGAGGGTCAGGGCGATCTTCACCAGGTCCCAGATCACGTAGCTGTTGTCCGTCGCCGGGATCTCAAGCGCCGCCTCGATCGTCGCCTGTGGGCTGTCGGTGGCTACCCGAACGAGGTATTCCGACTCCGGCCACCGGCGCAGGACGGCTGACTCGTTGCCGGGCAGGATAGGGGGTGGAGGGTTGGTGAAAAAGCCGTACTCGCGCAGAACGCCTAGCCAAGCGGCTGATGCTCGATTGAAAAAGTAACGTCGAGCCGTCTCGTTCGCGGGAAACTTCTGCGCAAGGCACTCAGCGTGCTCGGCTACCGGGTTCTGCTCCGCTAGAAGCAAGTCGAGGCTATCGAATACTGCGCTGTAACGCAGCTCGAAGCGCTCGAGGACGAGATCGAACAGTGCCTCCATCTGGGAGAAGAACTCTCGAAAGCCGGCATCCATGGGCCGGGGATACTCAAGCCCGTTGCGGTGCGCACGCTTGTGCAGTCCGATTGGCACTTCGGGGTTTTGGTCGAGCCAGAACTCCCTCAGCGGGTGCGACTCCGGTATCTGAAGATCCGCGCAGATCGCAGAGATCTTCAGGCTTCCGGACTTCTTAGCCTTGCCGGCCGCTCGGATCTCGGCCGGGCCGACCTGTGCCATCGCGCGCTCCTCCAAGACGGCACGCAGCGCACTATCGACCTCGCGAAGCGCGTGGCCGACCATGTGGGTGGTCACTGGGCGCGCGGGCGACTCAACCATCCGGTCGCAGGCTTCCTTCCAGAACTCCGCCGCCCCAGGCCCTACCAGGCGCAGGAGACCGCGATAGATATCTGCTTGCCGCGCAGTCAGCGAGAGCTGCGCGACACCGTTGCCCTGAGTCATTGCCGCCCTCATCGCCGATGTTTGTGCTCGCCGATGGTAGAGCAACAGCGCGTGCTGGCTCTGGTGGATTTCGTGCTACCGCATCGAGGCACCGACGATCGGATGAAGTTCAGCTCTCGCTTGTCCGGATACCTCAGTCAAACCCTGCAGATGACGTCTCGGGACCGGCTCGCCCCAGCCACGCGAGCTCCTGCCCATCCTCGGCGGCACGGGATGAGCCGCCGGGATATCGGGTGGACATGCGGCTTCCTGGCGTGTCACTCTCGGCGGCTCGGCGAACACCGGGCGCGGTGTGGGCACCGTCTCGGATCAGCGGCGAGGTCATTGTGGAGATCAAGTCTCTGGAACAACTGCGAGAAGCCGACGAGCGCACGCAGCGGTTCACCCCGGGCGGGCTCAGCCTTGACAGGATCCTTACTCCGGAGTCAGCTGCGCAGTTCCAGCAGGAACTCGTCGCGGGCCTCGACCTTGCCCCTGAAGTCGCGGCCGGAACGCGGCAGAGCTTTGATCAACTGCGCACGATCTACGCGTACGGAGTGCTCTGCTACGACATCTTCACCATCGTCGACGGCCACGCCCTGCTGGTCATCGAGCACGCCCTGCGAGACCGGTTCCTCGAGTTTCACGCCGGCACCGTCACGTTCGTCCGGCCTAGCGACCAGCGAGAGTTCCGCGTGGACGCCACCTCCTACGAGCCGATCATGGACTTCCTCAGAACGTCTACGGGCAAGAAGTCGCGGCTACGGGTGGGCGCGGGACCGACCACTGTGCGATTCAATGGGATGCTCGACGGACTCCACCAGTGGGCCCGGGCAGCGGGACTGCTGCGCGGGCAACGCAACCGCGGCCACGAGCGCGTGTCGATGCAGCTGCGAAACTTCGTAGCGCACCCGACCTCAGCTCATCTGCTCACGCCTGTCGATTGCGTTCGCACGTTGAGGGATCTGGCGGAATTCATCAATGAGCTGTGGGGCCATCCGACCCCTGGCGGCCGCCTGTACTCGGCACCGAGCGAACGCAACATAGTCGTGGTCGCCTGGGACGAACAGGGCGGCACGCAGACGTTCCTCGCCGAACATCTCGGTGGCGGTCCCCAAGAAGGCGACGACAAGCTGTGCTGCGTCATCCTGCGAGGCCGCTTCCACCCGGGCATCCACGAGATGGACCCCGGCCTCGCCCATTTCGATAGCCGATTCGAGAACACCCTCTTTCCCACCGACTACCTGTGGGGTCCCGGCACCCTGGCCGACGCCAGCGATTGGTACGCCAGACACCAACCGCAGCCGGACGAAGTCGACCATCTCGACCGAGTCTTCGCCATCCGCTACGACGGCGGGCAGCTCTACCGGCCGATGCGCACTGATATCGCGGCCGGCCTCGAACCCGAGGACCGAGCTGGCCTGTGGCACCTTGTTCGCGCCGACCACCCCGACGACGCGCTCGGTCACGCGCGCAACCTGATAACCGGCGACCTCGGTTGCACCAGCGAGGGCGAATGCCGCATCTGCTACGCCTCTGGGCTCGCCGCCGGCCCGTGGCATGATCTCATCGATCCCGGATCGGTTAGCCCCGCAGCGCGTCACCAACTTTCCGTTGACCTGCGCCTGTCGAACGTCTATGCCCGATCCAAGCCAGTTACGCCCGTCTGAAATCCGGTGACCACGGCTCGGATGATCGCCGGTATCCTGCGCCGATGGCGGGAAGTCCGCTACGCGAGTTCGACGACGGTGCCGGGTTCTGGGCAACCCGGCGCGGCTGGCCAGTAAGCCTGCTCGGTGCTTTCTACCGCGACCGGTGGGCGACCAGGTCGTGCCTCTCGACCTGCGCGGCTCGTAAGACGTGGCGGGCTACCTGTCGAGCGCCCGGGAGCACATCCCCACCGGCCTACTTGAACAGCACCGCGATCAGGATCCCGATCGTGATCACTGCGGCGATGGCGACGCCGAGGCCAGTTCAAAAGATGTTAGAGCGTCTTGAGTGGCGTCGATGGACTCGCCGACGACAGCTACCCGCCGACGGCAGGCGCCCGGTCATGGGACGGCTGAGCGCGGTGGCCTACACGGACACCGCCGCACTGCCACCACCGAAGTGATGCGGCCGGCCGCCAGCGTCCGCCACCCGTGACGGAAGGCAGTGTGCCGCTTGCCCACTCCCGCTCTTAATTTCGGGTCAAACCCGAACAAAGCGTGTTCGTTCCTCAAGCACCCTTGCAGCACCGGTGGTGTCGGCGAGCCTCGTGGCAAGGGTCGCCGTCGCGAGCCGCGGCGGCAACGCAGCGCTGAACTTGAGTCCCTCCATCGCCTTCTCGTTCACGTCAGGCAGACAGATACGCTGCTCCGCGTCCGCGGTCAGCTCTCGCCATGCGGCAGGCGTGAGATCCTCTCGCAGGCGGATCTGGCAGTCGTCGAAGCGCTGGATTGGGTCGACCACCTCGCTGAGGGTGGCCGCCAGGGTGGCGTTGGCGCGGAACCCGGCCCAGGTCCACCAGCGCAGGTCACCGCCTTCGTCCCGGCTGATGACGTTGCCACCGGGGTGGACCAGGGACGATCGCTCGTCGCGCTCGATGGCCAGCCTGTCGGTCGCGCGTTTGGTTAGCCGTACGGGTGGGTCGCTGCCCAGCAGCACATCCCGCATGGCATGGGTCAGCTCGAAGCCAAGGCCTGCCCAGCCGCGGTTCGTCCAGCGGGCCTTGCCGCCGCCGTCGGCCGGTTCCACATAGCAGCGCCGGCGCCGCCAGTCGACGTACACCACGCGCCAGCTCCGCGCACCCAGGAGCACCCGGCGATCACCGTGTACCTCCTCGGTCAGCAGGCTCGAATCGATCCGGCCGACGTCCCTGCGGCCGTACAGGACGGTGAATTCCGGTGGACTGGTGAAGACGGTCGTCATCTCCATGAAGTGCCGGTGGCCGAACCGCTTCTCCGCCTCGGGGCCGATGAACAGCATTTCACCGTCGACGTCCAGGAATCCGTGCTCCACCAGGAACGGCACTATCGGCTCGGCGCTGCGGTCAAACGGGGACAGCCCGTTCCACCACTGCTGCCACACGCGGTCGCCGACCCGGCCCTGTTGAAGGCAGAGCGCGAGGATCTGCTGGGCGACGATGTGGCGTGGCTCGGGGGGTGCTGTCACCGGCTCCACCCAGCCGCGCCCCCACAGCAGCAGCACCGCAGCGGCGACCACCAGTGAATCGCCGTCGCGGGCGAGCACGAGACAGTTGCGGACACTGCCGGGTCGACGCCCGGTGCGGCCGAGCCGCTGAAGGAAGGACGCGACTGTCGACGGGGCGTCGATCTGTATGACGCGGTCTAGGTCGCCCACGTCGATGCCGAGTTCGAGGGTGCTGGTGGAGACGATGACGCAGTCGCGCGCCTCGGCGAACGCTTGCTCTGATCGGCGTCGCTCGTCGGTGGACAGGGAGGCATGCGACAGAAAGGTGGTGATCCCTCTGGCACGCAGGAGCTGCCCCAGTTCCTCGACCGTCTGCCGAGACTCGCAAAAGACCAGGCGTTTCTCCCCCGCGTGCAGGGACGCGATGACGGTCGCGGCGTTGGCGAGCGAGCCAACGTAGTCCAGCTCGATATCTCCCGGCGGTGGCCCGGCCACAGCGTTCGAGTGGATGCCCGGACCCTCCGGCGAGATGACGCGCCCGGGGCGGGTGCCCTTCCCGGAGCCCTGCAGCCATCCGAGCAGCTCCTCCGGGTTGCCAACCGTCGCGGAAAGTCCGATTCGCTGCACCGGCGTGCCGATGACGCGGATCAGCCGCTCTAGAACGGCCAGCAGGTGCCAACCCCGGTCGTCGCCTGCGAATGCATGTACCTCGTCGACGACGACGGCGCGGAGGCCTGAGAAGAACGCCCGGTGGTCCACGTTGGGGCTGACCAGCATGGATTCCAGCGACTCAGGGGTGGTCAGGAGGATGTCGGGCCGGCTGGCCAGGATCGCCCGGCGCCGCGGCGCGGGCACGTCCCCGTGCCAGAGGGCGGTTCGCCGGCCCAGCCACTCGGCGTACCGCTCGAGTCGGGGCAGCAGGTTGTTCAGCAGCGCCTTGAGCGGGCACAGATACACCACGGATGCGCCGGACCAGCCCTCGGTGGCCATCCGGGATAGCAGGGGAAAGACAGCTGCCTCGGTCTTGCCACCGGCCGTAGGTGCGAGTAATAGTGCGTCGTCGCCGGCGAGCAGCGGGGCGATGGCCGCCTGCTGCATCGGCCGCAGGTCGGGCCAGCCGAGGGAGTTGACGATGTGGTGGACGACAGCTGGGTGGAGTTCGTCGACGGTCACGGCAAGTCCAGCGACACGTCATCGGCGCTGGCCGCGTTTCGCTCCACCTCGGTCATCTCGGTGGTGGACAGAGTCAGTGCGTAGTCGGATCTGGGATCGAAGTCGGGGAACTGGTCAACGCGGTCGAGCACGTCACCGATCAGTTTCTTGAGGAACAACCGGGGCGCCACGCCGACCTTGCCGCCGAGTCGACCGGTCAATGCAGCGCCGAGGTCGGCGACGTACGTGTCGTCGACGAGCCGGGCGATCCGGTCCGGTTCGGCGACGTTGGCCGCGAAGATGTCCCGTACCCGCACGCCTAGCTCGCGCAGCGTTTCGGGGGTGAAGCCGGGCAACCGCAGCTGCACGGCGCGGGGGTTGTCGAAGCGAGCGTCGGCGGTGAAGTCGGTGGCCAGCCGTTGGGCCAGCGGCGCTAGCCGCTGCACCCCCTGCGGCCCTTCGAAGAAGGCGGGAGTTCCGGTAATTAGCAAATACAGCCCGGGGAAGCGGCCAGAGTCGACCTCGTCGATCAGCTGGCGCAGCGCGTTCAGGGCCTTGTCGCGCACATCGGACCGGGCCCGCTGAAGGGTCTCCACCTCGTCCAGCACCACCAACAGCCCGGGGTGTCCGCTGTCGCGCAGCACGGTGAGCAGGCCCTGGAGGAAGCCGAACGCGCCGAAATGGTCGAGCTCTCCGCGTACACCGGCGGCCCGGCGGACAGCTGCCGCAACCTGTGGTTGGCCGCCCAGCCAGGCGACCAGCCCCTCGGCCGTCGCAGGATCATTGCGGTGCAGCGCCGCGCGGTAGCCGCGCAGGGCGGCGGCAAAGGCGGGCGTGGTACGGGAGACCTCGGCCAGCCGGCGTTCCAGCACGGCCTCGGCCGCGTCGCCGGCTTCCTGGTCGAGCAGGAACAGCCAGGCGTCCAGCACCGCCCGCAGCGCCGAGGCGGGGAACTCGGAGGTCTGCAGCGATTCGCAGATCCGTCGATAGACGGTCTCCAACCGGTGCAGCGGCGTCTCCGTCTCGGAGATCTGCACCTCGGCCACGGCCATGCCCTGGCGCTTGGCCCGCTCGGCGAGCCAGCGGGCGAAGAAGGTCTTGCCCGAGCCATACTCTCCCCGGACCGCCTTGAAACCGCCACCGCCAGCTGCCACCCCCGCAAGCTCGGCGTCCACCGCAGGCGTGAAGCGATCGAGGCCGACCGCGAGCACGTCGAGCCCGTTTTGCGGTACGGTGCCGCGACGCAAGGCATTGATCACTTCCTGGCGCCGCCGGGTGCTGAGCTGCACGGTCACAGCATGACCCCGAACTGGTCCCTAAGGAGGGTGGTGTCGAGTACGACCCTGCCGTCGGCGTCGCGGCTGAGCACTGGGTACTGCTCGACGTTGAGCAGCCGCTGGGCTTGGGACAGCGCCCCGGTGAGCTGGACCGTGGCTACGCCGAGTGCCGCTGCGGCGGACTCGGGGTCAAGCCGGTACGCCGAGGTGGCGAGCAGGGCGGACAACAGCCGGGCCACCTGATCGTCCGTGATCGCTGCCCGGGCGGCGCGCTTGCGCTGGTCGCGGTAGGTGGGCGAGGCGAGGACAGCCGCGGCCACATCCGGCTGCTCGTCGAACAGGGTTGGTGCCTGCGAGGTGCGTGGGGCACGCGTGCCGGCCTTCGTCGACGCAGCCGGTGCCGCCGCGGGCGCCGTGCCGCCGTTCACTGGGCCGCGCCACCAGGACGGGGATTGCGGTGGTGCGAGCCGCCATCCGTCCGGCGCCTCACCGGGGGCCAGGACGCTGATCGGCACCACGGCCTCGGCCGGGGCAGCGCCACCGTGGTAGCCGGCCTTCAGCGGCCCGTACCGCAGCCGTTCGGAGACCGCGAGGATGGCATCGCCGCCGTGCAGCAGCACTCTGCGGCCACGTGCTCGGATCTCGCCCTCACCGGCCGGTTTCGTCGGGTCGACTGGCCGGGATCGGTTGCTGGATACGCTTGTGGCGGGGAGAGACTTCCCCTGCCGTCGCTCGATGACGTGGCCGTGGTCGGAGGTGAGAACCACCAGCCGGCCCGCGGTGCGGGCGCGTTCCAGCAGCGGGCGCAGATGCTTGACCGTGTCCGCGGTCCACGCGGTGCCCCCTGGGTCCGATCTGTCGAGCGCGTCGTCGATGGTGTTGAGCACGCAGGCGACCAGGGCTGTGCCCGCGGTGTCGTCGATCGTGGCGGCCACGTCATGGGCGAGGGCGTAACCGGCGGCGCTAGAGTCCAGGGATACCTTGTGGAACAGGCGCGCAGTCAGTCCGTGCGCCTTGGCCAGCGTGCCCAGGCCGGAGATCTCGGCCGGCTGCTCGCCGGTGGCGAGCATCCCGCTGAACAGGCTCGTCCGGCACACGGTTGTGAGTGAGGGCAGTGGGGCGAGGGCGGCGATCCGCCGGTCCCGGTCACCGGGCAGGCACTCCAACCAGCTGTCGTAGCGGCGGATAACGTCGTCGATGACTTCCGTGGCGATGGCCTGACTCATCCCGTCGGCAACCACCAGCAGCACCGGCCGCTGCCGCGCCAGCGGCAGCACGACCTTGGGCAGGAGGTCTTCAAGGTGGACAAGCCCGGCCGGGGCCTGGGCATCCTGCTCGGCGTGTGCCGCCAGCGCACGGCCGAACGCCTCGTCATGGGCGTCCCGCCGCAGCCGGACCGCCTCGAGCACGGCGCGCAGGC
This sequence comes from Micromonospora sp. CNZ297, assembly GCF_007827625.1. Lineage (NCBI taxonomy): Bacteria > Bacillati > Actinomycetota > Actinomycetes > Micromonosporales > Micromonosporaceae > Micromonospora > Micromonospora sp. CNZ297. Next base: position 13,288 of record NZ_VISU01000011.1, on the reverse strand, counting down.
CCTGCGCGAGGGTTTCATCGTCCACCCCGGTCCACGCCTCGGCGGCAGCCCGGTCGGCCCAGGCGTCCTCGTCCCTCTGCCGGGCTGCCAGCCCACCCAGATCGCCAGCGATCGGTGCCGGTCGGCTCAGCCAGCGGGCCAGCCGAACGCCGGCGATCGCCCGGGGCACCCGTACCTCGTCGGGATGGCCGGCCAGCGCGTGGGCTTCCACTTGGCTGCGGGCCTCCTCGACTGCGGGCAGCGCGGCCGGGTCGACGAGCGGGCCGTCCGGGCCGCCGGCGGCTGCCCGGGCAGCGGCCCGTTCGGCACCGCGCCGTAGCGATTCCCCGAGGACTGCGAGACGGGCGGTGAGGCCACGCCGGATGATTGCCGACTCGCCGGCGAAGGAGCCAGCTTCGACCCGATCGAGGAGGGTCTCCGCCCGCGCCAGCACCCGCGCGGCAGCGTCCGGCTCGGTCAAGATCACCTCCCGGGTCACCAGCTCCGCCTGCTCCGCCCACACCCTGAGAACGTGCTCTGAGAGCTGCCCGCCCACCTCCCGGCCGAGTAGGGCGCGCGGCCCGGAGCCGGCCGGCGCCGCGAGTACCACCCGGGCCACCAGACCCATTGGCACGGTGTCGGCGGCACGGCCGTCCCGAAGGAGCGGGAGTACGACGGGGGCGCAGGTGGCGCACCGGTCGGCGGCCCAGGCGAGTAGCGCGTCGACGAGCGCGTCCCCGGCGATGACCCGCAGGTCGGCAACAGCGGTTGCGGATTCGGCGCGGGTGCTCCAGCGCAACACCACTGGTAGGTCAACCGGCTCGCCCACCTGTCCGAGGCCCAGCCGCAGCGCGGCCACGGCCCCGAAGGCGTGGTCGGCGGTGAGTAGGCCGACCCGGGCCGGTGGCCAGCCGTCCGGTGGAGCTGCGGCCAGCAGCCCGGTGGCGATGGCTTGGGCGGACGCGGCGGTGACCAGGCCGTGGTCGACGCGGGTGGCCGCGAACTTGTCCTGCACGGCGGCCCACGGGTCCGGCCGGCGCAGCCTTTGCCAGGCTAGGTGGGCGGTGATCCCGAGGCCTAGCTCGGTCTCGTCCCGGTCGGTGAGCACGACCAGCCATCGGTCGGCGCCGCGGTCGAGCAGCGCCTCCCGCACCGCCAACGCGGACTGGCAGCGCACAACGCGGACCGGTACGCCGTTGTGGTCGAACTCGTCCGGGCCGGCCCACTCCGGCTTGGCCTGCACGCCGAGCACGCCCCCGGCGTAGCGCTTGCGGGCGGCTTCGTCGAGCAGGGCGGTGATGACCGGCAGGGTCGCTGCGGCGAGGGTCACTCCTCGGCCCGCCATTCCACTGTGAACGGGCGCCCGGCCCGCTCGGCCGCGAATGCCTTCAGCTGTGTCACCGTCTCGTTCAGGTCCTCCTGGCTGGCCACGGTACGGGCTCCGCGGGCCGGCCGCCGCTTGCCGTCGTCCCCACCACCAGGGCGCGGCTTGTCGCCGCCGCTCGTCGCCCCTAGCGCCCACCGGAACGCGTCGTCCTCGGCGCGCTTCAGCGCGACCAGCAAGGACTGCGCCAGCTCGTCGGCGGCAACCGCGTCGCGCAGCCGGTCGACGATGCCGAGTGCGGCGACGCCGCGCTCGCCCGTGTCACTGGCAGCGGCCTCCTGTATGGGTCGTAGCCGCTCCCACGGAAAGCTGGCAAGCCCCGAAACAAGAGTCTGCGCAGATGCCAGCGACTTCGCGGTGGCCTGCGCCGTACCGGCAAGCTCGTGGCGGGCAAGGGCCTCCACCAGCGCCACCCGGTCCCGGGCTCCGGTCAGCGCGGCCACGAGTCCATGCGCCGACCTGGCCGTGGCCAGCCGGCCGGCCGTCGCACCGGCGTCGATTCCAAACCGCTGGTAGACCCGCTCCAGATCGGTGACGAGCTGCGCGGCAGCCGCCTTGGCGGCCGCCGCCCGCTCACTGACCGCCTGGGTCAGCTCGGTCACCGCCTGGCCGGTCAGGTACGGGTTGGCGACCGTGCCGAACAGCACCCCCGCACGCGCCACGGCAGCTTCCCAGTCACCGGCAGCCGGCAGTGGCTCGGGACGTAGCTCCATGTCCGGCGCGAGCGACCCGGGCGCCGGGGCCGGCACCACCGGCGCGTTGTACCGGTACCAGGCGCGGGTATGCAGCACCGCCCAGGCACAGATGATCAAGTCGGTGACCTCGGGACGCAGGCCCGCAGGCGGCGAGACCGCGTTGATCCAGTCGCGCAGCCGCCGGACTGCGACCGGGTCTGCGGGCGACATGCCGTCGCGGCCCATCGCGGTGGACAGCAGCATGTCCCAGCGGAACCGGTCGGAGCCGAAGAGGAAGTGTGTCTCGCCCATGTGGCCGACACCGAGCGGGTTGGCGACCCGGCGTACCGCCTCACGCTTACCCGGCTCGATGAAGGCTCGGCCGTCGGGATCCTGCCCGGCGGCCTCAACGGCAGCCAGCACAGCGGCCAGGTCGGCCCGGGTCACCTCCCGCTCCTCCGGCTCGAACCGCGGATGCCCGGGGAAGGTCGCGGCGAACGCCTGCTCTACCAGGTTGGCAAATGCGGCGGCCAGGTCATGTCCGACCGGGGCCGCCGGGTCGAACTCCCGGTGCAAGCTGAACAGCACCCGGTCGTGGCCGTCCAGCCGCTCCAGCGTGCCGGGCGTGGCCGTGGCCGCCCCGTACGCCTCCTGAACCGCGCGGCGCAGCCGCTGCCGCAACGAGTCCCGCTGCGTCTCCAGGATGATGCGGGCCTGCACCCGGTCCGCCTCGGCGAGGTGGTCCGAGTGGGCGGTCCAACGCTCCCCCGAGCCGCCCAGCAGCCAGTCCAGGATGACCAGCCGGCCCAACTCGCGCCGCCGCTCGGTACTGAGGAAGTGCGGAACCCACACGACGGTACGGGTGGGCTTGGCCGCGGCCCTCAAAGTCTCGACCCGGTTCAGGTCCTCCAACGAGCTGCGGCCGTCCTCGTCGAACGGGTAGTCGATCACGAACCGCCACGTGTCCGGGCCCGCCTCGAACGCCCCGTCGGTCAGCCAGTTCTGGTCCCGAACGTTGCCGAACACGACCTCGATCTCGCGCCGCGACCCCCGCCAGATCCGCGTCTGCCGGGAAACGCCGAACGCGTCGCCGTCGATGTCCTTCAGCTCCAGCTCATCCCAGATGAGCCGCTTAAGCGTCTCGCGCCGCCGGCCGTCGTTGTCCTCGCCCTTGGCGCGCTCGACGACGCTCTCATAGTCAACTTCGGCGATGCGCACCCGAACGACGGGGTTACGGGTGTCTCCCGTGATCTGGATCTCGGGCACGGCCGACTGCCAGCGGCGCAGCTTCGTCAGGGCCAGCTCGCCCTCCCGTCCACGGAACGCCGGGGCGGTGATCGACCCGTGGTTGAGTGCGGCCAGCCGGGACGGCGTCAGCTCCTTCAGCGCCGGCACCTCCGGCGCGACAGCGGACAGCACGAGCGTCTTGACCAGCCGATCGTCGGCCCAGAAAGGATGCTCACGGGGAAGGCCGGCGAGGTCGGTCGCGGCCAGCTTGTGTTCGCGCAGCAGCTCGGGGCGCAGCTTGTCCTGGTAGAGAGTACGGGCGTTCTTGAACCGGCCGGCCATCTCCGGGGTCAGCGCCTGATTGCCATCAACCACCAGCTCGAAGACGTCGCCGACTGGCACCACATCATCGATGGTCAGGTAGTCCCGCTGGTTCACCAGCAGCTGCTGCATCACCTTCAGCGCGGTGCGGTCACGCTGCATGGCCGAGGCGAGCGTACGCAACGTCGAGACCAAGGCCGGGGAGAACGGGTACGTACGCCGGAACGCCAACTGGTCGGAGCCACGGTGACTGTCATCCGTGTTGACTCCGTCCAGCAGCACATCCCACACCTCTGGCCGGCGGTCGAGCTGCTGGAACGCCTCGTCGAGGGTCGCCCTCGCGGCATCGTCCTTCGGCTGCAGCAGCCGCTTCTCCGCCACGTACGGCAGGTTGTCGTCACCGAGCACGATGGGCAGGAATCGCCCCTCCTGGTGTCGGAACGCCTTGTCCAACGCGTCCTGCTCGGCACCTGCACCGCCGCCCATGTCAACGAAGTAGCGACGTAGGTCAAGCTGCCGCGCCACGAAGGACGCGATCGGGATGGCTCGTTCGCCCAGTCCTGACTCGACCAGCTTGGTAATCTTCTGGGCTTCCCGGCCGAAGAACTCCCGGTCGCGCACGGCGAACGACAGCCACAACACCAGCTCGTCGAGGAACATGACGATGGCGTCGTAGCCCAGCCCCTTGGCGTGCCGGGACATCGCCGCCAGGCCCTCGTCCAGCGTGACAAACTCACCGGTCTGGGTGAACGAGGTGAAGTAGGTGCGGACCAGCGCCGAGACCAGCCTCTGCCGGGCCTCGCTGCCCGAAGCCGCCGCCCGCGCGGCGTCATAGGACTCCGCCGTCCATGGCTCGTCTCCCTCGAGCACACCGGACCACTCGTCGGCTAGTCCCACGTGCTCGTTAAGCCCAGCGAGGAACGCATCGTCCCCGAGGCGGTTGCGCATCCGCTCACCATCGGCCAGCACGGCATCGCTGCGATGCACCGCCGGCAGGTCGCATCCCGGGTGCAGCGCCAGGATTTGGGCCACGTACCCGCCGAGAACCGTCTCCTCGATGCTGCGCGCCTCGAGGAAGTGAAACGCCAGTCGCAGGATCTTCCTGTTTGCCAGCACCGGATCGTGCCGCGCGACCGCGGGCTGCAGCTCCGGGATCGCCCTGGCGGCCGATTCCCCGCCGAGCAGCGCGTGCAGGACCGCCATGAAGTGGCTCTTGCCGGAACCGAACGAGCCGGACAGGAACGCCGCCCGGCTCTGGTCGTCCTGGATCGCAGACGCGACCAGCCCGAGCGCGGAGTCGAACGCCTCGGCCAGCGCATCGGTGACCACGTATTCCTTGATGGTCCGAGCCAGCCGGTTCTTGCCGACCCCCTCTGTCAGCCGCAGCACATAGTCGTCGGCACCGGCCGTCTCCGGGATCTCGATGATGTCCCGCAGCAGGATGCTCATACTGTCTTCGCCTTTCGTCCACGACCACGGCGGGGGGGATCTGGGCGCCAAGCGGCCAGCTGCTCGCGGGTGCGCTCCACCTGCCGGCTACGCAGGTCAAGCTGCTCCCGGAAGAAGTCCGCAGCAGACACGCCCCCATAGAACGCGTCCCGTTCGGTGTGCCACTGCTCCACCCAGGGCAGCAGCTCTGCCATGCCGGCCACCAGCGGGATCAGCTTCTCGTCGGACGCGCCCTCGGCCTCCCGCCACCGGAGCAACTGGTCGAGTGCGAAAGCTTGCTGCGAGTGATCCCAACCGGCCGAGCCGAGCACGGGGGTGGGATCGTTGTCCCGGCCCGCCTCAGGGTAAAGGATGAACCGCTCCTTGGGCACGTCCAGCTTGCCGCGATGCGCCCAGTACTCCTTACGAGCAAAGTCGGCCGGAGCGTACTTCGGTGGGACCGGGATCGGCGGGTTGTCCGGACCGGTACCGAACTTCTCGCCGTTATCCTCGCGGCGCTGCAACGCCCAGGTGCACTCCCACGCCTCCCGGTTGCGCAGCCCGCTCTCCGTGTAGCGATAGGCGGCCAGGTAGGGCACGGCCTCGTCAGCCAGCAGCCGCTGCAGGCTAACCACCACCGAGACGTCGGGGCGGCCCTCCCACAAGGCCAGCACCGACACCAGTTCGCCGACGCGGGACACGTCATCTGCGAGCTGCGCGACGCTGCGCGGGGTTGGAGCACCGGCCCGATCGAACCAGAACGACTGATCTTCAAGCCGATCCAGGAGCCAATCGCGGAGAGCCCGCTCCTCCCGCTTCTCCCACGATTTCTCCCAAGGCTCGGAACCCCAGCGCCGCTTGTGCTCCGGTCGCTCCAACAGCTTCAGGTACGGATGCGACTCGACCAGCTCGATCCGCCGCCGCACGAGGTCACGGTACGCCGCAGGCCAACGCCCTGGGATTTCAGTGGCCGGAGTGGAGCCATGCCGTTCGAACCAGGCCGTCTGCTCCTCACCCTTCTCAACCCGCCGGGCAAGCACCATCTCGAAGGCCCGCTGCCCAAGCTCTAGCCCGGGCAGGTCGTCGCCGGGATAGGTCAGCTCCTCGTCGATCAGGCCGTAAAGCCGGTAGACCGCCCAGTCGAGTTCCTCCTGCCACGCGATCATCTCGGCACGCAAGGTTTCTGAGGCACGCCGTGCGCCGTCCAGCGACTCTCGAGAAGGGGTACGTACAGCCACCGTCGCCGCCGGCGTCAGCTCCGCCAGCCGCCCGGCGAGCTGATCAATTCTCCGTCCACGTTCGGAAGGCAATATGGGGGGCAAGGGGTACTCTTCCACGTTCGATGCGTTGAACTGGTACGTCCTTTGCCAAGCTTGATCTGCGGCGCCGCCTTTTGGCTTCGTTCTATCGCGGAGCCAGAAACATGCAGTTGACGAGTTTAGGATCGCTAGGAGACCCAGGTGATCTTCCTCGGTAGATCCTTCCGGAAGTTTAATCACGGGCGCCGTCTGCTTGAAAACCTTGCCGCCTCGATCCAGCACGAAGTGGTTATGCGTCGCCACCTCTGCAAACGAAATTGACAAGGGTGTGCGGTACGCGCTTGACGTGTGCTGCATGAACTCCCACCACGCGTAACCAGCATCCGCCATTACGCCCTGAAATGTCGAGCGCGCCGCGAGCAGAGTCCTGTAGGCCCAGAGCTCTCTGCTGATGCCCTTGTCTACCGCCTTCGCTGTTCCGTACTGGTACGGGTACCAGATAAGATCCCCAGGCGCACAGACCCAGTCCCTGACCCCGTCGCCCACGACAAGCTCACGTGCATCGTTCTCGGGAAGTGACCCTGACGTAGACAGCAGGCGGGGCCTGGTGAATGCTTCGTCCGAGCCCACCCTGACGGATCGGCCAATAGGCTTCTCTATCAGCTTGCCGAGCACGGAGGTCGCGTTCTTACCTATCGCGGCCATCAGTTCTGCTGCACCGCCCCCGGAAAGAGACCAGGGGTGGGTCGAAAGCAGTTTTCGGTCAAGCTCGGTGATGGTTACCCAATCGTTTTCAAACCGCAGTTCGTCCAGGTGCTCAGTTATTGATGTCCAATATGGGCCTTCACCCTCGTCGCCACTCGAACGTGTCTCCCGCAACCCTTTACTCAAGACGGACCGCACGATGTCCGTCAGCGGGCGCCGATTTATTCCGATCAGAATAACCGTCGGGGTGCCGTCGGTGTTGTGGCCCGGGATCCACGCACCCTCAGAGTCGATGACGAACCGCAGGTCCTTGGTTGGGAGAAACCTCTCGACGAGCGGGGCGCCGAACTCGCGCTTCATGAAAGAGTTGCTGGTGATCTGGCCGACCCAGCCCGCCCGCTCTCCGGTCTTTGCTAGGTCGAAAAGCCGCTCCATGAACGGCACAGTAAGAGCGTAGGTCCCCTTGCAGTAGTGGTACCGCCGCCTGTATTCCCGGTTGAGCGACTTGTCCTTCACCTGAATATAGGGAGGGTTTCCCACTACCACGTCATACCGGCCACTGGTCAGGATCTTCTGCAGGGCCGCCAAGTTCTCTGTGGGGTAGGCGTACGTGGCCGCAGTACGGTCGGCGCTGTACTCGGCCCCGTACTCGATCTCAAGCTGGTCGAGGCCGTGGAGCAATGAATCGCCGACGGCAAGGTGGTAGTTGAAGGCCGGCGCGTTCTCCAACATCGCATCGCCGGACGCCTGCATAGCGGCGATGGTGAGCCTGAACCGGGCAATCGCCACCGCAAACGGATTCAGGTCCACTCCGTGGATCGCGTCGAGCGCCTTCTGCACGCGGGCCCTTCGCTCCATTCCCGGCGCATGTCGTTCCCAGCGCTCACGCAGGCGCGCGAATGCCCCTAGCAGGAAGTGTCCTGAGCCGCAGGTCGGGTCGATCAGCTTGAAGCCGTCGAGCGGCCGCTCGCTCAGCGCCGGCTCCAGGGTGCGGTCAAGAATGAACCGCTCGACGAACACTGGTGTCTGCTTGAGGGCGTACTTCTCCTGCGCCGAAAGCGATAGCTCCTGATAAAGGTCACCGAGGAATCGGGTGTTCAGCGACTCGTCGGTCAGGTTGCGCAGCAGCTCGCCGTCCTCGTCCCGTTCGCGCCAGAAGGCCAGCAGCCGGGACGCCGCGTCACCGGACGGGGTGACCAACCACAGCGGCGATGTCTCGTCCACCAGCTCCCGGGTGGCTGGCATCCCCGCAAAGTACCGGATGGCACGCAGCAGCCACTCACGGTCGGTGACGTCCGGGTTGGTGCGCGCCTCATAGCGCAGGAATTCGGCCTGGGCAGTCAGCGCCTCCTGCCGGCGCTCCTTCGGTCCGGAGATCCACACCTGCTTGACGAGCTTGTTGTCCTCGGCGAACCGGATGAACACGGTGGTCAGGATCCAGGCGACGGCCGCCTGGGTGACACGGTCGTCGGACCACTCTTGCCAGGACGCCGCGGTGCGCCCGCATTGCAGGGCCTCCTGGTGTTGGTCGCGCCATGCCCGATCCACCGTCGGCTGAATAGCGACCCGGCGGCGCAGGTCGTCCTCCAACGCCTTCAACTCGGCGCGTAGCTCGCCGGTCAGGCGCTCCTCCGCCGTCATGCCTTCTCCTTTTCCACCGTCGGTGCGCGCAGCCAATCGTCGTCGAGTCGCAGGAACTGCCCGCCGTGGCCCAGCCGCAGCGGCATGCCGTCCAACGCCGCACCGGTCCCAGGGATCTCGGGCAGTAGCAGCCATACCGCCTGCCGGCGGCGCGTCGTCGGATCGGCCAGCCGGGTTAGCACCTCGGCGTGCCCATACCGGGCCAGCGGCGCGGCGTCGGTGACCAGTACTGGTCGGGTGCCCTCGGCCGCGCCGTCGGCGGCCTCGGCGATCGCGACCTCGACTGCGGGGATCACGGTACGGACCAGAGCCGCGAGGCCCTGTGCCGGCCGGCTGCCCGCCTCGGCAGCATCGGCCGCGCGTACCGCGTCCCAGGAGACGCCGCGGCGGCCGGCCTCTTCGCGCAGGGCGGCGAGCAGGATCGACGTCACGTCGACCACCCGCGCGTGGTGCCGCTCGGCCAGAGTTCGGGCAGCGGCATCGAGCCGCTGTGGGGCGACGCCGAGGGCCAGGAACGCGCGGCTGCGTACGCTGTCGACGAGCCTCGCGTCCTCCTCGGTGGCGGCGGTTCTGGCGGTGGTGGTGACTTCGATGGCCACCACCGATGCGCGGCTGGCCAGCGTGGTGTCGCTGCGGCGGGACGGCACGGCGTAGTGCTCGCCGTCCCAGCGCAGCGGCAGCCCAGCGTCGCTGACCACCCGGTCCAGCCGCGGTCTGGTGGGCAGCGCCGGCAGGTCGGGGAATCGGGCACGGACCCGGTCGGCCAGGTCCTGCACTGTCAGCTGCTCCGAGGGGGCCAGTCCGCCGAGGGCGATCCGTACGGCGGCGGCTGGGTCGAGGTCGCGATCATGTAGCTCGCCCCGGCGCGATGCGGCAGCCCGAGCAGACAGCCGCGCCGCAATCCGAACCAGCCGGACGTCGTCCGGTGCGGCCGATCCGGAGGGCCAAGCCGAACGCAGTCGTGCCGCCGCCCGACCCACCGGCACGATGTCTTCGCCAGAGTCCACAGCCCGAGTGACTAGGTCGTTGGCGCGCCCGCCTAGCGCGTCGGCGATGTCGAGCAGAGCCGGCTCGGTGGCCACAAGATGCCCTCGGCCGCCCCCGCGCCGGCGTCGCACGATCGGCGGCGCATCACCGCCGCCCCGCTCCACGATCTCGGCGCGGTCGAGGGCCAGGCGCAGCAGCCCGGCGACAATCCGGACCGACCGCAGTTCCTCCGGCTCTGGTGCCAGCGCTGCGGCGACTTCATCGGCGAGTGCGAGGCCGCCGAGGCCTGCGAGGACTTCGTAGGCCCGGCCCAGGATTGCGTCCAGCCGGGTCCGGGCGTCGGCGTGGGCGGCCCAGGTCTCCTGCAGGTCGGCCAGCACCCGCGACACCTGCGGCTGCCCGCCCAGGCCGAGAACGGGGGCGAGGTCGGTCACTGAGGCGAACGCGTCGGTCGCGGACGCGTCATCGTCCAGGCCCAGCAGCCGCCCCACGTACCGCTGACGGGTGGGGGTACGGGCCGCCCGCAGCAGCAGGTCGGCTGCGCTGGATGGGTCGGCGATCGGATCCGCGGCGGCTCGGTCCGGCATCGGCACGCGGCCAGTGGTCGGGCCGAACCGCTCCCGCCACTGCTTGGCTCGGCTGCGGACCTCCCGGCGTGTGGGGTCGGCCACGCCGCGCAGGCGCGACAGCAGCCCGGGGTCGACGGCGGCGAGGTCGCCGACGGTGTTCAGCCGCAGTGGCTCCAGCGCCGACAGGGCCCGAGCCGACAGGCCGGACGCCGCCAGCGGGGTCGAGGGCCGGGCCGCCGCGGCGACATCGTCGGCGTCCTTGGGAACTGTGGTGGCCGGATGGGTGAAGACGGCACGCCACGCGCCCAGCATTTCCGTCGCGGTGTGGAAGCGTTCGCGGGCGTCCCGTCGCAGTGCGCGGCGGAAGAAGTCGACCAGCGCGCTGGCCACGCTCGGGTCGAACAGGCCGGGATCGATCGTGGCCTCGTCGGGAATCACGGCCGGGTTGGAGCGGCCGTCGCCATAGCGGGGTGCTTGGCCGGTGGCCATCTCGAAGAGGGTTACTGCGGCCGCGTACCGTTCGGCGGCTGAATCCCAGGTGGGCCGGGCTGCAGTGCCGAGGAACGGGTCGAGGTACGGCGGGGTGCCGGCCTCGATTGCCGAGGCGCCGGCCCGCGACAGCGAAAAGTCGAACAGCACAAGGTGCTTGGCCCGGTCGCTGCGTTGCTCGCGTACCCCCAGGTTGGCCGGTTTGATGTCGCGGTGGTCGACGCCGGCCTTGTCGAGCGCCACCACCGCTTCCAGCACGTCGGTGCCGTAACGCTCCAGCAGGTCTAGCGACAGTCGAGGCCGCTCCCGCAGGACCCCCGCGAGCGTGGTTTCACCCGCGCTCTCCAGCAACAAGGCGGTGCGGTTGCCCACCCGCAGCGGCTCCGGCTCCACTAGGCGGATCAGCCGCGCATGGTTGACCTTCGCCAGCGCCGTCAGCACCTCGGCCTCGCCACGCAGACGGGCCGCAGCGGTGTCGTCGAGCGCTACCTTGAGCACGCGGCGCTCGCCACCGGCCGCCCGGTCAGCCACCAGCATCCCGACCGCGGTTGAGCCCGAGCCCAGCCGGCCCACCAGCTCGAACCGCTGGCCAAGCAGCATGCCAGGGGCCGCCTCCAGCGGGTCTGTCACCACCCCGGCGGCGCTCGCTTGGGTCTCTCGGTCTACCTGATCGAGCTGGGCGAGGAATGCCTGTACATCGCTGAGCCGCTCGCCGACCACCGGCCGGGTTGCATTCAGCACGAGCTGCCGCAGGCTCGCAGGCACTTCGGGCACATCGGCCACCAGGTCCAGACCGCCGTCGCGGGTCAGTCGGTCCCGCAGGTCGAGGGCGCTACCGGCCGGTGGACGCCCGGCCACGATGTGATAAGCCAACGCGCCGAGGGCGAACACATCCAGCCGGATCCGGTCAGCGTCGCGGTTCCAGCGCCCCTCCGGGGCAAGGTAGGCGTGCGCCCGCTGCTGTTCCGGGTCCGCAGCCGCACGCCCCTCGAGTGCCGCGAATAGGCGGGTGGCCACTTCCCCGGAGACGGGGCTGCCGCCCGGGGTGCGGCTGGCCCCGGCTTTGTCGGCCCCGGCGACCTGCCAGTCACCCAGCCGTACCTCAATCTCGTCACCGCTTCGGTGCACCAGAACCGCGGCCGGCGTCAGCCCGCGGTGTACCACGTGGTGGCGGTGGGCGTAGGCCAGCGCTTCTGAGAGCTGTCGGATCATCAGCACCCTGTTGACCAGAGTCAGTGCGTCGCCGTGGTCGTCGAGCCACAGGTCCAGCCTGCGAAACTCGTCGTCACGGGGATAGACCAGCCCCACACCCAGCTCGTCCTCGACCAGGTCACGCGGGCACAGCACCCAGTCGTGGTGCAGTCGGCTGGTCAGCGCGTACTCGCGCTCGGCGAGCTGGTGGATGCCTCGCCGTTCGGCCTCCGAGGCACCCGGCCGGCTGACGAAGAAGCGGATCCGGGCCTGATCGCGGCGGGCCAGCCGGTGCTCGGCCGGCCAGTCCTGCCAGCCGTCCCCCTCGGCCAGCGGCGGGCCGACCAGCCGCCAAGAGCCCACCTCCCGCTCCCGCCGCAGCGCGAAGCCGATCCGCTCGAACAGGGCCACCAGCAAATCGTCCTGGTCGATCAGTCCGGCCCGCTCGCCGGGCAGCGGCGGCTCCAGCAGCCGCTGGGCGATGCTGGGCAGGCCACTGCGCGCCTGCTGGTCATCCCGGCCGAACAGGTCAGTGGCCTCGCTGGGCGGCAGCGCACACCGACCATCAGGCGCGTGTAGAAACACGCTGTGCTGGATGTACGGGACATGCCGCGAGTCCAGGTTCGGCTGCAGCTGGCGCAACGCGTCGGTGATCACGCCCTTCAGCCGCTGGGCCTTACGCCGCGCCAGCAGCAGCGGCGAATCCTCGCTCCGCCCGCCGCGCTGCCACCGATACGCGTTTCCGGTGATCGTGCCCTGGTAGTGCTTCAGCTCCACCAGGTGCAGCCGGCGTTCTCCGAGCACCAGGGCATCGACTTCATACCACTTGCCGTCTCGGTCACGAAATTCGAAATTCGTCCAGGCGTGGAACGGGCTCCGGTCGGGCAGCAACTCGCGCACGTGGGCCAGGCCTTCCCGCTCGTGCGGGAACTCGGACGGCGTGACCTCGTGCCACCGCCGGCTGTTCTCCCGCACGTCACACCACCCCTGCTCTTTTCTCCGGCTCGCGCTCGTCGCCGACAATCACGCTGGCCCATCCTGCCAAAGGCGGTCCATCCTCCCAGAGACGGTCCGAGCCGCGCACCGCCGCCACACCGTGTCCCTCAACCGACCCAAAGCCGGCTGGTGGGCTCTTCTGGCGAATAGTGGCTTTTGGTACCTCTTAGAGAGACGCCTGCCTGAGTGTCGCGACGCGTTCGTCGAGCATGGGTAGACAAGCCGCACAGCACGTGGCGCCTCGCCCTGGATCGCCTGCCTGCCGGTTAGGCCAGCCACCCACCAGGGCAAGCCGACGAGGTCGGCATCCACGCCGACGTACGGCATCTGACTCCAAACGCATTGAGCCATTTTCATCGTGACGGCGCAGGTCACGGGCGGTGTGGGAGGCCGGTGTCCAGGTAGGACGAGGCTCCCGGTAAGACAGCAATCGACCAA